>CAZRDB010000023.1:12265-38488 GCA_964598695.1 uncultured Armatimonadia bacterium
GTAACGGGGGCCCACCTGCGCCCTCAGAGGCCGCCGATGCCCGACTCGGCGGGGAAGTAGATCCTCCAGCCGAGATCGATCAACGTGCGGACGATGGCCGAGCAGTACTCGCCGACGATCAGGCCGAGGAACAGGGGCTTGAGCCGCAGGTAGGCGTGGTGGCCTCCGTACCGCAGCAAGAGCCCCTTCGCGGTCGAGGTGAAGAACAGGGGCACCCACAGCCGGGGCAGGCCGTAGCTCGCGGAGACGACGAACCCGCCCGGATGGAACGGCCACCAGACCCACTTCGTCCGGGCCTTCTGCAGGAGGATGCAGAACAGCGCCCCGGCCGCGAAGCCTGCTCCCTGGCGCAGGTCGGGGGGCTTGGGGTCGTTGATCCAGCTCCCGAGGTCGTTCCACGGCTCGGGGCCGAACGCCCAGTTCGCCGGCCCGGCCACCTTGGCGGTCGCGATCCCCGTGCGGAGGGAGACGTCGAGCAGCGCCCAGTTCGCCGCGAGGATCCCCACCACCGTGGCGGCCAGGATGGCCCAGCCGGCCGTCGGCATCCGCAGTCCCGAGCGCCGGGCGACCTCGAGCATGTCGGACTGCACCTGCATCGGAAGCTGCCGATGGGTCCGCCCGAGCCAGTTCATCAGCCCGATGCCGACTAGCTCCTGGCGGGAGAAGCTCCGGGTCCCGAGCGTGGTGAGGAGCACCCAGTCGGCGCCCCGTCGGAACAGCTCGTTGGTCGGGAGCCCGTACTCCGCCCGGAGCCGGCTCACGGCGGTCGCAAAGGTCAGGAACAGGGCCAGGTAGACCACCGCGGTCGCCCAGCGCAGCCCCACCGCGTGCAGCCACCACAGGAGCACCAGCGAGCCGGCGACCACCAGGGCCATCGAGAGCCGGTAGGGAAGGGCCTCGTCCTCGCCCGGGTCGGACCCTCGCCACAGGCCCCGCCACACGCGCCCAATGTGCCGCCGGGCGTTGTACAGGACGATGAGGGTCAGGCCGATGTGGCTCCCCGTGCATTGCTGGCCGAGGTACGGGAAGCCGTTGTACTCGCGGAAGCCGAGGGCGGCGGCCAGCACCCGCATCCAGCTCACGAACAGGTAGAAGAACCAGCACGAGAAGGCGAGGTCGGTCGGGATGAGGTAGGCGAGGCCGAACGCGAACGGATGCCAGCAGACGGGGAAGGCCCCCGCGTAGCCGTAGACGCCCTCGAGCGGCGGCATGTAGTGGACCTGCACCCGGAGCCCGGGCCAGATCGGATGGAAGTGCTTGATGGTGTTCATCAGCGCGGGGAGGATGCCGATGGCGATCCCGGCGAGGAAGAGCCGGTCGAGCAGGACCCGGCCGTTGTCGCGCGTGAGTCCGAGCGGGACCTGGGCGATGGGGTAGGTGAGCCGTTCATCCTCCCACTGCCGCCGGAGCAGGTTCGAGAGCCCGAGCATCACGGCGCACAACGTCAGGGTGAAGCCGGCCCAGGCCGTGAGGGGGACCCGCCACGCCTCGGCGACGCCGGGCGCGGCGATGCTCGAGCCGCCCTCGAAGAAGGCCTTGAGGCCCGGACCGTCGGCGGGGATGGTCCACGGCCGCAGGTAGGGGTGGATCAGCGTCGCCCAGTTGTTGTCCGGCGTGGCCTGGCGGACCACGTAGGCGATGGCCGAGAGCAGGATCTGAATCATGTCGTGGCCGGCCAGGTGGCTGCCGATCGCGACCATCACGTAGCAGAGCAGGATCTCGCGCGGGCGGAAGGCCAGGGCCGGCCAGACCTGCCGGACGCCGGCGGAGAGGGCGACGAGGAAGACGACGACCGCCACACCGTGCGGGAAGAGCGACTGCGTGGTCGCGTTGTCGGAGTACCGGACCCACTCGATCTCGGCAAGCCAGCGCGCGGTGATGGGAATGAGCGCGAGCCCCACCACGAACGCGAGCGCAAGGCGCAGCTTGGCGTACCGGTCACTCGAGCAGGCCATCGAACCTCCCCAGCGCGGGCACAGGCACAGCTCCTGTTCCCTGCAAGGAGGACCCGCTCCTGCGCGGCGAAACCCTTGAGCGGCGACCGCGTCGTTCGCGCGCGCTCGCCCGAGGAGGCGGTTGCCGTGCGCGTCGCTGCGTTGATCGTGTGGCTCGCGGTTCTCGTGGGGTGCTCCATCGGGCAGGGCGGGGTGCGAGGGCCGGCGCCGGCGGGGCTCGCGCAGCTCAGCCAACCGGGCTCCGGGGAACTGCTTCCGCTGCCCCTCGCGCCCGAACTCCGCGGCTGGGACCCGGAGGGCGAGGCGACGGTCGTCCAGGCCGAGGATGGCCGAGCCGCGATCCGTCTCGGGCCCGGCGGGCGCTTCACCGTCGCCGCGGAGACGCGACCGCACACCCTCTATGTTCTCCGGTACGAGTACTGCCTGAGCCCGGACCTCGTGGCGCCGGCGGATCCGACCAAGCAGGCGCTCGACGGTTGGTTCACGCCGCGCGATGACAAGACGGGAGCGGTGCCGATCGGCGGCTCCGATGAGCGCTCCGACCGGTGGCACCCGGTCGAGCGGTACCTGTTCACCCCCGGAACGAACCGGCGCGTGACGGTCGGGCTGGGTTTCCAGGGGAGCGCCGGAAGCGCGCTGGTCTCGGCCCTCTCGCTCACCGCCGTGGCGGCGCCACCGGCCGAGGGGCTTCACACCGCGACGGTCGGGGGGCGGCGTTGGTGCGAGCTGCCGAGCGCGACGGCTGGCGCGCATGCGGAGCGCGGGTTGCCCCACGCCGTCGCCGATGTGGGCCGGCTCACCCACGACCGCGAGGTCGACGCGGGGCAGCCGGGCCAAGCGCTCGCGCGCGCGGCTTGCCCGGGTGAGGTGGTGGTCGTGGGCGTGGGAGGGGCCGGCCCGGAGTCCGCTGCCGTCACCGCGCTCCGCTCGGGCAACCGTGCCATCGAGCCCGCGGCGATCGAGATCCTGGCGACGGCGGCCACGGCCCGCAGGACCGACTACTACGGACGCGGCAACACGTGGCACTGGCCCGTCGACAGCCTCGGCGGGGCGCCCGAGGGGCTCAGTGCGGGCCCGCGTGCGACGACCGGCTTCGCGCTGCGCATCCGGGTTCCGGATGACGCCGCGCCCGGGCTGTACGAGGGGGAACTCGCCTGGGCCGGCGCCCGGCCGCTGCCGATCCGCCTGACCGTGCATCCCTTCCGCCTTGCCGAACTCGCCGCGCCCTGGGCGCTGTACACCGACTTCGGCCGCTGGCGCGCGATGACCGACGAGCAGGTCCTGCGCGAGCTGCGGGACATGCGCGAGCACGGGATCACCTCGCCCACCGTGCCCTGCCGCGGGCGCGGCACGTGGACCGACGGCCGCCTGACCGCGTGGGCATGGGACAAGGAGGCGCTCCGCGGGATGGGCCTCATCCGGCAGTCCGGTATGCCGGGGCCGTTCCTGCTGCAGCTCGAGAAGGAGATCGACGATCTCGCGGAGGAGCTTGGCCTCCCCGAGACCGTGATGGACGGGCCGCCGGCGCGGCGACCGGCCGTGCTCGCGGGGGCGACGGAGGATCTCCTCCGGCTGATCGTACGGGACTACGCGGCACGCGGCTGGGGCGAGCCCGTCTTCGTGGGTGTCGACGAGCCCGGCTACTGGAAGGAGGGGAGTCCCGAGCGGTTCGCGTGGGAGTACGCCCGTGCGGCGGCGGCGGGGATCTCCACCTACTGCACCTCGAGCTACCTCCCCAGCGACCCGCTCGGGCAGAACCTGACCTACCACTGCTACGGCGGGTGGCTCGCGAGCCGTCAGCGGGCGCTGCGGCGCGTCGCGGAGAGCCGCAGCGCGGGGCAGGAGGCCTGGTACTACGCGGCAGGGTGCTATCCGGGCCAGGTGGGGAGCGTCGTGCGCAACCGGCACGCGGCCGGCTTCCTCTTCTGGGCCTCGGGGGCCGACGGGCAGGCCTTCTGGACCTTCCAGCGGCCGCGCGGCGACGCGTTCGATGACTTCTCGGGGGAGACCGGGCAGCCGTGCATCACGCTGCCGAACCCGGACCGCCCGGGCGAGAGCCTCGACACGCCACAGTGGGAGGGGATCCGTCAGGCGTGGTACGACGCCCGCTACGCCCGCACACTGGAGCGCGCGCTCGCGGCGGCCGAGGCTCGGGGCGGGGCGCCGGCGGGAGCGCTGGTCGAGGCCCGCGCCCTCGTGCGCGAGCTACGCGTGGGCCTCCCGTGGAGCCCGGAGGCGACGGAGACCGGCGAGGTGACCTGCGAGCGTCTCGACGCCCTGCGGGGACGGATCGCGGCGGCGGTGGAGGGGCTGGGGGCCGGGGAGCCGTGAGGCCCGGGGGCCGCGTCGGTTTGACGAGAGGGGCGGCCACTCACTATCCTCTATAGGCCCGCACGCGGCCGGGGAGGGCGCAGGCGGCGGGCGCGAGAGCCTATCTGGGAGGATCGTCAGAGTGATCACCACCGCGGATTTCCGAAACGGCATCTCGATCGTGCTCGACCAACAGGTCTACACGATCGTGGAGTTCCAGCACGTAAAGCCCGGCAAGGGTCGGACCTTCGTCCGGACGCGGCTGCGCAAGCTCGCGACCGGCCAGGTCATTGAGAAGACCTTCACGGCCGGCGAGTCGGTCGAGCCGGCGTTCGTCGAGCGCCGCCCGACGCAGTTCGTCTACCGCACCGGCTCGGAGTGGACGTTCATGGACCTCGACTCCTACGAGCAGTTCGACCTCGCCGAGGACATTGTGAGCGGCGATGCCGAGTGGCTGATCGAGGGCATGGAGGTCAGCGTCACCTACTACAACGGCACCCCGGTCGGGATGGAGGTGCCGCAGCATCTGGAGCTGAAGGTCATCGAGGCCGAGCCCGGACTGCGCGGCGACACGGCGCAGGGCGGCACCAAGCCGATCAAGGTCGATCCCGGCGTGACGATCCAGGCGCCCCTGTTCATCGAGCAGGGGGACACAGTCAAGGTCGACACGCGCACGAAGTCGTACATCGAGCGGGTGCGCAAGTAGGTGGCGCGGACCGCGGACCACGACACGGAGCGGGCCATGGCCCAGATGGAAGGCCGCCTGGAATACGTGCGCGGCCTCCTGGAAGCCCAGGAGCTGACCGAGGACGAGCGCCGCGACCGCGCGCTGGTCGCCCTCGTCGACCAGGTCTCCGCGCTGACGACGCGCGTCGCCGAGCTGACCGCCGAGGTCACCGTGCTGCGGGCCCGGCTTGTGGCGCCGGAGAGCGCCGCCCCTGAGCCCGGCGCCCGGGTCGTCTTCTGCCCCGCCTGTGCCGCTCGGATCCCGCTGCCCCGTCTGGGGAGCACTCCGCTCGAACTGGACTGCCCGCAGTGCGGCGCGACGCTCGAGGTGGCGTGAGCGCCCCTCTCGGTCTGCTCGACAGGAGGCTCTGCGTGGACGAACACGAGATCATCGCGAGCTTGATCCGGATCGCCGAGGAGGAAGAGGTCCACGCCCTCGAGGTCGTGGTCTGCGCCGATCCGGGCGACCCTCGCTCGGGCTCGCGCTATGCCGTCACGCTGTCGGCGGCGGGGACCGAGGCGGCAGGAGAGCCGGAGCCCGAGGCCGCCGCGCCGGGGGCCGTCGAGGCCGCCGCGCCGTCCGGCGAACCCACTCCCTCGGTCCGGGTGATCCGCTCTCCGATCGTCGGAACGTTCCGACGCGGTCTCGAGGTCGGGGGCGCCCCACTGGTCGAGATCGGCCAGGAGGTCACGGCCGGGCAGACCCTCGGGTACGTGGAGTCGCTCAAGGTCATGCGCGACATGGCCGCCGAGGTGGACGGCATCGTCCGCGGGATCCTCGCGGGCGACGAGGAGCCGGTCGACTACGGGAGGGCTCTCTTTGAACTGGAGCCGAAGTCCTAGACGGCAGCGGGGCGCGAGCAGCATGGTCGGCCTGCTCGTCTCGATGGTCATCGTTCTGATCCTCATGCTGGTCTCGGTGGGGATGTGGGGGCCGTCGCTCACGGGGCGAGGTGGGGGGAGGAAGCAGTCGATCCCCGCGCAGGCCATCGACCGCGCCGAGCAGACGGACTGCTCCGCCCGGCTGTACAGCGCCCGGATCTCGGCCGCCACGGGCGGGGTTCTCGGCGATCCCGAGCGCAGTGCGCCGCCCGAGCGCAAGGACCTGGGCTCGGCCGAGGAGCTGACCTGTCCGCTCTGCGGCCTCCCGTACGTCTACGACCCGCAGCAGTACCAGAACGGCAAGTACGGCCTCTCGTGCCCGTATCCGAAGCACCACGCGTTGTGAACCGCCGTCGCCGGCGCACCCCCGTCCCCAGGAAGGTTCCCGACCCATGTTCAAGCGCATCCTGATCGCCAACCGCGGAGAGATCGCCCTCCGGATCATCCGGGCCTGCAAGGAACTCGGGATCCAGACGGTGATCGTCCACTCCGAGGCCGACCGCGACAGCCTGCCCGTGCGTGTCGCCGACAAGGCCGTGTGCATCGGCGGCCCCGCCGTGCGCGACAGCTACCTGAACATGCCGAACATCATCTCGGCCGCGATGGTCACGGAGTGCGAGGCGATCCACCCCGGGATCGCCTTCCACGCCGAGAACGCGGTCTTCGCCGAGACGGTCGAGCAGGTGGGCCTGCAGTTCATCGGGCCGCCTGCCCACGTCATCGACCGGATGGGCGACAAGGCGAAGGCGCGCGAGATGATGGACCGCGCCGGCGTCCCCGTCGTCCCCGGCACGCGGGGGACGATCGACCCGCGCGACGACGCGCGCAAGGTCGCCCAGGCCTTTGACTACCCGCTGATGATCAAGGCCTCGGCGGGCGGCGGCGGCAAGGGTATCCGGATCGTCCACAACGACGATGAGCTTCTCAAGCAGATCGAGCTGGCGCGGGCCGAGGCCAACGCGGCGTTCGGCAATCCCGAGGTCTACATCGAGAAGTACATCGCCGAGCCCAAGCACATCGAGGTCCAGATCCTCGGCGACAAGCATGGCAATGTCGTGAACCTGTTCGAACGCGACTGCTCGGTTCAGACGACCGGCCACCAGAAGCTGCTCGAGGAGGGCCCCGCGCCGTCGCTCTCGGAGACCGCCCGGCGGGCGATCTGCGAGGCCGCGACCAAGGCGGCGCGTGCCGTCGGCTACGTGAGCGCCGGCACGGTCGAGTTCCTTCTCGACCGCGAGGACCGCTTCTACTTCATGGAGATGAACACGCGACTCCAGGTCGAGCACCCGGTCTCGGAGCTGATAACCGGCGTCGACCTGGTCAAGATGCAGCTCCTCGTGGCGGCCGGCGAGAAGCAGCCGTGGCGCCACACGCGGCCACAGGTCCCCGTCGGCCACGCCATCGAGTGCCGGATCGACGCGCGCAACCCCGACCGCAACTTCAGCCCCTCCCCGGGCACGATCACCAAGTGGGTCATGCCCGGCGGCCCCGGCGTCCGGGTCGACACCCACTGCTACGCGGGCTACGAGGTGCCGACCTACTACGACCCGCTGCTCGCGAAGGTGCTCGTCCACGCGGCGACCCGCGAGGAGGCGATCCGGCGCATGGACCGGGCGCTCGAGGAGACGGTCGTGGAGGGGATCGACACGACGGCGCAGTTCCACCGCCGGATCCTCCGCAACGCCTTCTTCCGGCGCGGCGAGTACTCGACGGCCTTCCTGCGCCGCCATGTCCTGGGGCAGTAGCGTGTCGGCCGGCACGAGGCGCGCCCGCGGAGGCTCCCGATGAGGCTCCTCGCGGTCTGGGCGGGCAAGCTGACGGCTTGGGCGGCCCGGCGCACGGGTCGTGGCGGCGGCACCAGCCTCCCCGGCAAGGTCGCGCTCCGGCTGTGCCCGGACCTCCCCACGCGCCTGGCGGCCGACCTCCGGCGGGGCGTCGTGCTGGTCACCGGCACCAACGGCAAGACCACCACCTCGAAGATGCTCGCCGGCATCCTGCGGGCGGCCGGTCTGCGCGTCGTGCGGAACGTGGCCGGCGCCAACCTCCGCCAGGGCCTCACCTCGACGCTCCTCCAGGCCGCGGGGCTGAACGGCCGGATCGACGCCGACCTGGCGCTGCTCGAGGTGGACGAGGGAGCCGCCCCGCGCGAGATCCGCGCCCTGGGCCCCCGCGTTCTCGTGATCACCAATCTCTTCCGCGACCAGCTCGACCGCTACGGCGAGTTGGCCACGACGGCGCGTCGCCTGGCCGAGGCCGTCGCCGACGGTCTGCCCGGGGGGGCGACGCTCGTCGCGAACGCGGACGATCCGCTCGTGTGGTGGATCGCCGAGCAGTTCGCGGGCGAACGGGCCGCGTTCGGGCTCGGTTGCCCCGACCGCTCCGTTCCCCAGGCCGACCATGCCTCCGACTCGAGCGACTGCGAGGCCTGTGGGAGCCCGCTGGAGTACGCGGTCCGCTTCGGCTCGCACATCGGGAGTTGGCGCTGTCCCGGTTGCGGCCGGCGCCGTCCCGCCCCGTACCTCGTCGCGGAGCGCGCGCGACTCACGGAGGCGCTCGCGGAGCAGGTTCACCTCCGCTGGGCCTCGGGCGAGGAGGCCGAGTTCTCGCTGCCGCTGCCCGGGCTCCACAACGTCGCGAACACGACGGCCGCGGCCTGCGCGGCGAGCGTGCTGGGCATCGCGCCGGCGGCGATCGTGGAGGCGCTCGCCCGAACGGGGCCGGCCTTCGGGCGGCTCGAGCCCGTCGGGTTCGACGGCGAGCGGGCCGCTCACCTGATGCTCGTCAAGAACCCGGCCGGCCTCAACGAGACGGCGCGCCTGATCCGCGCGACCGGGGTGGTCCGCCCGGGGGTCCTCGCGCTCAACGACAACACGGCGGACGGCCACGACGTCTCCTGGATCTGGGACGCCGACCTCGAGTGCCTCGCCGGCTGGCTCGACCCGGTCATCGCGAGCGGCACGCGCGCTCACGACATGGCGGTGCGGCTGAAGTACGCCGGGTTCGACGCGGGGCGGATCGCGACGGTCGAGGATCCGCGCGCGGCGCTCGAGACGGCCCTCGCGAGTGTTCCGCCGGGCGGCCATGCCTACGTTCTGCCCACCTACACCGCGATGCTCGATCTCCGGGGCAAGCTCGAAGCCGAGGGCCGGGTCGGGGTGTTCTGGGAGGAGATCTGAGGGCCATGCGGAGTCTTCGCATCGGGTGGCTGTACCCCGACACGATGAACATCTACGGCGACCGAGGGAACATCCTCGTGCTGCTCAAGCGCTGCGAGTGGCGCGGGATCGCGGTCGAGCTGGTTCGGATCGGGCCCGGCGACGAGTTCCATCCCGATGACGCGGACCTGCTCTTCATGGGTGGTGGCCAGGACCGCGAGCAGCGGCTCGTGGCCGACGACCTTCTCGCGCGCAAGGCCGACGGTCTGCGCGCCGCGGTGGCCGATGGCGCCGCAGTCCTCGTCGTCTGCGGCGGCTACCAGCTTCTCGGGCACGAGTACCGCGATGCCGACGGCACGGTGCTCGAGGGCGTCGGGCTCCTCGACCTTCACACCGAGCCGGCGCGCCCGGGCGAGAAGCGGATCATCGGCAACCTCGTCGCCGAGCCGTGCTTCCCGGGCTGCGAGGGCAAGCCGAGGCTGGTGGGCTTCGAGAACCACGGGGGCAGGACGATCCTCGGTCCCGGGGCCACGCCGCTCGCGCGGGTGGTCCACGGCGGGGGCAACAACGGGCGCGACGGCTTCGAGGGCTGCGCCGTCGGCAACGTCTTCGGGACGTACCTCCACGGTTCGCTGCTGCCGAAGAACCCGTGGCTTGCCGACCTGCTGCTCGAGCGTGCGCTCGCCCGGCGCGGCATGAGCCTGCCGCCGGCGCCGCTCGACGACACCCTCGAGCGGGCGGCCCGCGACGCCGCCGAGCGTCGAGCCCTGACGGTCGCCTGGTAGGTGGCCCGCCGGCCTGGGCCTTAGCCCACGAACTCCTCGCCCGCAGCCTCGTCGAGCAGCGCGCGTACGCCCCGCAGCAGGGCCTCGACAGAGTACGGCTTCGTGAGGCGGAGCGTGGGGCCCCGGTGGGTGCCGACGTCGGTGACGTGGATCGGCTCACCCTCGAAGCCGGTCAGGACGAGGGGGATCCCGGGCCGGCGGCGGCAGAGCAACTCGCCGACAACGGCTCCGGTCGTGGGGTGGGCGAGGACATCGACGAGCGCCAGGTCGACGGCCTCCGCGTGCTGGGCGAGCGCCTCCGCGGCGCCCTCGCCGTCGGCGGCCGCGACCACCGCGTACCCGCTTCGTGTGAGGGCTGAGGCGGCCATGCCGCGAACCAGGCGGTCGCTGTCGATGATCAGGACTCGCTCGCCCCGGCCGGCGTGGTCATGGGAGCGTGCTGTGGCGGTCGGTGCGGCGTCGGTGGTCGCGGTCTCCGTGAGCGGGAGGAACACGCGGAAGGTCGATCCCAGGCCGACCTGGCTCTCGACGGTCACGAAGCCGTCGTGCTGCTGCACGAGCGCGTAGACGGTCGCGAGTCCGAGGCCCGTTCCGCCCTGCTGTCGCTTGGTGGTGAAGAACGGCTCGAAGACGCGAGGGAGGTCTGCCGGGGGGATGCCGGCGCCGGAGTCGGTCACGGCGAGCATCGCGTAGCGGTCGGTGGCGTCGGGGTCGGCGCCGGGGGGCGTCGCCAGGGCGACTCCGGTGCGCACGGCGATGGCGCCGCCCTCGGGCATGGCATCGCGGGCGTTCAGGACGAGGTTCATGAGCACCTGCTCGAGGTGGCAGCGGTCGGCGAGGGCCCGGCAGGGGCCTCCGATCGGACGGTGGCCGAGTTCGATGTGCCTGCCGACCACCCGAGCCAGCAGACGCGACATCTCCGCCGCGACCTCGTGGAGGTCGAGCGCCTCGAGCCGCGGCTCGGCCGGGCGTCCGAGCGAGGTGAGCTGGCGGCTGAGAGCCGAGCCGCGTTCCGCCGCCTCGAGCACGTGTCGGAGTTCCTGCCGGGCCGGCGAGGCGTCGTCGAGCGAGGACAGGGCCGACTCTGTCGCGGCCGTGACCATCTGGAGGATGCTGTTGAAGTCGTGGGCCACGCCACCCGCCAATTGCCCGAGGGCCTCCATCTTCTGCGCGAGGCGGAGCTGCTCCTCGAGCCGGCCGCGGGCGGCGTCGGCCTGGACCCGCTCCGTGATATCGCGCGAGACGCCGACGAGGGCGGGGCGGCCGCGCCAGTGGCCGCGCACGTAGCGTGTCTCCGCCGGGATCTCCACCCCGTCGCGCGTGACCAGCGGGATCAGGCTGGTGGCCGCGCCGTGCCGGAGGGTGGCCTCGACGGCGGCGGCGAGTTCGTCCCGACGGCTGCGCGGATGGATTCGGGCGGCGGGCTGGCCGCGGAGGTCGCCCGGCGCGTAGCCAAGGCGGGCCTCGGCGGCGGCGCCGGCGTAGAGGATCGTCGCGTCGGCCCCGACGACGACCACGAGGTCCTGGACCGAAGCGAGCAGGCAGCGCAGGTCGGCGAGGCTTGCTCCGGCGTCCGGGATCGAGCGCAGGTGGTCCATGGCCTCGGCCGCGGCAGAGGCGATGGCTTCGGCCGCCGCGCGCGCGGAGGGGTCGATCGACTCGCGCGAGTGCGACGCCAGGTGGAGCACGCCCACCAGTCGGCCCGCGCGGTTCAGGGCGATGCTGGTCGCGCACCGGAGGCCTTCGCGCCGGCGCGCCTCCTCCGTCCAGAGGGCCTCGGCCGTGCGCGCGTCGGTCTGGGCGCGGGGGGTGAGTGAGACGAGTTCCTGCCCGATGCCGTCGTGGGCCGCAAGGTGGAGGGCGGTCCCGGCGGGGTCGGCGATGTACATGGCCCCCGCATCGAGGCCGGGCAGGCTGAGCGCGGCGCCCAGGACGGCCGAGGCGGCGTTCTCGAGGTCCAGGGCCCTCCCTGCCTCGGCCACCGCGGCTCGCTGGATCCGCAGCACTTCGTCCCCATGTCGCGACCCGCGGGCGATCCTGCCCTCGTGCGTCACGGCTCCCGCGCGCTCCTGTCCGACGCCGGCCCAAGAGCCCCGGCGCAGGCAGTCCCCTGCCAACCCCACAGTCAGTAGGGACACGCCGCGGGGCGGGTGGTTGTGCGGAACCGCTCTAGAAGGCGGCGATCTCGAGCGCGCGCGAGGAGGCCTCGTCCAGGGCGCCGCGGACCGCCTCGGCGAACTGCCGGACGGTGTAGGGCTTCATCAGCACCAGATCGGCGCCGGCCTCGAGCACCGCCGGCTCGTTGACCGTGTGGCTGAAGCCCGTGACGAGCAGCACCGGCAGCTCCGGCCGGACGGCATGTACGCGCTGGGCCATCTCGAGGCCCGTGATGCCGGGCATCGTCTGATCGGTGGCGATCAGGTCGTACCGGTCGGGCTCCCGCAGGAACGCCTCCAGCGCCTCGGGCCCGGAGGTAAAGCGCGCGACCTCGTAGCCGAGCGTGGTGAGGATCTGCTCATCCATCTCGGCCAGCGAGGCCTCGTCGTCGACCACGAGGACCCGCTCGGAGCCGCCGACGATCGGCCCGGCGGCCACGGCATCCTCGACGGGAGCGCCCTCGCACTGCGGCAGGTAGACGCGGAAGGTGCTCCCCTGGCCCGGCTCGCTGTAGACGGTGATGGCGCCACAGTGGCTCGAGACGATCCCGTGGGTGACCGCCAGGCCGAGGCCGGTGCCCTCGCCGGGCGCCTTGGTCGTGTAGAAGGGTTCGAAGATCCGCTCGCGCGTCGCCTCGTCCATCCCGCAGCCGGTGTCGGCGACGGAGAGGCGGGCGTACCGGCCGGGCGCGACGCCCCCGAGGCCGGCGGCGACCAGCGGGTCGACGAGGACGTTCTCCAGCCGGACCTCGAGGATCCCGCCCGAGGTGCGCATCGCGTAGTGGGCGTTCGTGCACAGGTTGACGATCACCTGGTGGAGCTGGGTGGCGTCCGCGCGGACAGGCCCGCAGTCTCGGTCGACCTGCACGCGGATGTCGATCGTCGCGGGCAGCGAGGAGCGGAGGAAACGGAGTGCCTCGTCGACGATCGGCGGGACGGCCACCACCTGTTTGTCCTGGGTGACGTGCCGGGTGAAGGTGAGGATCTGCTTCACCAGCTCGCGGGCCGGGGTCGCCGCGCTGAGCACCTGGTTCAGGTTGGCCGCGAGCGGCGTCCCGCCGCCGGCCATCGCGAGCGACAGCTCGGTGTAGCCGATGACCGCGCCGAGCACGTTGTTGAAGTCGTGGGCGACGCCGCCGGCGAGGACCCCGAGGCTCTCGAGCCGCTGGCTCTGCTGCACTTGGCGCTCGAAGCGCCGACGCTGCTCCTCGGTGCGCCGCCGCTCCAGCTCCGCGGCCGTTCGGCCGGCGAAGGTGCGGAGAACGGCCACGGCCAGCCCGGTCTCCGCGACCGGCTGCTGGTACAGCGCGGAGAGGATCCCGATCGGCTCCCCCTGGCTGTCGAACAGGGGCACGCCGACGTAACCCTCGATCTGCCACTGGCGAAGCGCCGGGTCGTTCGGGAAGTGCTCGATCACCCCGCTGGCGTAAGCGCTGAGGCCGTTGACGAGGACGCCCTCGCTCGGTGTGCCGACCAGGTCGAACTCGAAGTCGTCGATGACGGCGCCGTGGGCGCAGACCGAGATGGTGCGGACGGCTCCGCCGTCGGTCATCTCCCCGATGATCGCGTAGTCGGCGCCGAGGGCGGAGGCGAGCTGGAGAACCATCGACTCGAAGAAGCGCTCGCCCACCTGGGCCGAGCCGCCCATGATGATGCTCTCCACGACGCGTTCGGTCCGGCGGAGTTCGGTCACATCGCGCACGACCGCGAAGATGAGGTCCTCCTCGAGCAGCGGGAACGCGTTCCAGGAGAGCTGGCGGAACGAGCCGTCGGCGCAACGGACGCGCGCCTCGAACCCGACGATGGGGCTGCCCTCGAACAGCGCCCGGCTGACGGCCCGTGTCGCGGGACGGTCCTCGGGGTGAACGAGATCGATGAGCGTCGCGTTCCGGAGTTCCTCCTCGCTCCAGCCGAGGGAGCGGGTCCAGGCCGGGTTGACCTGGCGGAGGCGTCCATCGAGCCCGGCGACGCAGAGCATGTCGAGCGACAGGGTGAACAGGCGCTGGCGCTCCTCCTCGGCCTTCCGGTGCTCGGTCACGTCGATGCCGGTGCTCAGAACGAACTCGACGCTGCCCTGGGCCTCGCGGACGACGGAGTTGGACCAGACGATCAGCCGTCTCTCGCCCCCGCGGGTGACCCAGTGGTTCTCGATGTGCGCCGGGCTGCCGTCGACGCGGAGGGTCGCGAAGGTCGCGCGCGCCGCCTCGGCCTCATCGGGGGCGACGAGGAAGTCCCACATGCGGCGCCCCAGGACTTCCTCCGAGAGGTAGCCGGTGCACTCCTCGCAGGCCCGGTTGAACACGACGATGCGACCATCGGTGTCGAGCACGACGACCAGGGAACCGATCGTCTCCAGCACTTCGCGGCCGAAATCGCGCTCCTTGCGAAGCGCCTCCTCCGCCGCGCGCCGGGCGGTGATATCGAGGAAGACCACGACGCGCCCGATCTCGGCGCCGTCCGGGTCGCGGGCGATCGTCCCGGAGACCTCGACCCAGACCGACTCGCCGGTGCTGGTCAGGTAGCGCCGCTCGCGGCGGTAGCCGGTGCGGATCTGGCGCGCGACGGCCGACATGTCGGCGATCGCCGCGCTGCGATCGTCGGGGTGCACGAGATCCTGCAGGCTGCGGCCGACGAGGTCGCCGGGCCGGTAGCCGAGCATCTCCTCGATGCGGCCGTTGGTCATGCGGATCGTCTGGGTCGTGTCGGTGACGACGACGCCGACGGCGACGTTCTCGAGGATCGCCCGGAGCCACTCGGCGCCGGCGCGGGCCTGCTCCGCGTCGGAGTGGAGCGCGGTGACCGAGTGGTTGATCCCGACGATCCCGGCGAGCCGGCCCGCGCGGTCGCGGATCGGCAGTTTCGTCGCGAGGAAGCACTCCGAGGCTCCGCCCGCATGGGCGAACTCGCAGGGCAGCGCGACCACGCCCTCGCCGCCGCTGCGGAGCTGCTCCTCCAGGGCCGCGAGCTGGCCGGCGGGCCAATCGCGGCCGAGTTCGGCCTCGGTTCGGCCGAGGACGGCGCTCTCGCTCGGCGCCCCCAGGGCCTGGACGGTGCTGGGGTTGGCGAGCGCGAACCTGCCGTGGCGGTCCTTGGCGTAGATCTGGTCGGGAAGGCGGTCGACGAGGAGGCGGAGCAGCTCGCGATCGTAGTCGCGCTCGGCGACGATCCGCTCGCCGCGCCACACGTGCCACGAGATCGCGGCGCCGACGGCGACGCATCCCGCGACTGCGAAGCTCCGGAGCCACCACTCGTACGGGCTGACGCCGCGGATCGCCGCGTAGCCGAACTCCTCACCGAGGAGCCAGACCCGCAGAGCAGGGGCGGCCACCAACGCGACCGCCACTCCGAGGACTGTCCCGCTCAGAAGGGGGGTGACCCGAGCCCAGGTCCCTCTCATCTTCGCTCCAACCTTGCTCCACCGCCGACGGCGTGCTCCCCGCCCACAGAGGGGCAAACGGCTGGACCGGGACCTTCGTTCATTATCCTTTAAGGCGATTCCGTGCGAGTCGCCCGGGCGATGCCCGGAACGCTAGGCGGTCGGCAGCTCCTCGAGGACGTAGATCGCCCACCCGACGTGCTCGCGCTCGTAGGGCAAGTAGTCATCCTGCCACCGGGTCAGGAATCCCAGAACGTCGGCGCGCTCGGGGTGGTCGGGGTTCTCGCGGAGCCAAGCGAGCAGGCCGCGCAGGTTGCCGGAGACGTACCGGTCCCAATCATCGTGGCTGGCCCGGACCACGCCGGCGACCGTCAGGCCGGCGGCGCGCGAAGCCTCGAGGATCTCCTTCTCGGTGAGGAACCCGGCCATCGAGTGGAGGTACGGCGCCGGGACTTCGGTGTGCAGCCAGTAGGGCTCGCCCACGGCGATCCTGCCACCGGGTCGCATGGCACGCTTGAGCGCGTCCAGTGTGGCCGTGAAGCCGCCCCAGATGAACGAGGCTCCGATGCAGGCGGCCACGTCGTAGGCGTGCTCCTCGAACGCGAAGGCGGCTCCATCGGACTCGTGTATCGTCAGGCGGTCGGCCAGTCCCCGCTCGGCGAGCTTGCTCCGGGCCCGTTCCACCGCGTCGGTCCGCAGCTCGACGCCGTCGCCTCGGATCCCGAACCGCTCGGCCCAGATGGCGAGCACCTCGCCGTAGCCGCAGCCGAACTCGATCAGGCGGGTCTCGGGAGCAAGGCCGAGGGCCTCGCCCGCCGCGACGATCTTCTCGGGCGAGGTCGGGTTCAACAGCTCCATGCCGCGCTCGGCGATGCTGAACATCTCGAGAAAGTGCAACGCGGTCCTCCAGTTCCTCCCGGTCACTGCCGGGCACGCGCGGCGATCTCCTCCGCGGTCAGTGCCCGGCGATAGAGCCGCACCTCGTCCAACGACCCGGCGAAGGCGGCCTGGTGGCCGGCTTCGTAGCTCCCGAGCGTCAGCGGGTACGCGTTCGCCTTCACCGGCCCGGGGCGCTCCATCGAGCCCTGCTCCCGGCCGTCCACGTAGATCCGCATCGTCGTGCCGTCGAACGTGCCCGCCAGATGCACCCAGCGGCCGGTCGGAAGGTCCTCCGAGGCCGAGAGGTGGTGGCTCCAGGAGGTCTCGGGGACTTCGAAGCACGGCTTGCCGTCGACGACTCCGAGCCGGTAGCCCGTGTCGCCGCTCTGGTACACCCGGTTCACGAGCCAGTTGTTCGGCTGGCCGGCTCGCTCGGTGCGGACCCAGCACTCTATCGTCAGCGCGCCGCCCGGGTTAAGGTCGTCACAGGGAGAGACGGTGGCCGAGCGGCCATCGCAGACCAGCGCCGAGCCGTCCCGGCCCTCGGCCCGTGACGCCCCGCCCGCAGCCCCGCCCGCGATCCGCCCTCCCCGCCGGTTGCCCGAGACGTCGAGGGCGATCGCGGCGCCGTCCGGCTCGTCGAAGGCCCACCAGCCGAGGAGCCCCGGATCCTCGGCGCCCGGCTTGAGGGCGAACTGCGCGAGTTCGCGCCGTGTCTCGCGCTCCGCCGCGACCCAGGCACGGTAGGCGGTGTCGTACGGCTCGAGCCCCAGATCCTCGGGGATCAGGTCGGTGTGCTCCTCGGGCGCGGTCGAGAAGACGCGGCGGACGGCGTCGAGGTAGTCGAAGCCGTTGTCGACGTGGGGCGAGAGGTAGTGGCCCTCACCCCACTCGTTCCAGTTGTCGAGCAGGAGCATCCGGCTGCCGAGTTGGTCGGCGGGGAGGGTCGAGACGAAGGCCTTGGCCTGGCGGAGCAGTCCCTCCCAGTCCTTCGCCGGCAGCTTCCAGATGCTCCCCTCGTCGGCCCAGCCGCTCCAGCCCTGCGTGACCGTCACGACCTGCGGGAGGACGTCCAGCTCCTGGGTCTTGCGGATGTAGTCCATCTGTGTGGCGACGGCCACGTCGGGCGCGGGGCTGCCCCCGACGTGCCAGCAGTAGGCGAAGGTGTAGTCGAGACCGAGGCTCTTCATCAGCGCGAGGTGGTTGGGGTCGAGCCCGCGGTACTCCCCGAGGAGGGTGAGGCCGTCGAAGCCGGCCTCGCGGCAGGCGGCCCGCATCCGGTCGAAGGCCTGCACAACCTGGTCGACGCCGCCGAGGTCGTCGACCAGGAACTCGGGCCGGTAGATGAACAGCACCGGCTTGTTGTCGACTTTGAGGTAGCTCGGGTCCTTGAAGAACGTCTCGATCCAGTAGGGCAGCAGGTTGTCCATCAGGTCGCGCTCGTCGGCGACGCCGGCCCGTCCCCGGGACTGGTTCTCCCACATGATCGTGTAGCGCATCTGGGAGCGGTAGCGCGACTTCTGCAGAGCCTTGGTGATCGCGCTCTCGAACATCGTCGTCACCGGCCCGCCCTGCGAGGTGCGGTACCAGCAGTAGATGAAGAACGTGACGCCGTGCTCGACCGCCCAGGTCGTCTCCCAGTCTGCGACCTCGGGGTTGGCGCCGTCGTAGAAGCCGAGAGCGGGGACGCGGTCCATGTGCTTGCGGATCTGCGCCCACATCGTGGGCTTCTCGGCCTCCCACAGCGGGCAGTGGTGCGCGCCGATCAACAGCTCGGTGGGCGCCGGCCGCGGCTCCGGGAGGTACCCCGGCGCCGGCCCCTGGATCGCGGGCAGGAATCGCATCGTCGCCGAGCCCTCGGCCAGGCGCGCGCCGCCCTCGTCCACGGTGACCCGCACGTCATCCCGCAGCGGTCGATCGGCCTCGACGACCCATCGCAGGTCGCGTTCCTCGCCGGCCGCGAGTGGTAGGTCCTCGGCCGGGGCCTCCACGATCCGCAGGCCGTCGGGGCACCGGAGCGCCACCTGAAGCTCGCGCACCTCGGCGCCGGCGTTGGCGATCGTTGCGGTGATCGCGACGGCTTTCCCCACGCGCGTCATGGAGCGCTCGGGGAGCAGGTCGAGCACGCGCACGGCGCCGGGCTGCTGGGCGTGGACCCCACTACCCGCGGCGAGGAGGACGAGAGCGAGATGGCGGCACAACGCGTAGGACATGGGTCAGCCTCCTGTCGCCGGCCGATTTCGCCGAGGCAGAGGCGAGCGCCTCTCGCACGGACGGGGAGGACTCGGTGCGACGCGGTCGAAAGGCGGGGCTCGCCATGGGGGGCAGGGACGCGAACGGAGCCGCCAGCCATGCGAATCCCGCTGCTCGTTGCCACGCTCGTCGCGGCCTTGTGGGCCGCCGCCGCTCACGGGCAGGAGCCGGAGCCCTGCAGGGCCGCGCGGGAGCTGGCCGGCCGGCTCCTGGGGCCGAGGGCCGAGGAGTTCGTCTTCCGCTCGATCCCGGCCGAGGCGGGCGCCGACGTGTTCGAGGTCAGCGCGTCGGGCGGCCGCGTGGTCATCGGAGGCAACACCGGAGTCTCGATGGCCTCGGGACTCAACTGGTACCTTCGGCACGCGTGCCACGCGGAGGTCTCGCTGTACGGGGTCCAGCTCCAGCTCCCGACGCCGCTGCCTGATCTGGCGCCTGTCGTTCGTCGCGTCAGCCCGCACCGCTACCGGTACCTGCTCAACTACTGCTGCTTCGGGTACTCGCTCGCCTGGTGGGACTGGCCCCAATGGGAGCGCCTGATCGACTGGATGGCGCTGAACGGCATCAACATGCCCCTTGCCGTGACCGGCCAGGAGGCGGTGTGGGAGGCCGTCGGACGCCGTCTCGGGCTCCGTGACGCCGAGATGCGGGAGTTCCTCCCCGGGCCGCCCTACCTGCCCTTCGGCTGGATGGGCTGTCTCGATGGCTGGGGTGGCCCACTCCCGCGCGCCTGGTCGCGCGAACAAGCCAAGCTCGAGCGCCGGATCCTGGCGCGGGAGCGCGGCCTGGGCATGACCCCCGTGCTCCAGGGCTTCACCGGCCACGTGCCCCAGACGCTCACGCGGGTGCTGCCCGGCGCCCGACTGGAGCCGATCACCTGGATGGGCTTCCAGACGTTCGTGCTGGATCCGGCCTCCGAGGAGTTCCAGGAGGTCGGGCGGCTGTTCCTCGAGGAGCAGACGCGGCTGTACGGCACCGACCACCTGTACGCCAGCGACACGTTCATCGAGATGACCCCACCCAGCGGCGACCCCGCGTACCTTGCCGGGCTCAGCCGCGCGGTGCTCGGGGCGATGACCGCTGTCGATCCCGAGGCCCGGTGGGTCCTGCAGGGCTGGATCTTCCTGCCGCACTCCCCGTTCTGGACCCCCGAACGCACGCGCGCGCTCTTCGACGCCGTCCCCGACGACCGCGTGATCGTGCTCGACCTGTTCTGCGAGTCCTCGCCCGCGTGGCGGGACACCAAGGCCTTCTACGGCAAGCCGTGGCTGTGGTGCATCGTGCAGAGCTTCGGGCGGCGCGTGCTCCTGGAGGGCAACCTCCCTCTGCTCAATGAGGCGATTCCGGCCGCCTACGCGAGCCCCGAGCGGGGCAAGCTCTCGGGCATCGGGGTCGTGTGCGAGGGGCTCGACTACAACCCGGTCGTCTTCGACTTCATGGGTGAGGCGGCATGGCGCGCCGAGCCCGTCGACCTCGAGGCATGGATCGACGAGTATGCCGAGCGCCGCTACGGCTCGGCGCCGGAACCGGTGCGTGAGGCGTGGAGGACCCTCCTCGCCACGGTCTACAGCGGCAACGCGGTCTCGGCCTCCGACATCTGCACCCGCCCGATCCTCGAGCCCGCGCGCGGGGCCTCCTACGACTGCGCCGCCCTTCTCGAGGCGTGGCGCGGGCTGCTTCTGGGCGCGCCGACCTTGGCCGCGTCCGACCCCTATCGGTTCGATGTCGTCAACGTCGGGCGCCAGGTGCTCTCGAACCTGGCCCCGCGCTACCACGCCGACGTCGCCTCCGCCTTCCGGCGTGGCGACAGGGCCGCCATGGAGGCCGCCGCCGACCGCTATCTCGCGCTGCTCCGCGACATCGACCGGCTGCTCGCGACGCGCGAGGAGTTCCTGCTCGGACGCGAACTCGAGGAGGCCAAGCGATGGGGCGGAACGCCCGCGGAGCGGGCGCGCTGCGAGTGGAACGCCCGCACCGTCATCTCGCTGTGGACGGGCACCTACGAGGTCAACGACTACGCGCACAAGGAGTGGTCGGGGCTGCTCACCAGCCTGCAGTTCCGTCGATGGGAGGTACTCCTCGACCACCTGCACCGCGCGCTCGATGAGCACCGCGACCTCGACCTGCGGGCCTACGTGCGCGACGTCTGGGCGGCCGAGAAGGCGTGGACCGAGGGCTCGGAGGTCTACCCGGCCCAGGCGCACGGCGACAGCGTCACGGTCGCCCGCGAGCTGTTCCGCAAGTACCGCACAAGCTTCGGCCGGGACGCCGTCAGCCTCACGACGGGCCGGCCCGTCTCGTGCTCCGACTCCCTGCCCGGCTGGGGGCCCGAGCTGGCCAATGACGGGGTCGCATGGAACACCAACCAGTACTGGGCGGTGGACGTGGCCGACGGCAAGCCGGCCTGGTGGCAGGTTGACCTCGAAGCGCCGACCTCGGTGGGGCGCGTGACGGTCGTCGGCTACTACGCCGACACGCGCTCGTACGGCTTCACGGTCGAGGGCTCGCTCGACGGCGCGGCGTGGACGATGCTCGCCGACCGCCGCGCGAACCGCGAGCCGGCGACGCGCGAGGGCGTCGTCTGCGACTTCCCGCCCGCGACGGTACGGTTCCTGCGGGTCACCGAGACCGCCAACACCGCGAACACCGGCCGCCACCTCGTCGAGGTGATGGCCTACCCGGGCGCCCCCGAGTGAATGGAGCGATGCTCGGGCTTGACGAGATATAGGATCAAGCATATAGTCTTCTCGTCCGCTACTGGTCTTGTCCTATATGGGCATGCACGGACGGCGCTCGGGTGATCCGGCGCCGCCGTAGACCGGGCCGGGGCGTCTGCCCCGGGCGAGGGAGGAGACTGCGATGCACGCGGTGATCCTGAACGGCGCGCGCGAAGGCGACGATGCGTGCGAGGGCGCGAACGAGACGCTTGTGCGCGAGCTGGAGGCTCTCGGCTGGACGGTCGAGAGCATCGCGCTCCGCGAGAAGTCGGTGCGGCCGTGTCGCGGCTGCTTCGGCTGCTGGCTCAAGACCCCGGGCGAGTGCGTCCAGGACGACGATGGCCGGCTCGTCGCGCGGGCCCTGGCGGGGGCTGACCTGCAGATCCTGCTGACGCGGCTCTCGTTCGGCGGCTACGGCGGGCTCCTGAAGACGGCGCTCGACCGGATCATCCCCAACATCCTGCCGTTCTTCACGACGCGGCGGGGCGAGATGCGCCATGTGCTGCGGTACCCCGATCCCGCCTGCTTCCTCGGCGTGGGCGTGCAGGCCGCCACGGACGCCGAGAGCGCGGCCGTCTTCGCCGAACTCGTGGAACGCAACGCGCTCAACATGGACTCGCCCGTCTTCGGGGCGCTCGTGGTCGCGGAGGACGAGCCGGAGACCGCGCGGGCCGAGCGTCTGCGGGCCTTCGTCGCGCGGGTGGGCTCGGGGAGCGCCGCGCGTCGGGCGGCGGGGTAGGGGGACTGGCGATGTCGCTCGACCACGCGATTCTGGGGTTCCTCCAGTACGGGCCGGCCTCGGGCTACGATCTGAAGGCGATCTTCGACCTCTCGGTCCAGCACTTCTGGCCGGCGGACCAGAGCCAGATCTACCGCACCCTCTCGCGCCTGGCCGAGAAGGGGCTGGCCGAGATGGAGGTCGTCGAGCAGCGGGACCGGCCCGACCGGAAGGTCTACCGGATCACCCGGGAGGGCCGAGAGGAGCTGCGACGCTGGCTGCTCTCTCCGGCGCCCGACAAGACCGGACGCAGCGCACCGCTGGTGCAGGTCTTCTTCTCGGGGCAGCTCGGCGACGACGAGGCCCTGGCGATCCTCCGGCGTCTGGCCGACCAGTACCGCGCGGCGCTCGCCGGCCTCGCCGAGATCCCCGGGCAGTGCGCCGGCTACGGGGCGCAGGTCGGTTCCCCGCGCGAGGAGTTCTTCTGGATGCTGACCCTCGAGGCCGGGGTGCGCATGTGCAAGGCGTACCTCGAGTGGCTCGAGGAGGTCATCGAACGGATCGAGGGAGGAGCGGCCCCGCGGGCGTAGGGCCCGCGAGAGCCGCCGACAGGGAGGCACACGATGAGCACGCAACGCGCGCTGGCGCTGATTGGAAGTCCCCGTGCGAAAAGCACCTCGGCCCGGCTCGCCGAGCCCCTCCTGGCGGGCCTTGCCGAGGTGGGGTGGGAGACGGAGCAGCTCTGGCTGCCCCGTGCCCTGCGGAACCCGGAGCGGTGGGCGGAGCTGGTCGCCGCCTACGAGCAGGCCGATCTGGTGGTCTTCGCCTGCCCGCTGTACGTGGACGCGCTGCCCGGCGAGACGACGGTCGCGCTCGAGCGGCTGGCGGCCGACGCGGGGCCCGGCGCGGAGGGCCGGGGCTTCGTCGCGATCCTGAACTGCGGCTTTGCCGAGCCCGGCCACAACGACACCGCGCTCCGGATCTGCCGGCAGTTCGCGCGGGAGGCGGGCCTGCGGTGGCTCGGGGGCCTGGCGGTCGGTGGGGGCGGGATGATCGAGGGTCGGCCGCTTGCGACGTTGGGCGGTCGGGCGGCGCACCTGGTTCGCGCGCTCGAGCAGGCCGCCGAGGCCCTCTCGGGCGGCGGGGCGATCCCCCCCGAGACCGAGCGGTTGGCGCGCAGGCTCTCGGTCCCCGTGTGGGCCTATCGGATGCTCGCCAACTACGGCATGAAGCAGGCAGCGCGCAAGGCGGGCTGCCTCGCGCAGGTGCGTGCCAGGCCCTATGCGCGCGGCCACTGACCGCGCGGCCGCGCGCTACTTCGGGTCGTCGTCTTCCTTGCGGTAGAAGCGCTTCAGCAGGTCGCCGGCCGGTGCGGCCCAGTCGGTCGAGCGGTACGAGGTGACCACCTCGAGCAGCAGGTCGCCGGCTCGGTTGTAGGCCTTCTGGTTCAGGATCGCCGGGCGGCCGTGCTCGTCGATCCGGGTCATGTCGATCGAGGGCGCCAGGAGCAGCGAGGCCTGGTAGAAGAGCACCTCCGGCCGGTGAGGGCCCTTGTAGTCCTCGAGGTACCGGTCGAACGCCTTGGTGGCCATCTCGCCGTCCCCCGCGCGCAGCGCGGCGGTGCCGGCCCGGGCGGCGCACTCCTCCTTGGCATCGGGCGCGATCGCGCCCGCAAGCGCCTGCTCGTAGGCGGCCGCCGCGCGTGCCCAGTTCTCGCGGTCGTAGAAGACGCGGGCGGCGCGGAGCCACTCCTCGGGTGTGGAGGGCGTCGTCGTGAGCGCCCACTCGAGGTCGTCGATGATCCGGGTCATCTCCCGCGCCGGCGAGAGGGCGTGCAGGATGCCGGCGAGCTGCCCCTCCCGCTCGAACGCGATCGGGTCGTAGAGCGGCACGATCGTCGGGCCGAGGTTCACCTCGCCGGGTTCCGGCTCACGGGCCTGGCAGGCCGTGAGCACCTCGTTGAGCGCGGCGATGGCGTCCTC
Source organism: uncultured Armatimonadia bacterium (assembly GCA_964598695.1). Lineage (GTDB taxonomy): Bacteria > Armatimonadota > Zipacnadia > UBA1398 > UBA1398 > CAZRDB01. The sequence continues at coordinate 36,157 of CAZRDB010000023.1, forward strand.
GTTCTCGCCGGCCTTCCGCAGGGCGAAGGCGCAGGTGATCCGGTCGCCGCGCGAGCCGACGCCGGGCACAAGCATCCTCCGCAGCAGCTCCGCCGACTGGGCGTAGCGGCCGGTGTCGAAGTACAAGCCGCCGAGGTGGAGTTGGTCCTCGATCGTCGGCTCGGTCTTGCGCCGCAGGCCGCGGATCTCGCCGGCGCTCTGGGTGAAGGCGACGTAGGCCGACGGCGTGAAGCAGGCGCCCAGCACGGCGAGGACGCTCTCGTCGGTGTCGACCCAGGCGAAAGTGGGGTAGGCCGGCTCGAGGTCGAGGCGGCCGAGCAGCCGCCGGTTGTCGCCGGCGTCGACCGAGGCGGCCACGCAGACCATGCTCGAGAAGGCCTTCAGGAGATCGGGGTTGCCGAGCACCTGCTCCTCCACGCGTTCGCACAGATCCGCCTTCCGGGGCTCGTGCGTGACGGCGTCGATGCGCTCGCTGTAGAGGTAGAGGAGGACCAGCTTGTCTTCCTTCTTGGCCGTCGCGAGTGCCGTATCGAAGTCGCCGGCGATGAAACAGGGCGGCAGCGCCCAGGCTGTCGAGCAGGCGATGGCGCACGCCGCGACGACCGACCGAAACAAGTGCTTCACTTGCGCCCCTCCTCATCCCCCCGCATGCCCTCGTGGAACGCACGGACCACCTTGCGCACGAGGAAATACAGGAACACCACGCACGCGCCCTCGAACGCATAGACGAGCCACGATACGACCTTCGCCCAGGGGGCGATGTTGTCAGGCAAAGCGCTTCCTCCGGTTCGTGCGCCGGACCGCCGGCCGCGTTACGGCGCGCGCCCGGCGAGGGCCATCGCGACCCCGCCGAGGACGCCGGCATCGTCGCCGAGCGCGCCCCCGACCAGCTCGGGCGGGACCCGGCCATGCACGGTGTCGCCGATCGTCAGCTCGGCGCGGATCCGCGCGAGCAGTTGCGGGTTGGCGTGGATCACGCCGCCCGACAGAACGAACAGCGGCGGGTCCAGGATGTTCCACAGGTCCGAGATCGCCGCCGTCAGCGCGCGGGTCACCTCTCCGACGATCACGAGCGCGAAGAGGTCGCCCTCGTTCGCGGCGTCGAGCACGGTCTGGGCGGTCACCTTGTCGGGATCGCCCTCGGCCAGTTCGGCGATCAGCGTCTCCCCGCCGGCCGCGAGGCGGATCCGGGCGCGCTGCGCGATCGCCCAGGCCGAGGCGTAGGTTTCGACACAGCCCTGGCGTCCGCAGTTGCAGAGCCGGCCGCTGGCATCGACGGTGATGTGGCCGAGGTCGCCCGCGAGCGAGCGGAAGCCTCTGTGGGGCCGCCCGCCGAGGAAGACGCAGCCGCCGACGCCCGAACCCAGGGCGATGCAGACGAAGTCCTGGTGCTCGCGCGCCGCCCCGTAGCGGTGCTCGCCGAGGGCGATCACGTTGGTGTCGTTGTCGACGGTGACGGGCATCGCGAGCGTGTCTTGCAGCCGGCTCTTGAGCGGGATCCCGCGCCAGCCGGGGAGGTTGCGCGTCGCGTGGACCACGACGCCCGTCTCGACGTCGATCGCCCCCGGGCTGCCGAGCCCGGCGCCGACGACCTGCTCGCGCGGGACGCCGCTCTGGTCGAGCGCCTTGAGCGCGAGATCGGAGACCGTCTTGAGGACGTACTGGGCGCCCCGGTACACCTCGGTGGGGCACCGCAGCGCCTTGATGAGTCGCCCCTCTTCATCGGCCACACCTGCGCGGATGTTGGTGCATCCGAGGTCGATGCCCAGTGCGTAGCGCATGCTCAGGCTCCCTCTTCCCCTGGGGCCGCCCCCAGCCGAGTCGGCAGACACCACAGACACGGCAGCGTGCATTATACTGTGTCGGGACGAGGTCCACACCGCGATCCTGCCCCCGTCGCGCGGGAGTGGGACCGACGAGCCGAGGGAGCCCATGGAACGCGTCGAGCTGGTCGAGCAGGTTATCCTGATCCTGGGGATCGCGTCGCTGTGGCCCTTTGTCTTCGGCTACCGCGAGGAGTGGTACCGCCAGGGCGTGCTGATCCCCGTCCTCGTCGCGATGGTCGTCATCGCCGTCCGCAAGTTCCGCCGGATGAACGAGGCGCTCGCCGCGGCGCGCGAGGAGCTGGCCCGCGAGGACAACCTCGGCCCTTCGCCCGGCCCACGGGGGCCCTCCGCAAACGGGTAGGGGCGGGGCTCTGGCCCTTCCCCCTTGGCCTTGTCGCCCTCCCCCCAGCCTTGTCGCCCTCCCCCTCGGCTCCGTGCTCGTCTCCCGTGGCCTTGTCGCCCTCCCCCTCGGGGGGAGGGTTGGGTGGGGGATCCCGGCCCCAACG
>CAZRDB010000024.1:0-13651 GCA_964598695.1 uncultured Armatimonadia bacterium
CCCGAGCGCAGCTTGTTGGACAGACGGAGCGGTCTGCTAGTTGCTGGATGCCCCCGCTACGGCGACGGGCGCCTCGAGCGGGACGAACGCGACCTCGCCGCGCTCGTCGAGGTCGCCCAGGATCGCGGAGCCGTCGACGAAGTGGCCCATCAGGAGCTGCTCGGAGAGCGGATCCTCGATCCAGCGCTGGATGACGCGGCGGAGCGGCCGTGCGCCGAGGGCGGGCTCGAAGCCCTCCTCGGCCAGCTTGCGCTTGAGGTCGTCGTAGAGCGAGAGCTTCATGTCGCGCGCGGCGAGCTGTTCTTTGACGCGGAGCCGCTCGAGGTCGTCGACGGCGAGGATCTCGTCCGATGTGACCGAGGGGAGGCCGACGACGTCGTCGAGTCGGTTAAGGAACTCGGGACGGAATGTCTTCTTCAGCTCCTCGAGCACCCGGGTCTTCATCGCCTTGTGCTGGGCCTCTTGCTCGCGGTCGCGATCCTCGCGGCTGGTCGCGGCGGCGCCGGCGAAGCCGATCTCGCGATGGCCGGAGATCTTCTGGGCGCCGACGTTCGAGGTCATGATGAGCACGCAGTGGCGGAAGTCGACCTTGCGGCCGTGCGAGTCGGTCAGCCGGCCGTCCTCCATGACCTGGAGCAGGATGCTGAAGACCTCGGGATCGGCCTTCTCGATCTCGTCGAGCAGCACGACCGAATAGGGCTTGCGCCGGACCTGCTCGGTGAGCTGGCCGCCCTCGTCGTAGCCGACGTAGCCGGGAGGCGCTCCCATCAGGCGGGAGACGGCGAACTTCTCCATGTACTCCGACATGTCGACGCGGATCAGGGAGTCCTCGCTGTCGAAGAGGAACTCGGAGAGCGCGCGGGCGAGGAGCGTCTTGCCGACGCCGGTCGGCCCCAGGAACATGAAGCAGCCGATGGGGCGGCGCGCGTCCTTCATGCCGGCGCGCGAGCGGCGGACGGCCCGCGCGACGGTCTTGATGGCCTCCTCCTGCCCGATGATGCGGCGATGGAGTTCCTCCTCCATCCGGAGCAGCTTGCGCGACTCGTCATCGGTGAGGGCCGTGACCGGCACGCCGGTCCAGTTGGAGACGGTCTCGGCGATGTCCTGCTCCTCGACCCAGACGATCTCGCTCTCGTTGTCGGCGGCCTCCTCGAGCCGCTCCAGCTCGTGCCGGAGCCCGTCTTCCTCCTCCTTGAGGAGGTCGGCATGCTCGTAGTCCTGGTCGGCGGCCGCCTCGAGCTTCTCGCGGACGGCCGAGGTGAGCCGGTCACGCAGCTCGGCGATCCGCTCGTGGATCGAGGGCGAGAGCAGCGAGCGGCGGGCGGCCGACTCGTCGAGGACGTCGATCGCCTTGTCCGGTAGGAAGCGGTCGGTGATGTAGCGATGGCTGAGCAGGACGGACGCGCTCACGGCCTCGTCGGAGTACTGGATCCCGTGGTGCTGCTCGTAGCGCGACTGGATCCCCTGGAGGATCTCGATGCTCTCCTCTGTGGTCGGCTCGCCGACCGAGACGGTCTGGAAGCGGCGCTCGAGCGAGGGATGCTTCTCGATGTACTTGCGGTATTCGTCGAGCGTGGTCGAGCCGATGCACCGGATCTCGCCGCGGGCGAGGGCCGGCTTGAGGATGTTCGAGGCGTCCATCGCGCCCTCGGCCGCACCGGCGCCCACGAGGGTGTGGATCTCGTCGATGAAGATGAACAGCTCGCCCTCGCAGGCGCGGATCTCGTCGAGGATCTTCTTCATCCGCTCCTCGAACTCGCCGCGGTACTTGGTTCCGGCGACGATCGCGGCCATGTCGAGCGCGACGATGCGCTTGCTGCGGAGCCGGCGCGGGACCTCCTCGCGGACGATCCGCTGGGCGAGGCCCTCGACGATCGCGGTCTTGCCGACACCGGGCTCGCCGACGAGGACGGCATTGTTCTTGGTGCGGCGGCACAGGATCTGCACGACGCGCTGAATCTCGCGCTCGCGCCCGATGATGGGGTCGAGCTTGCCCTCGCGCGCCAGCTGCGTCAGGTCGCGGCCGAAGTGGTCGAGGGCGGGGGTCTGCCCCTTCTCCGGGGCGGGGCGCCCACGCTGGCTCTGCTGCGGCGGGCTCTCCTCCTTGCGGCACTCGAGCACGGCGAGGCGGGCCTGCTTGAGGTCCACGCCGAACTTGGTGAGCACGCGGTAGGCGACGCCGCGGGCGACGCGGATCATGCCGAGCAGCAGGTGCTCGGTCCCGACTACCTGGTGGCCCAGATGCTTCGCCTCACGCAGCGAGAGATGCAGGACCTCCTTGGCCGCCGGAGCGGGCCGCGGGCTGCTGCCGGTGCGGCTCGGCTCGGGCGTGATCTGCGATTCGATCTCCTGCTTCAGCTTGCCGGTGGTCACTCCCAGGCGGGCGAGGACGCGGACGCCGCTGGAGCTGGTCTCCCGCAGGAGGCCGAGCAGCAGATGCTCCGTGTCGAAGAACTCGGCGCCGAGGCGGCCCGCCTCGTCCGAGGCGTGCAGGACGACCCTGCGGGCTCGGTCGCTGAAGCGTTCCCAGACTTGCACGGGGTGGTTCCTCCTCCCTTGGGCCGGTGCCGGTGCGCGTGAGTCCGGGCGGCTAGGGGTGTCTGGAAGGCATTGTAACCGAAAACCGGTACGCAGGGAAAACGCGCCGCCACCCGGGCGGATCGCCGGGTCGCAGTGCGGGAATCGGCGCATCGGCGCAGGATCGCCGGCCGGCTCGGTCGCCTCGGGGGCCTCCCCGGCCTACTCGAGTGTCCCCCGATCGGAGGTGGAGGCGGCCCTTGTGGCCTCGTCGCGCGCCTGTCGCATCTCCTCGACGCTCTTGGTGTGGAGCCGCGCCGCCCCCTCGTAGCCCTGGCGCGTCGGGAGCCGATCGGGGCCGCTCTGCCGTGCCCGGGCGGCGGCGACGGCCTCCCCGTACTGGGGCAGCCACTCGGCCTGGGCGACGAGCAGGTCGTCGGTCATCTGCCAGACCTCGGGCGGGTTGCAGACCGCGCCGGCCAGCGGGTCGAGTAGCATCGCCTGTCGCAGCAGCGCGTCGTCGCCCTGCACGGCTGCTTCGACCGCGAGCCGCTGGACCGAGACCGTCGCGTTGCAGACGGCGGCACAGCCCAGGGGGAGGTCGCCCACCCGGGGGACGGAGATCCCGTTGCCGTCGACGTAGCAGGGCACCTCGACGATGCAGTCGGGCGGGAGGTTGGGGATGCAGCCCTCGTTGACGACGTTGAAGCAGCCGCGGTACTTCCGGCCGGTCTCGAGCGACTCGACGATGTACGAGCCGTGCTCGCCGCCGCGCCGCTCGGGCTCGAAGGTCCACGGGTCGGCGGCCATCCAGTTCGGGTAGTCGTGCTCGAACCAGTTGCGGCCCTCGGTGCAGACCCGCAGGTAGCCGCCGGTCTCACCGTTGATCCACGAGCTGAGGTCGATCCACTGCGGGATCTCCTCGGGGCGCTTGCGGTACCAGGCCACGTACTCGCTGAGGTGGCCGTTCGACTCCGTGCTCCAGTAGCCGAAACGGCGGAGCATGTCGATGCGGACCTTCTCGGTGACGCGGAAGGTCTCGTGGTTCTCGAACCGCTCGAGGAGCTGCGGCGTCAGTTCCTCGCCCCGGTGCTTCACGCTCACGAACCAGGTCTGGTGGTTGAGGCCGGCGGCGATGAAGTCGACCTCATCCTGTGGAAGGCCGAGAACCTGGGAGATCATCCAATGGCTTCCCTGCACCCCGTGGCAGAGGCCGAGCATCCGGACGCCGTAGCCGTAGCGGTTGCAGGCCCAGGTGTTCATGGCCATCGGGTTGCTGTAGTTCATCAGGAGGCAGTCGTCGGCCGCGACCTCGGAGATGTCCTTGCAGACGCCGAGGAGCACGGGGATCGTCCGCTGCGCGTACATGATCCCGCCCGGCGCGAGCGTGTCGCCGACGCACTGGTCGACGCCGTAGCGGAGCGGGATGTCGATGTCGAGCGCGAAGGCCTCCAGCCCTCCGACGCGCACGAACGAGTAGACGTAGTCTGCCCCCTCGAAGGCCTCCCGGCGGTCGAGGGTCGCCCGGACGGTGGCTGGGAGGCCGGAGGAGGCGATGTCCCGCTCCACGAGGCGGTGGACCATCTCGAGGTTGCGCTCGGAGATGTCGTGGAAGACGAACTCGGTGTCCTGCAGCTCGGGCACGCAGAGGATGTCGCGCACCATCCCGCGCGTGAAGCCGACGCTTCCCGCACCCGTCACGGCAACCCGGATCGGCATCGCTCGCTCACGCCCTTTCCGCGGCCGGGGTCCCGGCGCGCGTCGGGCATTCCCCACGCGAGCCGCCGATCCCTGCGGCCGCTCGGACGCCGTACGTGACGCGGGGGACGCCCGGTCGCCCGAGCGCCCCCCGCCGAGAGCGGTCCGATCGTGCCGTGGCCGGCTAGTCGACCCAGGTCAGCGTGCCGCCGGTCACCGTGAACTTGCGCGACGGGAAGGTCTGGTACGGGTTGACGCGCCAGTCCGGGTCCTTGTAGAGCGTCCCGAAGCTGGTGCCGCCCGCGGCCTTGTAGCCGACCTGACCGTCTACATCGCGGTCGGGCTCGGTGTTGCCGGCGCCGCGGTGGTACTCGAAGCGGATGCAGTCGCGGTCGGCCTTGGTGTAGTTGTCATCGGGCGACGGCCAGGCGGCGGCCGGCCCGTAGTTCATGATCGAGTTCTCGATGTGCAGGGGGATGTCATCCTCCGCCATGCGCTCCCAGGGGTGGGGCCAGCAGAAGAGGCCGTGACCGGCCTCGTGACGGAGCAGGCCCGGCCACGGGTTCTGGATGAGCGTCGCGCCGCCGCCGGTGCACCAGTAGTCCCAGTCGAAGCCGCCGCCGCCGAGGCCGGCGACGCCGGTGTCGGTGAAGTCCTCGACGATCGTGATTGCGACCGCGTTGTGGCCCCAGATGCCGCCGAAGTCGGTGTCGTCGCCCGAGAAGCGCGGGTCATCGTGGGGACGGCCCTCGAAGATCTCCAGGTACTCCGCGCCGCCGAGCTGGCCGTCGGTGAGGGCGGGCAGCTCGTTCACGACGAAGGCGCGGATGATCTGCAGGGTCGCCTCGGGCACTTCGGTCTCCGCGTCGAGGAACTTGGTGTAGGTGACGAAGGTCGGGGGGATCGCCGGGGCGGGGCGCCAGCGCTGGGTGACGCCGGGCACGAAGTCGTTCTCGGCGCCGTGCGGGGCCGACATGAAGCGGCGCAGCATGTAGGTGTTGTAGCCGGCCGGGATCGCCGTGACATCCTGCGCGCCGGACCAGGTCGTCGCGACCGGGAAGCTACGGGTGAAGATCGCGTCGCCGGTGACGGTCATCCGGGTGGTGCCCGAGCCGACGCCGTGGATCAGGTAGCGGCCCATGGAGTCGGTCACGTCGGTGAAGGAGTCGAAGCTCACGGTCGCGCTCTCGACGGCGCTGGGCGGATCGAAGAGCGTGGAGACGATGCCGTGGAAGCCCTGGCGGATGTTGACGCGCACGGAGGCGGGATCGGACTCGCGGCCGTTGCCGTCACGCAGCACGAGAGTGGCGATGACAACGCCGGTGAGGTCGGGATCGGTGCAGCTGAAGGTCCCGCGCTGGAGCGTGTCGGTGTCGCCGGAGCCGTCGGCGGATGGATCGGGCGTCCAGACGATGGTGCCGGGGGTGACGACCACGGTACACGGCGCGTTCGGGAAGCCCGGGGCGTACTCGAGCGTGACCTGCTCGGACTGCTGCTGGACCGGCCACTCGACCGAGGTCGGGACCGTGACCCACTCGGGGTTGCGGGTGCCGATCTGGTACTCCACGGTGGCCTCGGAGTACAGCCCGTCGCCGTCCGTGGCGCGGAAGGTCGCGGTGTACTCGCCGATCGGCGGGGTGACCGCGTAGACGCCGGTGGTCGTGCTGCTGTGCTCGAACGTGCCGTTGCCGTCGGCGTCCCACTCGTACTTCGCGATCGGGCCGCCGTCGGAGTCGGCCGCGGTGCCGGTCAGGGTGATCGTCCCACCGGGCAGCGCGATGTCGGGGGAGGCTGTCGCGACGACGATCGGGTAGGCGGCCGCCGTGGCCTCCAACTGGACATGGACCGGCGTGGCCTGCCCGGCGACGACGGCGACGGTCACCGAGGCCAGCGCGAGCTGCCGCTCCTCGCCGTCCAGCGCCTGCACGGTGATCCGCTTCTCCGGGTTGGCCTGGACCGGGATCATCCGCTCGACGCTGCCCGCGACGACCTCGCTCTTGGCGATCGTCACGGTCTTCTCGGTCGCCACTTCGTCGGCGTTGGCGATGACGACCTCGAGCCGCTCGGTGCCGAACGGGATCAGGCGCGTGCCGGCTTCGGCGTTGGGCCAGTGGACCTTGAGACTCAGGTAGCCGGCCTTGCCGGCCGGTGTTTCCGGGCCGGTCGGCTGGCTGCCGGAGCCGCAACCGATGAAGGCCGCCGCGAGGCACGCGGCGGCAAGTAAGCCGAGGACTAGAGTGCGGGCGCGCAACGATGCCATGGGTGTCTTCCCCAGTCTTCGTCGTGTCAGGGCCCTGCGGCCACTGGCAGGATTCCCCCCGTAGCCGCAGAGGCGGCGCGGCTCGGGGGCCTTGTCGAGACGGTTTCCTGTCGGATCGAACTCGTCGTGCATCCGTTGTCCCAAGGTCTAGAGGGCCGCGGCGCGCGAGGCCCATTACGACGCCGGTGCGGACCGATCGGGCCGCACTCGCTCCGCCGGCGCTGCCGGCGCGGGCTAGCCGCCACGCGCCGCGTCGAGCACCACGGCAGAGAGGGGGTCTCCCAGCTCGAGCACATGCACGGGGCCGAGGTCACGCAACGAGATGGCGTGTGTCTCGTCTCGAGTCAGGAGCTGCTCCGCAGGGCCGACGATCACCCAGCGGTGCTCTTCCGTTCGAATATACGCTCGGCTCGCCTCCGTAACCTGCTTCCGTGTGCAGGCCTCGGACTTGGCGTACCAGGTGTTGTAGTAGTCGAGGGGCTGTCCGTCGATCAGCAGCGTCGCGTAGTTGTCGGCCAGGGCCGACGCGCTCTCGAAGAAGCCCACCCAGTAGCCGAACAGCGACCGCTTCGCGCGCTCCAGCTCGTCGGCCTCGGGACCGCTCGCGAGGTAGGCCGCGACCTCGTCGCGGATCACCCCGGCCACGTAGGCGGCCGATTCCACGGGCACACCGGCGTACATCTCCTGCAGCCCCCGGTAGCCGCTCTCCGACCACCCGCCCGCGTAGACACTGTATGCGAGGCCCTCGCGGGTCCGGATCCGGCTCACCAGCCGGGAGTCGAAGTTGCCTCCGAGGGCCACGTTGGTGAGTCGCACGGCGTACGAGTCCGGATCGTACCGAGGATCGCGCAGGTCGAACCCGTACTGCGCGCAATGGACCTCGGCCTCGTTCGAGGGCATGTCCACGACATAGACACCCGGAGGAAGACCGGCGGCGGGCCCCGGCGGCGTTCGCTCGGCGGGCGGGCGCCCCTCCTCCGTCCATCCGTCCAGGAGCGGAGCCAGCACCGCGGCCGCCTCGTCGCGCTCGATGTCGCCGGCCAGCGCCACGACCAGGCTCGCCGGCCGCAGCCACTGGGAGACGAACCGCGCGATGTCCTCCCTCGCGATGGCCTCGAGGCTGGCGCCGGTGGGCATCCGGCCGGCCGGGTGGCCGGCGTAGAGCACCTGGTTGACGTACAACGCGGCCACGTCGCCCGGAGCGTCGAAGCGGTGGCGGAGCAGTTCCAGCTCGCGCTCGCGCAGCAGCTCCAGGCGGTCGTCCTCAAGTCGAGGCCGGCGGACCATCTCGGCCAGGAGCTGCACGGCCCGCGGGAGATCCTCGCGGAGGCAGCTCAGCGACAGCTCGGAGCGCTGCGTGTCGGTCCGCGCGCCGGTCTCGATGGCGAGCGACTCCAGTTCGGCGAGGAGGTCGGAGGCGGACAACGCGCCGGCGCCGCCTGAGCGGACCAGCTCGAGGGCCAGCTCCGCCAGGCCTTCCTTGCCGGCGGGATCATCGAACGAGCCGCAGCGGAAGTGGAGCGTGATCTCGACCACCGGCACGCCATGGTCGGTGACGACGAAGCACGGGATCTCGCCCGGCAGCACAACCCGAGCCTCCTCGGCCCCGGGGGGCTGGAAGGCGAGCGGGGGGAACGCGAGGTCGCCCGGGTGTGCGGGGATCGCCTGCGCCCAGGCGCACGCCGCCCAGGCGGAGAGGACGAGTAGGAGCGCCGGCAGGCGCGGACGCCGCGTCATGGGGTCACCTCCTCGCCCGAGGCGGCGTCCTCATCGGGCGCCGTCGGCTTGGTCACGAGCCAGCCGATCGCGGCGTTGCCCCGCCGCAGGTACTCGCCCGCGACGCGCTGGACATCCGCCTCGGTGACCAGCGCCACGCGCTCGGGCCAATCGAGCATGGGCCGCCAATCGCCGCCCTCGGCCCAGTAGCGGCCGAGTTCCTCGGCGATCGCGTCGTTGCTCCGCAGGTTGCGCAGGAAACCGGCCCGCGCCTGCTTCTTCACGCGGGCGAGTTCCTCCGGGCGCACGGGCTCGGAGGCGAGCCGGTCGAACTGCGCCCACAGCTCGGCCTCCAGTTGCTCGTGCGTCGTCGACGGCGCCGGGACCGCGGTCACGGCGAACTCGCCCGTGGCGCGGAGGGTGCCGTTCCACACGGAGCACGCCAGTGCCACTCGCTTCTCGATGACCAGCTCGCGGTTGAGCCGGCCGCCCTCGCCGTCGAGAAGGCCGGCGATGACATCGAGGACGACATCGTCGGGCGCCCCGAAGGGCGTCGTGATGCACTGCAGGTCGACCGTGGGCGTCGCGTCGGCCTCGACGCGCACGCGCCGCTCGCCCACATCGCGGCGCTGGGTCGAGAGGATCGGGCCAGGCGTCGGGGCAGCCGGGAGGCGGCCGAAGTAGCGCTCGGCCAACGCGAAGGCCCGATCGGGCTCGAGATCACCCGCCACGACGACACACATGTTGGCGGGGACGTAGTAGGCCCGGAAGAAGGCGTAGGCGTCTTCGCGTGTGAGTCGCAGGATCTCCGCCAGGTGGCCCCCGATGTCCCACTGGTACGAGGACTCGGGGAAGGTGATCTCGTCGAGCAGCTCGCGGTAGGGCCCGGAGGGCACGTCCTCGAGGGTCTGTCGTCGCTCCTGGGCCACGACCTCACGCTCGGAGTAGAACTCCCGGAACACCGGGTGCAGCAGTCGGTCCGACTCCATCCACATCGCCAGCTCGAGCTTGTTGGCGGGGACCGTCGCGTAGTACGCGGTGTAGTCGTACCAGGTGCCCGCGTTGGTCTGCGTACCACCGGCCTCGGTGTAGATCCGGTCGTAGTCCGAGGCGACGATGTGGCGGCGCTGCTCCTGCTCCAGGGCGAGGATCTCCTCGCGCCAGCCGGCGATCCGTTCGGCGTCGGCCAGCCGGCCCTTGCGCTCCTCGTCACGGATCCGCGCGGCGAGCGCGTCTTGGCGCTCCATCAGCTCCGTCTCGGCCTGGTAGTCGGTCGTGCCGATGGTCTCCGTGCCCTTGAAGAGCAGGTGCTCGTGGAAGTGGGCCAGGCCGGTCTTGCCGAGCGTCTCATCGGCCGAGCCGGCGCGGACCCAGGTCTGGACGGTCACGAGGGGGACCTGGCCACGGGGGACGACCAGCACGGTCAGACCGTTCGGGAGCACTCGCTCCCGGACGCCCAGGTCGATGGCCCAGCCGGAGGCCGCGCAGGCCAGGACCAGGCAGACGAGGGCGCCAAGCCCCCGGAACGCGCGAAACGCGACCCGCACGGGTCTTCTCCCTCCCAAGTCGGCGCTAGAGCACGAGCTTGCGTCCCGCCTCGGCGTCTTCCAGCTCGCTGCGGACCCGGTCGTACTCCTCCCCCTGGCGCCCGAACAGGGCGTGGGCGGCCTTCTTCGAGGCCTCGACGCCGGGCTGGTCGAAAGCGTCGATCTGCAGCAGCTCGCCGGCGATCGCGGTCTGCATCATGAAGAACATGAGCAGCTCGCCCATCGTCTCCTCCGTCACGGCCGGCATCTCGATCGTCCAACTCGGGCGGTGGGCCTGGGCGAGCGAGAAGGCGGTAGCGCGGGTCTCGGCGTCCAGCAGGTCGCCCAGGTCGCAGTTGCCGAGGTGGGCGACGTCGGGGATCTCCTCGAGGGAGGGCACGGGACACGCGACCGCCTTGTCGGCGACGTGAAGGAAGACGATCACCTTGTCGTGGGGGCCCTCCTGGTAGAGCTGGAGCTGGCTGTGCTGGTCGGTGGCGCCGAGCGCCTTCGCGGGCGTCTGTCCCGAGGTGACCTTGGAGCCGTCGAGCGCGCGCCGCTTGCCGAGGCTCTCGGCCCAGAGCTGGGCGAACCAGTCGGAGACCAGCCGGAGCCGGTAGGCGTAGGGCATCAGGACGACGATGTTGCGCCGCTTGTCCTCGGGCCGCTTGAAGTAGGCGCACTGGACGGCGGCGGCCACGAAGGCCGGGTTCTCCCAGAACTCGATGTTGCCGCAGCGGTCGGCCATTCGCGTGGCGCCGCGCAGCAGGGCATGGATGTCGAGGCCCATCGCGAGTGCCGGGAAAAGCCCGACGCCGGTGAACACCGAGAAGCGCCCGCCGACCTGACGCGGCATGCCGACCTTGAGCAGGCCGTGGGTCTCGGCGAAGGTCCAGAGCGCGCTGACCTTGGTCGCCCCGGGGAAGTCGGTGCAGACGACCGTCTGGTCCTTCCAGGCGCCTCCACCTGCGTTGAGCCAGTCGCGCACCCGCGCGAAGCCGCACAGCGTCTCGGCCGTGGTGCCGCTCTTCGAGGTGAGGTAGACGCCGGTGGTCTTCGGGTCGAGGGTGTCGAGCAGTCCCTCAAGCTGCCAGGGGTCGGCGTTGTCGATGACGTGAACCCGCAGGGGGGGGCGCTTCGGGTGGCCGGTGGGCAGGAGCTGCCAATAGGGGTGGGTCAGCGCCGCCTGGAGAGTCAGCGCGCCGAGGGCCGAGCCGCCGATCCCGAGCACGAGCAGGTCGGTGGGGGGCTGGGGCGAGCGCTCGAGGTACGCCTTCCAGGCCTCCGTGACCGCGTCGAGCCGGATCACCTCGGGATCGAGTGCCTGGAGGAAGCCGGGCAGGCCATCCTCCCGCGTCTTGGCGGTGAGGACCTTGGGCAGACCGGCCCGAAGAGTCATCACGTTCAGCTCGTCCTCGGTGATGCCGCTGCGCTGGCCGATGCGGAAGGCCATACAGTGGGTGAAGTCAAACTGGAGTTGCGTCGTGGGCAATGCTGCCGCCTCCTCTGGCGCTCTGCGGGTACGCCGGCGGGGTCAACAGCGCCCGCCCCGGCGGCGTCCGTATCTGTGGTGTGACGCGCGCGGCGTCAGGTCGCCGCGCGAAGGGAGTCTCCAACGTGCGTAGGCTGTGGTTCCTCCTCGTCCTGCTATTCGGGGCGACCGCGCCCGGTGCCTGCCTCGCCGACCCCTGGCGCGAGTGCACGCTGGCCGATCCCGCGCTCGTCACCGTCGGCCAGCCGGGCTCGCCGTGGGTCGCGCAGGGCCTGACGGCCGCCTCCCTCGGGGAGGGCGCCGCGCTGCGCGCCGAGCAGGCAGTCGGCATGGTGTGGCAGCAACTCGCCGCCCGGGAATGGGCCGTCGGTGACCTCCTACGGGCCTCGGCCGTCTGTGGCGCGACGCGGGGCCCGGGCGCGTGGCTGTCACTCCACTTCTACGACTCCTCGGGCCAGAGGATCGGCTCGGCGGCGAGTGAGCCCTGCACGGTCTCCACCCCACGCACGCTCGAGGTCCGGACCTCCACGCCCGGCGGCACGGCCCGCGTCACGCTCTGCCTGGTGGTCGCGGCGGGCGGCGAGGCGGAGTTCCGCGCGCCGCGGGTGGCGGGCTCGTCGGCGCGAGCGGCCCTGCCTCCCTCCTCGGTCTCGTGCCGGGTCTCCGAGGACCTCCAGCCGCCCGACGTGCGCGGCCTGGGCCGCAACGTGGCGCGCGGGGAGGATCCGAGCGCCGAGGACACGGCGGCGAACTGGGCAGGCCTACGGCTGGAGGTCGCCTGGAGTGACATGGGGGAGTCGGGCTCCGCCCCGGGTCCGGTCACGGTGCGCCACATCGAGCGCTGGCTGCGGGCCACGCGCGCGACGGCGTGTCCGGTAACCCTCTCGCTCGGTGGTGGCGAGCCGTCGCACTTCGCCGACGAGGACCGCTGCGCCGAGCGGGTGGTCGCGCTCGTGGCGGCCTGCCGTGCCCTCGAGGGCGGGGAGCGGGTGTGCTGGGTGAATCACGCCGGCCCGGAGACGCGAGGGACGCCGCCGGGAGAGGATGCCTGGCTCCGCTGTGCCCGGAGTGTCGCGGCGGCCCTCCCCCGTGGGGTCTCGATCGCGGGCTCCGAGGGCGCGTGGCGCGGGCCGGGCTTCGATGAGCGGGCCGAGGCCATCCTGGCGGCTCGAGGCAGGCTCGTACAGCACCTCACGCTCCCGCGGCGCGACCTGGCGCTCGCGCCGGACGAGATCGGGGCGCGCACGGCACGCGCGGCCTGCGACGGTCTGCTGACGGTGTTCGACGAGAGCCCGGACGAGAGGCGCTATGCGGGCTCGGCGCTCGAGACCGTCGACACCGTCGCGCTGGCCGCCGCGGCCCTCTCGGGCGGCTGGGGGGTGGTCTACCTGCGGGGGGATCTCGCTCTGCCCGAGGGGGCCGCCTCCGCGCTCGCGAGCGTCCTCGGAGGCGGGCGGCGGGTCCGGATGGTGAGCAGTTCGGCGCCGGAGTGGCTGTCGGCGGTTTGGACCGAGCGTCCGGACGGGAGCGGCCGCGCGCTTCTGGTCGCCAACCGCGCGCCGACGTCGCTCCCGGTGACGATCGACGCGCCTCAGGGGGGGCGAGGCACTCGCCTGCGGCGCACCGCCTACGGCGTGCGGGGAGGCCTCAAGCCCACGGAGGACCGATGCCGACTCGGCGACGACCGTCTGGTCGATCTTGTCGAGGGCCGCAGCTTCGCGATCTACGCGGAGGGGTGATCGCGCAGAATGTGAGGATGCTCCGCATGGATCTCGGGAGGACGGGCGGAACCGAGGGGGAAGGGCGTTGTCAGAGAGGTACGTTCCTCGGCGAGGCGGGGTGTGCGACGAACCGTCGTCCCGGCGTACCCGGGATCCCGCCGCATGGCAGTGTAGGCCTCCGTGCCGATCGTTCGGGCAGCAGGGGCAGTGCGCTGACCGCCCGAACTGGTGCGCGCCTACGTGGGGCCGGCGCATCGCGCCGCGCGAGAAAGAGGCGGGTGAGCCAGTGGTGGACAAGGCACATGTGCTCGTTGTCGATGACTCCCCAGATCGTGTCCAGGATGTGCGGTCCCGCCTGACCGCACTGGGCTGCTCGGTCTCCATGGTCCGAAGCGCCCACGGCGCGCTCAGTCTCCTCTCGTCTGGTGTCTACAGCTTGGTTGTCGTGAACTGGTTCCTTGAGGACATGATGCTGCACGACTTCGCCGAGATGGCGAAGCGCATCCGCCCCGGCGTACTTGTGATGGTGACGTTCGACCGCAACGAGCGGTTCCGGCCGCGAGGACTGGATTACCCCTACGTCGATGGATGGGTTCCGTACGCCTGCAACGACCAGGCCCTGCGGGGGCTGGCGGACATGGCGAAGGGGTCGCGGCCCGCCCTGCTGGCGTAGACGCGGCGGCGCCGCCAGCCCGTGCTTGGGAGAGGTTCCGGGGCGACA
>CAZRDB010000024.1:13661-33539 GCA_964598695.1 uncultured Armatimonadia bacterium
CCCCGGGGGGGGGGTCCCGGGGGGGCCCCCCCCCCCGTTGGGGGGTGTTTGGGGCGGGGCGCCCCGGGGGGGGGGCCGCCCCCCCCGCCATTGCTGAGGAGGGGCGCCGGTGCGGGTGGCCCGGCGGGTTGAAGTCGAGGGGATCGTGCAGGGGGTGGGGTTCCGCCCCTTCATCAACCGCCTCGCCGCGGAGCTGGGGCTGGCGGGCGAGGTGGCCAACCGCACGGGGGGCGTGACGGTGGTGGTCGAGGGGGATGCCGACGCGGCCGAGGCCTTCGTCGACCGCCTGCCACGCGAAGCGCCGCCGATCGCGGAGATCCGGCGGATCGAGACGACGGCGGTGGCGCCGCGCGGGCTCGAGGGGTTCGAGATCGGTCTCAGCCGGGCCGACGGCGCCGGCGCGATCCACCTCCCACCCGATATCGCGACCTGCCCCGACTGCGCGCGCGAGACCGCCGACCCGACCGACCGACGCTTCGGCTACGCCTTCACGAACTGCACGAACTGCGGTCCCCGGTTCACGATCGTCCGCTCGCTGCCGTACGACCGCACACGAACGACGATGGACGCCTTCCCCCTCTGCCCCGCGTGCCACGCGGAGTACACGGAGATCCGCGACCGCCGCTACCATGCCGAGCCGGTCGCCTGCCCGCTCTGCGGCCCCCGCCTGGCCTTCGCGCGAGCCGAGGGGCCGGCGGACGCCTCCGAGGACGCCCTGCTTCGGGCCCGCGCGGCGCTGGCTGCCGGTGAGATCGTCGCGGTCAAGGGGCTGGGCGGCTTCCACCTCGCGTGCGACGCGGCCCACGAGGCAGCGGTGCTGCGGCTCCGCGCACGCAAGCGGCGGGAGGCCAAGCCCCTCGCGGTGCTGTTCCGCGACCTCGAGGCGGCGCGGGCCTGCTGCGTAGTCGACCCCGAGGCGGAGAGGCTGCTCACCGGGCCGCGGGCTCCGATCGTGCTGTGCCCGAAGCGAGAAGCGGGCACGATCGCGCACGCTGTCGCGCCGGACTCCGGCTGCCTCGGAGCGCTCCTCCCCTACACGCCCCTCCACCGTCTGCTGTTCGAGGACGCACCGTACGCGGCACTGGTGCTGACGAGCGGGAACCTCGCCGAGGAGCCGCTCTGCACCGCGAACGAGGAGGCGCGGACGCGTCTCGGCGGGGTCGCGGACGCTTTCCTCCTGCACGACCGGGAGATCGCGGCCGCATGCGATGACTCGGTGGCGCGCTCGACGGCGCTCGGTCCCGTGCTCCTGCGACGCTCGCGCGGCTGGGTGCCCGGCGCGATCCGGACGCCGTTCGCACTCGGGAGGATCCTCGCGGTTGGCGGCCACCTCAAGAACACCTTCTGCCTGACGCGCGGCATGGACGCCTACCCGAGCCAGCACGTCGGCGACCTCGACGACCTGCGCACCCTCGCGTTCTTCGAGGCACAGGTCGAACGGCTCGGGCGGCTCGTCGAGGTCGAGCCCGAGGCGCTCGCCTGCGACCTCCACCCGGACTACATCACGACCGAGTGGGCGCGCGAGCGCTCCGAGCGCCTCGGCCTGCCCCTCGTGGCGGTGCAGCACCATCATGCCCACATCGCCGCCGTGCTGGCCGAGCACGGCTCCACGGAGCCGGTGGTCGGGATCGCGTGCGACGGCACCGGCTACGGCGCCGACGGGACGGTGTGGGGCTGCGAGCTGCTGCTGGCCGATCTGGAGGGGTTCGAGCGTCTGGCCCATCTCCGGGAGGCGCCGCTCCCGGGCGGCGAGGCGGCGGTCCGCGAGCCGTGGCGCATGGCGCTCGCCTGGTGCGAGGCCGCGGGCGAGACGGCGCCCTTCGCCCGGCTTCCCCACCTCGCCCACCGCGCGCGCGACTGGGAGATCCTCCGGGCGGCGGTACGGGGCGGCCTCGCGCCCGTGCGGGCCTCGAGCGCGGGGAGGCTCTTCGACGCGGTCTCGGCCCTCCTCGGGATCGCCGGCGACCGCAGCGAGTACGAGGGCCAAGCGGCGATGAGACTGGAGACGGCGGCCGTGGCCTGCCCGCTCGAGCTGCCGCCGCTCACGCTTGCGGGCGACGGTCCACCGTGGGCACTCGATCCCCGGCCGCTGGTCCGGGCACTGCTCGATCTGCGCGAGCGGGGCGTGGCCCGGGAGGAGCTGGCCGACGCGTTCCATCGGGCGTTCGCGGGGGGGCTGGTCGAGGCGGCGCATCGCCTCTGCGAAGAGCGCGGCGTGCGGACCGTGGCTCTCTCGGGCGGGACCTTCCAGAACGAGCGGGTGCTCGTGGAGTGCGTCCGGGGTCTCGAGCGACGCGGCTTGGCCGCACTGTGGCCCCGGCAGATGCCGCCCAACGACGGTGGGCTCGCGCTGGGGCAGGCCGTGGTCGCCGCAAGGAGGCTCGCGGCGGGTCTCGACCGAACGATAGGGGGAAGGGGCTGAGCGCGACCGATGTGCGTTGCCGTGCCATGCCGGCTCGTCTCCCGCGAGGGGGAGTGGGGCGAGGTCCAGGTCGGCGAGTCCACTCTCCGGGTCCGTCTCGACCTGGTCGAGGAAGCCGGGATCGGTGACTGGCTGCTCGTGCATGCCGGTTTCGCTCTGGAGCGGCTCGACCCGCACGAGGCGGAAGAGACCCTGCGTCTGCTCCGCGAGGCCGCCGGCCAGGCCGAGCGGCCGGCCACGCCATGAGCCACGACTTCGGGCTTCTGCGAGCGCCGGAGCCCGCGCGGGTGCTCGCGCGGGAGATCGCGCGGATCGCCCGTCGTCCGCTCCGGATCATGGAGGTCTGCGGCAGCCACTCGCACGCGATCGCGCGGTACGGGCTCCGGGCTCTCCTCCCCTCCCCTCTCACGCTCGTGCCCGGTCCGGGCTGTCCGGTCTGCGTCGCGCCCCCCTCCGAGATCGGAATGGCGCTCGACTTGGCGGGGCGCCCCGAGGTGACCGTCGCGACCTTCGGCGACCTGCTGCGCGTACGGGCGAGCGGGTCCGACGGGATGGGGCCCTCGCTGGCGGAGGCCCGCGCGGCCGGGGCTGACGTGCGGGTGATCCACTCGGCCATCGAGGCGCTCGAGCTGGCCCGAGCGCTGCCCGATCGCCAGGTGGTCTTCCTCGCAATCGGCTTCGAGACGACCGCGCCGACGGTTGCGGCGACCGTCCTCGCGGCCCGGGCCGAGGCCGTGCCGAACGTGAGCTTCCTCGTCTGCCACAAGACCATGCCGGGCGCGATGCGCGCGCTTCTCGCGGCCGGGGAGGCCGGCGTCCAGGCGTTTCTCTGCCCGGGCCACGTGAGCGCGGTGACCGGACCGGGCGTCTACGAGTTCATCCCCCGCGAGTTCGGGGCGCCGTGCGCCATCGCGGGCTTCGAGCCGGCCGATGTGCTGCTCGGGGTGCTGGCGCTGGTGCGGATGTGGGAGGAAGACCGCCCCGGTGTCGAGGTGGCCTACAGGCGGGTCGTGCGCGCCGAGGGCAACGCCCGGGCGCGCGCGCTGATGGAGGAGGTCTTCGAGCCGTGCGACGCCGAATGGCGGGGCCTGGGGATGCTGCCCGGCACGGGGCTTCGCCTCCGCGCCGCGCACGAGGGCTTCGACGCGGAGCGACGTTTCGGCCTGGAGCGCCGCGAGGGCAGGCCCCATCCGGCCTGTCGGTGCGGGGAGATCCTGCGGGGGGTCGCGACACCGCGAGACTGCGCGGCGTTCGGCACGGCCTGCACGCCCGAGCGTGCGCTGGGGCCCTGCATGGTCTCGAGTGAGGGCGCCTGTGCGGCGGAGTGGCTCTACCGCGCGGCGGTGGGCGGCACGATTGGGAGCTAACGGCATGGAGATCGTTCACGTGGGACGCGTGATGGAGTTCCCGCCGGCGGGGAACGCGGCGGCGCTGCGGGAGAGCGGGGTGCGGGCGGTCGAGCTGGGGTTGTTCGACGAGCCCCTCGACTGCCTCGACGACGCACAGGGCTACGCGGGGAGCCTCGCGGCCGAGTGCGCGTCCTGTGGGCTCGTGCGGCACTCGGTGCACGCCCCCTTCGGCGCGGGGTGGGATCTCGGGCTCGCCGACCCCGATGGGCGGCGCGCGGCGATCGAGGGCCACCTGGGCGTCATCGCGTTCTGCGCGCGGCTCGGTGCGCCAATCCTCGTCGTGCACCCCGGTGTCGAGTGCCCGAGCGACTACGAAGAGACCTACGCGCGGGCGCGGGCGGCGCTCGAGGAGCTGGCCGAGCCTTCGCTGCGGGCGGGGATCACGCTGGCGGTGGAGAACCTGCCGCCGGGGTACGTGTGTCCCTCCCCGAGGGAGATCCGCCGCCTGGTCGACGAGATCGGCCATCCGGCCGTGAGAGCCTGTCTCGACACCGGCCACGCCCACATGACGGGACGGCCGATCGGCGAGATGGTCCGCGACCTGGCGGGCGTGCTGGTCACGATCCATGCCCACGACAACGACGGCTCGGCCGACCGGCACCAACTCCCCGGCGAGGGCTCGATCGACTGGCCCGGGTTCGCCCAGGCGCTCCGGGAGACGGGCTACCGCGGCCGGGTCGTTCTGGAGCTGCGGGCGCCGGCCGGGCACACCCCGCGGACGATGGAGGAGCGCTTCCGGGCCGTGGCCCGGAGTGAGGAGGCCTAGATCATGACTTCGGCTCCCGCGCTCGTCGGCTGCCTTCTCGCCTGTGCCCACGGGCCCGATCCGGGGTACGCCCCGCCGCGCGGCTACGTCTGCTACCGGGCCGACCAGGCGTTCCCGATCGACGGCCGGCTCGACAAGGCGGTGTGGCTGCGCGCCCCTTGGACCGAGGAGTTCGTCGACATCGAGGGCGACCGCAGACCCCTCCCACCGCTCCGCACGCGCGCGAAGATGCTGTGGGACGATCGGTACCTCTACGTCGGCGCCTGGCTCGAGGAGCCGCACGTCTGGGCGACGCTGACCGAGCACGACGCGGTGATCTTCCACGACAACGACTTCGAGATCTTCCTCGACCCCGACGGGGACAACCACAACTACTTCGAGATCGAGTGCAACGCGTTCGGGACCGAATGGGACCTGCGGCTGCCCAAGCCGTACCGCGACGGGGGACCGGCGCTCAACGAGTGGGAGATGCCGGGCTACCGCGTGGGCGTCCATGTCGATGGCACGATCAACGATCCGTCGGACACCGACAGGGGCTGGTCGATCGAGGTCGCGCTGCCGTGGGAGGCGTTCGCGGAGCACGGCGGCGCGCCGTGTCCCCCGAGGCCCGGCGACCAGTGGCGGGTCGACTTCTCGCGCGTCGAGTGGGCCGTGACCATCGAGGACGGCCGGTACTGCAAGGTCCCGGACCGGCGTGAGGACAACTGGGTCTGGTCGCCCCAGGGCGTGATCGACATGCACCGGCCGGAGACCTGGGGCGTTGTCCAGTTCTCGGACCGCGAGCCGGGGACCGACACGTTCCGGCCCGATCCCACCGGCCCGGCACGGTGGCTGCTGCACCGCACGTACTACGCGCAGCGGGCGTACGCCGAGGCCCATGGGGGGCGCTACGGCGACTCGTTCGAGGCGCTCGGCCTCGCCGGTCTCACCGACGCGAGCCTCGCGGTGCGGCCCGAGATCGCGCTGACACCGGAGGGCTGGACGGCGACGCTCACGCTGGCGGAGTCGGTCGCGGGCCCGCGCCGGCTCTCGATCCGGCAGGACAGCCTCGTCCGCCGCTTCGACTGAGCGCCTACCCGCGGATCCACTCCTCGGCCAGCGAGACATGCTTGATCGTCTCGCGCCGGTAGGTGTAGGTCACATGGATCCGCCCGTCGCGCGCCTGGATGACGGCCGGGTAGGAGTACTCGCCCGGCTGATCCTCGAGGTTCCGCTTCCAGGGGAAGGTCTCCCCGCCGTCCTCCGAGAGCGCGATCGTGAGCGGCGTGCGCGTGCGCGCGGAGTCGTTGTAGACGAGAGCGATCCTCCCACTCGCGAGGCCCGCCATGTCGGTTCCCGCGTTGGGGTTCGGCAGCCCCGTGCGCTCCGGCGCGGTCCAGGTTCTCCCGAAGTCGCGCGAGCGCGCGCGCCACAGCTCGCCGTCCTTGGCGCCGCACCGCATCAGGGCCACCAGCTCGCCCGGGGCCAGCTCGACGGCTGCGGGCTGGATGTTGCCCGGATCGGAGCACAGCAGGTCCGAGCGCTCCCACGCGCGGCCACCGTCCGCACTCCAGGCGAAGAACGAGGCCCAGACACGCTCATCGTAGAGCGGGAGCAACAGGACGCCGTTCGAGAGCACGATCGGCTTGTTCCGGGTCATCAGTCCCAGCTCGGGCGCGAACTCCCGGTCGGGCCCCCAACGGCGCATCCCGCCACGATCGGCCGCCTCGCGGATCCGGATGCGGCAGCCGGTCCACTTCCGCTCGTACATCGTCGTCCAGAAGAGCGTGACGCCCCCGCCGGGCGTCGGGTGGAGAACGGGGTTGCCCTCGGGGATGCCCGGCGTCTTCTCGAGTACCAGGGGCGGCCCCCACGCCTCCGCGCCGGAGCGCAAGTACGCGCCGTAGACCGCGACATCGTCGTGGCCCTCGTGGGTGCCGGCGTACCAGGCGGCCATCAGGGCGCCGTCGGCCAGCTCGCAGACGGTCGAGGCATGGGCGCTGGGCGCCCCGGGGATCGTCTCGTAGATCAGGCGGCTGTCGAAGCTCGGATCGGCCACGTCTCCACCTCCGGCTCCTAGTGCGTCACCTTGGCGAGGTACGGCTCGTAGGCGAAGTGCGGGCTCTTCCCCTCGGTGTGGCACTCGAGGCACAGCTCCACCGCGACCGGCGCGACGGCGCCGTGGCCGTCGGTCCGCGGTTCCGCCACGCGATGGCACGAGACGCAGGTCACCGAAGGCACACGGGCCGCCTGGGCGGCGAGCGGCGTCGAGGAGTGGCAGTCCCAGCACGAGGGGTCGAACTCGCGATCGAGCTTCCGCAGGGTCTCCGCCGCCGCCGCGTGGGGCGTGGTCTGCCACTGCGCGTACTCCTCCGCATGGCAGGCGGCACAAGCCTCGGGGGACGAGAGCGGGTCCTGGTTCGCGTTGGCGACCTCGGCCCGGAGAACGCCCTGCACGTCGGCCTGGTACTCCGCGATGATCTGGGCCACCTCGGGGTGGTCGGCGATCTGGTCGTCCATCGCGATCAGCTGGGCGTCACCCTCGGCTGCCTTGCCGTCCTCTCCGAGCCGGAGCGTGAGTCGGCCGACCCACTCGCCGTTACGGCCGGGCGCGAGGAGCCAGGTCTTGCCGACCCGCTCCGGCACCTGCAGCGAGGCGCCCTCGTGGCCGCAGATCACGGCGTCCAGCTCCGGAAAGCGCTCGGCGAGCTTGCGACCGTCCTCGATGGGGCCGTGGAAGAGGCAGACCAGGATATCGGACTGGGCCGCAAGATCGGGGAGGGAGCGGGCGGCCGCCTCCGAGGGATCCTCGAGCGTCGCACCGGCGGGCAGCGTGTCGGCGCCGATCCCGAAGCAGCGGGGCGAGGTCAGCGAGAGGATGCCGATTCGGACGCCGGTCCGCTCGACGATCTTGGTCGCGACGGGCAGCTCGGGCAGCGCGAGGTTCGCCGAGACGTAGGGCACGGGCGAGGCGGTCGCGAGGCCGCGGAGCACGTCGACGCCGAGGGCGAAGTCCTGTTCGCCCATCGCGACGGCGTCGAAGCCGATCTTCGCGAAGGCGCGCTGCAGGTAGCCGAAGCGGTTGAGGTCCTGGCTGAATGCGAGCATGTCGCCGGCGTCGACGGTGATGTTGTTGGGGTACAGCTCCCGCAGCTCCGTGATCGCCTCGGCCTGGCGCGAGAGCCCGCCGTACGGGTTGCCGGGGCACCGGCAGGCCTCGAGCTGCCCGTTGGTGTTGCCGGTGTAGAGGATCGTGACCGAGGTCGGGGCCATCCCGATCCGCCCCGCCGCCTCCTCCGCTTTCTGGGGCGAGGAGACATCGGCCAGCTCCTGGTTGGCGTACAGCAGCACGCACTCGCCGAAGAAGCCGAGCTGCTCGGCCAACTTCGCGTCGGCGTAGAGGCCGTCGAGGACGGTCCGGTCGGTCTGTGCCGCGGCGCGGACCGACTCGGGGTCGAGTCCCGCCATCCGCAGCGGCGTGTCCCAGTAGGAGGAGTTGCCCGCCTCCTTGCGGAGCGTGGCGTAGGAGAGCATCCGCTCGGGGTGGTCGCGCCAGACGACGGCCTGGCGAGCGGCCTCCTCGATCTCGGCGACGCCGCCCTCGGCGGCCAGCGCACCGGTGGGGCTGACCAGGAGCAGCGGATGGAGCGAGAGGCGGAAGCGGTCGCCGGCACGCGAGCGCTCCTCGAGAGAGAGGAATGTCGCGACCGATTCGAGCGCGGCGGGATCGAGGACGCGGTAGAACAGGTCGAGCTTGCCCTCCTGCCGCTCGCGGGTGACGTCGAGCCCGCCGAGGCCCGTGTTCTGCGGGAGCGGGAGGATCGAGTAGGTCTCGCCGTCACGCCGGAAGGCCCCGGCGACCTCGCGCAGGTTGGGCCGCAGCTCCAGCTCGGCCGCGGAGAAGAAGAAGGCGGGAAGCCAGCGGACCTGGGCCAGCGCGGCAAGCTGCTGCCCCTCCTCGGAGCCGTACTCGACGGTGCGGCTCGTGAGGCCGGGGAAGATGCCGCCGAGGTCGCCGAGCAGCCCGCGCGGGTTCGAGAGAACGATGCTCGGCGAGCTGAGCACGCGGACCTCGAGCGGCGGCGGGTCGGTGAACTCACACCGGGCCTGCCGGGTGCCGGCGTCGATGCAGCGCCCGATCTTGCCGTCTTGGCGGCAGTCGGCGTCGATCTGGCACTCCGGCACACCCTGGCACCACTCGCCCTTGAGAGCCTCGGGCATCAGGCCACACAGGGTCCGCAGCAGCGGGAGCACCTCGTGGTCGCCGTCGAACTCGAGGTTGTTGATGTAGAGCGTGGGAGTTCCGGGGATCCGGAAGCGGCTCGCGCGCTCGGCGTGAGCCGCCAGCGCGCGGTCGACCTCGGGGCCGGCCGCGAACGCCTCCACCGCCGCGCCGTCGAGCCCCAGCGTACGCATCGCGGCGGTGGGCTCGGCGTCGGGCTGAAGGGTGCGCAGAGCGACGTACCGGCCGAGGACGTCGGCGCCGTGGAGGCGGGCGACCGCGATCTCGCGCCGCGCCTCAGCGACCGACTCGGGCCCGAACTGGTTCGCGAAGCCGCCGTCCTCCGTCGGATGCACGACGAACCAGCGGCGGAGCAGGGCGCGGTCCGGGCCGAAGAGTCGAAGTGCCTCCTCGAGCTTGGGCTCGAGGTCCGAGCAGTAGCCGCAGCCCCAGGCGGTGTAGTAGTCGATCACGACGCGCGGGCCGGGGATCGCGTCGCGGGTGGCCTCGAAGGCCGCGACCTGGGCCGCGAGCCCGGGGTCGGAGGGCGCCAGAGCGTCGAGCGGGATCTCGCGGAGTCGCGACTCGCGGATCTCGCCCCCATCGACGCGGAGGTCGAGCTGCGAGAGCGAGCGGGCCTCCATGTTGAACTCGCAGATCAGCGCGCCGTTGACCCGGTCGACCAACCCGCCCGGCCGACGGTAGTGGGCGTTGATGAAGATGTCGACCCCGCTCGTCGCGGCCGCCAGCTCCCGGGTGCGATCGGAGCCGAGATGGCACAGGACAACCACCAGGTCGGTCTGCGGACGGAGAGCTTCGAGCACCGCCTCGAGTCCCTCGACAGGGTCGCCGATCGAGACTCCCTCGGGGTGGAACGGCTCGGGCAGAGCGAAGAGGTCCCCCGGCGTCACGGCCGTCACGCCGATCCGGACCCCGCCCACATCCTGGATGATGTAGCGCCGGCCGCCGACGGCATCGAGCGCGGGCTGGTTCAGGTTCGCGGAGAGGAACGGCGCCCCGCCCAGTTCGCCGGCCTCGCGAAGGGCCTCGAGGCCCCACTGCAGCTCCTCGTCACCGATCGCGTAGGCGGCATAGCCCATCTGCTTGCAGGCGCGCAGGTGGAGCTTGGTGCGCTCCCGGTCAACGGCCGGGCCTTCCGCGTACTCGTCGTAGGCCGAGCCGCCGAACTGGCCGCCGGCATCGAGGACGAGCGTGGGCGTGAGGCCGCCGCGCCGGACCGCCTCGATGGCAGCCGCGCGCCGGGCAACCCCGCCGTCCTGGCTGATCGGGCACCGGCACGGGGCGACCATGGCGTGGGTCTCGCCCGTGTAGACGATGGTGAGGTCGGTTGCCCGAGCGGGGGCCGCCAGGCAGAGCACCGACAGCACGAACGCGCAGCCCCCCAGGGGGGACCGGGGGGGGCGGATGGCCGAGATCATGCGGTGCGGACGGCTCCTCTCGGGGGGCGCGGGGTGTGCCCACGCTCCTCAGTGGCTCGGGTCGGCGCAGCACCGCACCCCGACGTGGTCGGACTGCTCCACCGAGTGGCGTGGCCCACCCGTCCGGCAGTTGACGCGGTTGACTTCGCCGTTGCGAAACGAGCCACCTCGGACATCGGCGGTCGGGGTGTCGTGGCCCACGTACTCGCCGACGTTGCCGATCATATCGTAGAGGCCGTAGCCGTTCACGCATAGGGGTCTCGAGCCCACCCGCTCGGACTTCGCGGTCTCGATGTCGGCCCAGCCGATGTTGCAGGCTCCGGGAGCGGCGTCCCGGCCATAGCCGAAGAGCAGGCGATCGGGCCCGAGACAGGCCTCCTCCCACTCGTCGTTCTCGCAGGTCCGCTTGCCTTGCCCCTTGCAGTAGCCCATGTAGCCGAAGAGGTTCTGGTTGACGACGGGTGGCGCCCCGACGACGTTCGGCGCCTCGTAGATGTCGACGCAGACGCGGTCGCCCACGAGACGCATTCCGGCAGGGCACTTCGGCTCGGGCGCGGGGCAGTTGCAGTAGAGGGTCGGGACGACCTTCCGGCCCTGGGCGAGCGGGGTCTGCCGGGCGCCGGCGTCCTTGTAGACCGCGTCCGCCGTGGCCTTGATGAACGCCCACAGCTCGCTCACCTCGACCCGCCGATCCCCGCTCTCGCTGCCGGCGGCGAGCAGGCCGTCGGGCGCGTTCGAGAGGCAGAAGCCCAGGAGCGGTCGACCGAGGGCCGTCTCTGCGAGCTTCTCGCCCGGCGAGGCAGCGGAGACGAGGGTGCAGGCTTCGGCGAGCTGGGCGTAGCACTCGTTGGGCGGCGTCAGCTCCGCGGGGACGCCCTCGGGCCGGAAGGGATCCCACGGGGAGAGGTCGAGGAAGACGATCTTGCGCTCGGCCGGTACGGAGGCGACCAGGCTCGTCAGCTCCTCGAGCGGCAGCCCGCTCTCGGCGATCGTCCCCGCCTCGCACTCCGATGTGCACAGGTAGAGCTTCGGGGAGCCGTCCTCGGCCGGGAGCACGGCGGGGGTGAGGCAGAGGTAGACGAACAGCACATCCTGCGCGGCGCCGGTGGCCGCAGCGGCGAAGCACTGCCGCAGATTGCCCCGGGTGGCCTCGGAGCCGACCAGCACGCCGCACTGCTCGGCCGGGATGCCGCCGATCTCCGGGTTGAGCATCCGGTTGCCGACGGCCCAGGTGTAGAAGTCGGCCTCGATCCGGCCGGGGATGTCGTCCATGCTGTAGTTCTTGACGCCGGCGGCGATGAACCAGCGCTTGCCCTCAGCCGCCGCCTCGTCCTGCGCCGCTGACGGCCACGCCACGCAAGCCGCGGCGACCGTCGCGCCGAACCACGCCAACCACAACGCGCTCGCTCGGGACATCCGATGCCTCCTGGCGCCCCCTCCGGGGGTTAGACGCCGGCCTGTGGCCATTGGTTCTTCGCGCGCGCGGAGTTCCGCGGGCGCCGCCGGCCTCAGGCCCGGCCGGTGGCGCCGAGGACCCGGAGGTGGTGGCGGCAGCGCTCGCCGAAGGCCGACGACGCCTCGCGCAGCAGGTCCCAGTAGCTGAGTGCCCGGGAGGCCGAGGCCTCGCGGACGGCATCGCCGGCGCAGTGGAACAGCTCGGTGGCGACGTTGACCTTCGCGACCCCTTCGCGGACGGCGGCCCGGAACTGCTCGGTCCCGAGGCCCGAGCCGCCGTGGAGCACGAGCGGGGTGCTCGGAACGCGGGCGGCGATCTCGCGCAGGCGTGCGACGTCGATCCGCGGCTCGGCGGCGTAGTCGCCGTGGGCGGTACCGACCGCGACCGCGAGCAGGTCGGCGCCCGACTCCGCGAGCCAGCCCGTCACCGACTCGGGGCTCGTGAAGCCCTGGCCCTTGGCTCCGAACGACTCATACTGGCTCCCGAGGCCCACGTGGCCCAGCTCGCCCTCGACGCCCACGCCCAGCGGGCGGGCCTTCTCGACCAGGGCGCGGGTGTTCGCCGCGTTCTCCTCGGGGGGGAGCGTGCTCCCATCGTACATGACATCCGAGAAGCCCAGCTCGATCGCGCGCTCGCACTGCTCGATGTCGGTCCCGTGGTCGAGCATGAGGGAGACCGGCACCGAGCTGCCCTCGGCACGGGTGCGCGCGTAGGCGGCCAAGGCGGCGGCGCGCGGCTCGGCGACGAAGTGGGCGTAGACGCCCAGAATGAGCGGCGCGCGCTCGGCTTCCCCGGCCTCGATGGCCGCGTCGATCGTGAGGCCGTCGGTGACGCCGAGTAGGGGGACCGCCCAGCCCTCGCGGCGCGCGGCATGGGTGATCGGGACGATGGAGACTAGCGGCATGGTGGGCCTTCTCTCGGGAGTTCGAGCCCGCGCGCCGCAAGGAACGCCCGGGTCTCGTCGAACGTGGGGATCCCTCGCCGGCCGCCCAGTCGGGTGCACTCGAGCGCGGCGACGGCCGTGGCGAACCGCGCGACCGTGGGGAGGTCCCACCCGCGCAGCAGCCCAACGAGGTACGCGCCGTGGAAGACGTCGCCCGCGCCGGTGGTGTCGACGACCTCGACCGGGAACGCCGGGGTGTGGAAGCACTCGCCCGTTCGGGCGCTCGTGTGGCTGCCCTCGGCGCCCTCGGTCTGGACGACGATCGAGGGTCCGAGCGCGAGGAGCGCCTTGCCGGCAGCGCGCGGCTCCTCGAGCCCGGTGGCGGCGCGGCCGAAGCCGGAGCCGCAGATCAGCACATCGACCAGGGCGAGCAGCTCGCGGGTATGATCGCCGATCGCCCGGGCGTCGGTCTGGCCGCAGTCGATGCACACGCGGCCCCCGGCCTCGTGTACCCAGCGGGCCGCGGCCAGCGCGGCCGCGTGGTGAAAGCCGTCGAGGTGGAGGTAGCGCGCACGTCGGAGGTAGTCGCGGTCGAGTTCCTCCGGCGCGAGGGGATCGGCGCCGAAACCGCGCAGGCCGGAGAAGGTCCGCTCGCCCGTGGCCGCGTCGATGTAGACGATCACCACCTGGCGCTCCGGGCCCGTCCGCTCGACCATCCGGCTCGTGTCGACACCGTAGACGTGCAGGTACTCGGTCTTGCGCCGCGCCAGCTCGTCGGAGCCGACCGTTCCGACGAACCCGACCCGGGCGCCGAGCCGGGCGGCCGCGGCGCAGGCAGTGCCGACAGGGCCGCCCCCGTCCAGCTCGGCGGCCTCGACCGGGCCCGGCCGTTCCCAGGTGGGCATGGATTCCACGCGCAGCAGGATGTCGAGCGTCGCCATGCCGAGACCGATGAGGTCGAGGGGCGGTTGGGGCACGTGCAGGCTCATCCCACAACCACCGGCGCGATGTCGAGGAAGGCGCAGGCGAGGTGCAGCGCCTCCGACTGGTCGCCGTGGATCATGCTCGCGTGGTGGATGAAGCCCTCCTCGACCAGGGTGCGGTAGAGCCGGGCATGGTCCGGCACGCGGACCCACGACCAGGTGCCGGCGAGCGTTTCGTCGGACGGCACGATCTCACCCGAGGCGATCAGCATCTTCCAGCGGCCGTCGTACTCGGCGAGCCGGCAGAAGGTCACGGGGCCCGGCCGAAGCTGGAACTGGTAGAGGCCGGCCTGCGGGTCGGCGGCGGCGGCGGGGCTCTCGCCCACCATGTCGAAGCGCGAGCGCAGCGCGGTCTCCTCCGCGGCGCGCGCGAGGCAGACCGGCGCGTTGCCGCAGTGCCAGGCGAGCAGCACGTCGGGGTCGTCGCGGTGCTGGACGGTCCAGTCGATGAAGTGCGGCGGCCACTCCTCGCCGGCCGCGCGATGCTGGGCGAGCATCGAGAGCGCGCCGAGCACATCGGTCTCGCACGCGGTGAGGAGGCCCTTGCCGGTGAGCCGTCCGAAGACGGCGCACAGGCTCACGCCCAGGGTTCGCTGGACGGTCGACCAGCACTGGGTGGCCATCGCGGAGAGTCGGGAGCCGCGGTAGAAGCGCTCCAGCGCGATCTCGAGCGCGGCCATCGCGCGGAGCGACTCCGAGCCGATGCTCACCGTCGCCACGGAAGCGCGCAGCTCGGAGACCGTCGCGTCGAGCGCGCCCTCCTCCCGCAGCAGCACCCGGGCATCCGCGCTGAGATCGCCCATGTCGTAGGTGAGCACGTTCTGGCCGAAGTGGCGGGCCATGGCGATCTCGTCGTACGCGACGGTCTCGAAGGGCGCGGGACGCACGCCGACCTGCCCGATCCGCGCGTTGCGGAGCCCCGCGACCACGGCGACGGCGCGGGCGAACACCTCGAACGCCCGGAGGCATGCCGGCTCCTCCGGCAGCACGATCCCGGCGAAGTGGAAGGGCAGCTTGCGCCGCAGGAGCGCGGCTGCGATCGAGAGCGTGCCGCAGTAGGAGTCGGAGACACGGGCCAGCGAGGCCCCCCCGACGGCCGGGGGCTCCTTGGTGGCGTAGAGCAGGGCGGGCACGCGCAGTTGCTCCGCGATCTTCGCGCACGACCGCTCGTCGCCGAAGTCGGTAGGACACAGGACCAGGCCGTCGACGCGGTGGTCGGCGAGGTAGGCCGCGACGATCTCGGCTTCGTCGAGGCTGTGCACGGCGCCATGGCGGGTCGCCCCGGGCAGCGAGCCAAGCGGCGCGCCCTCGGGCAGCACGGGCGGCGCGAGGATCTCCACGCCCGTCAGGCGCCCGAGCGCGCGGAGGCTGGCCTGCCGCATCTCCTCGGTCCAGTCGGTCCACTGGAAGCGGTACGAGGGCACGAACCCGAGCCGCACGACGGACATGGCACTGCCTCCTCACCCGGCGCCCGCCCCGGTCGCCGTGATGGTAGGGATTCGAGCGCAACGGCGCAACGCCGTACGCGAACGAGCCGCGCCGGAGGTCGGCGCGGCTCTCGAGGGGTCGGTCGGATGGGGAACGAGGCTACCCGTCGGCGACGCAGCGGAAGCCGGCGCCCTCGCTCCGGGCCTGGGGTGGGCGGAAGAGCCGTGTGGTCGAGCGGCACAGCTCGGGCGTGCTGGCGAAGCAGCCGCCCCGCAGGACACGGTAGCGTCCGACGGAGGGTCCGGCCGGGTTCGCGGAGGGAGACTTGGCGTAGTAGGTGGGATCGAACCAGTCGGCGCACCACTCCCAGGCGTTGCCGGCCATGTCGAGCGCGCCGCACCAGGAGACGCCGGAGGCGAAGCGCCCGGCCGGCGCCAACCCGGCGCCGCCGGCGGAGCAGCGGCCGGAGGCCCAACCCGAGCCCCACGGGTAGATGCTGCCCGCGGCGCCACGGGCGGCGTACTCCCACTCGGCCTCGGTCGGGAGCCGCTTGCCGGCCCACCGTGCGTAGGCGAGGGCGTCCGACCACGAGACGAGCACGACGGGCCAGTCCCCCTTGCCGGCGGGGTAGGCGCGGCTGCCGCGATCCCAGTTGTAGGGAGAGGCCCACGGCTCGGAGGCGCAGGGCACGGCATGGCCGGTGGCGTCGACGAACTTCTTGTACTGCGCGTTGGTCACCTCGGTGCGGTCGATGTAGAACGGCCTGAGCGCGACCGTGTGGACCGGCTTCTCGGCATCATCGCCGGCGGAGGAGCCCATCGGGAACGAGCCGCCCGCGACGCGCACCATGGTCGCGCCGTCCTTGGGCCAGACCAGCTCCTGGAAGTGCCGTCCCGCGCCGCCGCTCGCGCGGTGGCCCCCGACGCGGTGGCCCCCGACGCGGCCGCCCCCGAGCGGTATGCGGACACCGGCACGGCCGAGCGCGGAGGCGATCCGCTCCTCGCCGCGGCCGATCCACCCGTCGGGTTTCGCGCCCGCCTCGCCCGACTCGACGGCCTCGGTGGGGAGGCCGCTCTCGAGCCCGAGCGCGGCCGACTCACTCCCGCTCTCGGTCGGGGCCGCAGAGGGGAACGACTCGGTCGTGCCGCCGGTGAGGTCCTCACTGGGCACCGGGGGCACGAGGACGGTGTGCTGCGTGGTCGGGCCCTGTCGCAGCCACTCGCGCACCATGCGGCCGTAGGCGATCCCGCCGACAACGAGCAGGACGACGATGAGCGAGTACCACTGGCGACGACGACGCCTGCGGCGGAGCGCGAAGATGACCGGCTCCTCGCCGGACTTCATCGCGAGCCACGACGGCGGGCGCCAGTCACCCTTGGCAAGCTCGGCGCCGCATTCGCAGCACTCCGTCGCCCACGGCGGGTTCGAGGTTGTGCAGGCGGAACAGTTCACGGTCCACCGCTCCTAGGCTGTGGGGTCTACTCCCTACAACCTCGGAGCGCGCCGATGGTTCACCGTCCTGGTCGCGCGCGCCTAACCCTCCTCGGGGAATGCCTCGGCAAGCGCCGCGCGGATCTTCTCGGCCTCGACCTTCACGCCCTCGCGCGGTGGCGCCTTGCCCTCGTACTCGATCGAGATGAAGCCGCGGTAGCCGACCTCCTCGAGGAGGCCCACGATGCGGCCCCAGTCCGGCGCCTGGGACGGCTGCCCCGCCGGCGTGACGACCACCTTGGCATGCACGTTGGCCGCGTACGGAGCGATGCGGGCCATCGCCCCGTAGGGGTCCTCGGTGTGGAAGTTGCCGGTGTCGAGATTGGCCGCCAGCCAGGGCGAATCGACACGGTCGAGGATGTCGAGCATCCCCTCGGGCGTGGCGACCACGCCGCCGTGGTTCTCGAGGACCATCTTGACGCCGGCCGCCTCGGCGGCCGGGAGGCACTCGTGGATACAGGCCACGACGCCGTCGCGCGCCTCCTGCTCGCTTCGGTCCTTGGGGGTCGAGCCGGCGAAGATCCGCATGACCGGGGCTCCGAGCACCTGGTAGCGCGCGAGCCAGGTCCGGATCGTCTCGATCACCGGCATCTTCTCCGCCGGCGTCCCGGTGAGATCGCCACCGATCGCGCCCCCGCTGATGAGGAGGCCCAGCTCGGCGCACCGATCGACCAGGCGCTGAAGGAAGTCCGCCTCGACCGTCTCCGGGAAGTAGTACGACGTCAGTTCGACGCCGTCGAGCCCGATCTCGGCGCAGTAGTCGAGGAAGCCGAAGAGGTCGATCTCGGGCGGCTTGGCGGTCAGCAGGTCGCGCAGCGAGTAGGCGCAGGAGCCGAGCCGGATCCGGGACGGCACGTCGCCGGGCCACAGCCGCGGCACGGCCGCGGCGCGCCCAGCCACCGCCATGCCGGCCAGCGCGCCGCCGGCCATCGCGAGGAACCCTCGCCGTGTGCAATCCATCGTGTACGCACTCCCTCTCCGCGGTTCGTCCGCAGCTCTCAGTTGGCGGGTGGCGCCTGGCTGTCCTTCGCGATCCGCTCCCGCAGGAGCGCGAGCGACCATTGCGTCGGCCGCAGGACGCGAGCGGCCTGCTCGCTTCGGCCGCTCCTCTCGTAGCACCAGGCGAGCATCCAGCGGTCGTACAGGTTCAGACCCGCGTCGGCCAGCGATGGGTCGGCCCGTCGCTGGATCGCCCTCTCGAGGTAGACGGTGGCCTCCTCGTACCGCCCGAGGATACGGAGGGTGCGCCCGAGCTGGACCGTCGAGTCGTGCCAGTCCGAGAAGCACTCGGCGTTGCGGCGCGCGATCTCGATTTGCTCGATCGCGCGGTCGCCCTCCCCCACCCGGAGCAGCAGTTCGGAGTAGGCGGCATGGACGGGCAGGTTGCCCGGGTCGCGCCGGGCCGCGCGGTCGAGGATCGCCACGGCGGCATCGCCCTGCCCGCGGTTCTCGAGGTCGCGGCACAGCTCGATCAGCGGCGCGAAGGCCATCGAGCGGACCACGCGATCATGGGGGCGGGCGGCGAGGCAGTGCTCGGCCCAGGCAAACCAGGGCTCGGCGACGGCGGGGTCGAGCGGGCGTCCGGGAGGGGCGGCCACCGGTCTGCTGGTCCATCCGATCCACTCCGTGTGCCCTCCCGCCTCGCGCGGCCAGCAACTGCCGCTGGTGAAGACGTTGTCGCGCGCCGCGCAGATCCGGAGCAGCGCCCGCGAGCGATCGGGGGGGGCCAGGGGCATCAGGCGTGCCCGATCGGCCTCGTCCACGCCCAGCCGCTCGAGCAGACGCGACCACGAGAGGTCGCTGTCCTGTGGCATCGCCCAGATCCAGGTTCCCCAGCCGCGGTCGAAGGCCCATGCCGCGTAGCGCAGGGGGAACATCCGGTGGTCGGTGCAGATCGAGTACTCCCAGCCGAGGATCAGGTCGGTCTCGCGCTCGCCCAGCTCGGAGAGGGCCTGGCCGGCATACTCCTGGGCGAGGAGGTCGCCGCTCCGGTCGACCTCGCGCCAGGTCCGGGCGCCGTACCAGGCGACGGAGAGGGCGAGGACGCCCCAGAGCGCCGCGAGCGAGAGGCGGCCGGGCCGGCGGGGGAGCGAGCGGCCCCACCGTTCGAGCCCGGCCAGGCCGACGGCCGCGAGCCCGGCGCATCCGAGCATGAAGGGCTGGAGGAACGACTCCGGGTCGATCACGGCGTAGTTCCAGAACAGGAGCCAGCCGAGCGCGGCGACGACGGCGAGAGGGACGGCCTCCCGCCTCCGCCGGACCGCAAGCCAGAGGCCGCCCGCAACGGCCGGCCACCACAGCGGCGCCCACTGGCGGGCGAGGATCCGGAGGTCGAAGCCGAGCATCGTGCCCCAGAGGGGCGGACGCGCGCCCCAGGCGAGGAAGCGGTAGCGCCGGCAGGTGACCTGCTCGACGAACTCGCCGAAGGTCGAGACGGGGCTGAACTGGTAGACGCCCTCGCACGTGCCGCCCGGGAGGTGGGGCCAGGCGCCGCCGCGCCACGGGAGGTAGAGCCAGACCGAGAGGGCCAGCAGGAGCCCCAGCAGGAACCAGGCGACACGGGCCGGGCTCAGCCACTGTCGCGCGGGGACGAAACAGAGGATCGCCAGGTAGCCGAGGCCGAAGACGGTGTGGGTGGGCCGGTGGGCGATGCCGACGCCGAGGGCCAGGCCGAGGCCGACGGCCCAGCCCGCGGCGATCGGCAGCCCCTCGCGCGCCCGCGCGTAGAACCGCTGGAAGACCCACAGGCCGAGACCCATGAACGCGATGTCCCAGGTGTAGATGTCGGCCACAGCCGCGTAGTCCCACACGAGGGGCATGAGGCAGTAGGCAACGGTCGCGAGCAGGGCGGCGGCGTCGGATCCGGCCGCGTCGCGAAACGCGAGGAAGAGGAACAGCCCAGCGACGCCGAGAGCGAACGCCGAGGCCATGCTCGCCGCGCAGCCCGGTGTCGCGAACAGGCCCAGGTCGTTGAGCGCGTGGATCGCGAGGCACCAGAGCGGGTACCCGGGCGGGTGCGCGATCCCCAGCGAGAGGGCTGCGGAGAGCAGCTCGCCGGAGTCGCCGAATGTGACGCTCGGCGCGACCGTCCAACTCACGACCGCCAGGACGCCGAGCGACGACAGGGTCGCGCAGAGGGCGAGCGACAGGCGGGGCGGGATCGCGGAGGTCTCCGAGGACATGGGCAGTGCGTTCGGGCGACGGTCCCCGCCCACCTGCCCGGCGCCGCGCACCAGCCCTGGCGCGCCGGGTCGGAGCCGAGACGAGGGTCTACGGGCAGGCCGGGGGCACAGGCGGGGTTGCGGTCGCTGCAGGGAAGCCGGGCTCGCGGCGGAATCCAACGAGTGGATAGCGTCCGCATGGGCCCCGTAAGGGTAATGTGCGGGCCGAGTCGACCACG
>CAZRDB010000024.1:33549-37964 GCA_964598695.1 uncultured Armatimonadia bacterium
TCTGCTGCTCGCCGTGGCCCTGCTGGTGGCAGCCGCGCTGCTGGGCTGTCGCCACAAGGCTCACAAGGGGGAGGAAGAGGGCGGCGCCCCCCTGGCCGGCGGCCGCGTCAGCACCAAGCTCGAGGAGGGCGCCAAGCGCGAGATCACGACCCTCTGGGCGCTGGAGCGGCGCGGCAAGGTCCTCAGCGGCTTCGGCGTGGCCGACGTCACGGTAGGCCCGGCCAAGGCCGGCGAGGGGACCGTGGAGTTCCACGAGCGCGAGGTCGGCACGAGCG
Organism: uncultured Armatimonadia bacterium; assembly: GCA_964598695.1. GTDB lineage: Bacteria > Armatimonadota > Zipacnadia > UBA1398 > UBA1398 > CAZRDB01. The sequence goes on from CAZRDB010000024.1 coordinate 33,825, forward strand.
CGCCGGAGTGGCACGCGTCGGGCCGGATGGCGGTCTGCAACGCGGCCCTGATCGTCGGACGGCCGCTCCACGACACGAAGATCGACATCTCGCTACTCGGGCCGCTCGACGGACCGTCGGCCGGCTCCTCCTTGGCGGTGGCCCTGGTCGCCGCGCTCACGGGAACGCCGCTGGAGCTGCCGGAGAGGCCGGGGCCCGGCCCCATCACGGAGAGCGGGCTGCCCCTCTCGAACCGGCCGGAGCCCGCGATGAGCGGCGTCGCGCTGCCCGATGGGACCGTCGGCGCGGTCTGGGCGCTGCCCCAGAAGCTCGACGCCGCCCAGCAGGCGCTCCGGACGCGCGTCGTCATCCCCGGCGGCCAGCGCCGCGACTACGACGTTGCGGCGACGCCGCCGGCCTGGGTCGACGTGGTCCAGCGGGGCACCGCGCTGAAGCTGGAGATGCGCGAGGCCGGCACGCTGGCGGAGGTCTACAAGGAGTTCACGGGCAAGGAGCTGCCCTGGCCGAAGGGCGCCTCGCCCACACTCGAGGGACGCTCGGACCCGCGGCTCGTGAACGCGGCGAAGCGGCGGCTTGCCGCCGCGGGCGACGACCTGGGCCGGGCGGCGAAGGGCGACGCGGCCGTGCTCGAGCGCGTGACCGAGTTGGGCGCCTACGACCCGGCCCTGGCAGAAGGCGCATACCAGGTCGCCTACTCCTACCTCGCCGATGCCGACTACGGAGCGGCCTACGAGATCGCCACCGAGGTGCAGCGGGCCTGTGGCGCCGGGCTCCGGATGACGCGCGTGCTGACCGCGTGGAAGCAGTCCGACGGCGATCGCGCCGCTCTCGCCGAGCTGGCGAGGGGCCAGGCGCCGGACGCGAAGCGCCTGGAGTACTTCCGCTCCCGCGCCGACGAGCTGATCGCGGAGGCGGGCATCAACCTCGAGCAGCCGACGATCGCCGATGTGCAGAGCCTCGCCGACACCTATGCGACGGGTCTCGCCGCGGTCGCGCTCCTGCGGCGCGAGGAGAAGCCGCTGCTCGACGCGATCGGCGCGGCCGAGACCGAGGGCGCCGCGCTGGCCGCCACCCGCCGACTGCTGACCATCTACTCGCTCGCCGACGCAACGCTCGCGGGGGTGGAGAGCCGGGCCGGGATGGGCCTGGGGGCGGGCGGCGCGGCGGCCCCGAAGTCCGAGGAACTGGCGGCGTGGGCCGGGGTTCTGGAGCCGGCGGCGCGCGCGAACCTGGAGTACCTGGAGCGGTCGGTGGTCCCCGCGCGCGCCCGCGATCTGACGATGGAGCCCGAGGCATTCCGCCAGTGGCTGCTCGCGCAAGACACCGATTACGCCCGTTGCGTAGGCTGCATCGCGGCGCTCGACATGCTCGAGCCGCTGGTCGGCAAAGAGGGTCCTGTTCCCCTCATCGCGCGGTACGGCCTGTCGATCGAGGGCCTCACGCTGTCGAGCCTCCTGGTCGCGCGCTACTACTCGATCGACACGCGGTTCGACCCGGCCACGCGCCAGGCCGCGACGACGAACCGGCCGGCCCTGCACCCGATGGTGCTGCGCTCGCAGGCGCGCGCGCTCGACCTCATCGCGGGAGCGCAGGAGGCCCATGCGAACACGACGGTGGCCTCGTGCTACGCGGCGACCGCCGAGGCGCTGCTGCGCCGCATGCCCGGGGATCCCGCCCGCAAGCTCCAGGCGCTGGCCTGCTACTGGCGCGCCTCGCTCTACGCGCGGACGGCGACCCTCCTCGCGACGCCGCTCGAGGAGCCGAAGAAGGAGACCGCCAAGGGCAAGGGCAAGTCGGGCTCCAAAGCTCACAAGCCCGCCGCCGCACACTAAGGACTGATCCACGATGGGACGACCGTGGGCGCTGTACGCGCTCCTCGTCTGCACGATGGGAGCGCCCGCGATGGCGACCGATTACTGCGTGGCAACCGCCGGCAACGATGACAACGCGGGGACGAGCCCCGCGCTCGCCTGGCGCTCGATCGAGCGGGTGACCGAGGCGGCGCTCGCGCCCGGAGACCGCGTGCTGTTCCGGCGCGGCGATACCTGGCGCGCCACGCTGCGCCCTCGGAGCGGCGCCCCCGAGGCCGATATCACCTACGCCGCGTACGGTGAGGGGCCGAAGCCACTGCTGCTCCGGTCGCTCGATCTCTCCGCCCCCGAGTGCTGGCAGGAGGTCGGACCCGGCCTTTGGGCGACGGCGACACCGACGGGGACGGGACCCTCTCGCGTGGGGACCCCCTTCGCGCCGGCCGAGGGCCCGCGGTGGTCGCTCTACTGCGAGAACGGGGCCCAAGCCGAAGCCGCCTACGCGGCCGAGGAGCGGACCTGCCGGATCCGCTGCACGCAAGGGGCTGGCGCGTCGTCGGACATCCAGCTCTACGCGCTGCCGTTCCGCGTCGAGGCGGGAGAGGCGCTCCGGCTGAGCCTGCGACTGCGGGCGAGCACGCGGGTGATCCTCCCCGGCGCCGCGCTCATGGCGGCCGGCCCCCCCTGGTCCGGCTACGCGGCGACGCCCCCGGGCGCGATCATCGAGCGCGGCGAGTGGGCGCTCCTCGAACGGTACTACGCACCCGAGACGACGGCCGACGATGCGCGACTGACGCTGTTCCTCGGCAAGGCTCTCCCGGCCGGGGCCGAGATCGAGATCGCCGACCTCTCGCTCACGCCCTGCGACGCCGGCCACGTCCCGTTCGTGGATGTCGGGAACCTGATCCTGGGCGACGAGGCCGCCTGCGGCGTGAAAGTCTTCGAGGAGAGCGACCTCGACCGGGAGCCCGAGTACTGGTACGACGAGGAGCGCTGCCTGGTGAAGCTGCGGTGCGAGGGCAACCCGGCGACCCGCTGGGGCCGGATCGAGGCTGCCCTCCGCGCGCACATCATCGACCAGTCCGGCGCCCACCACGTCACCTACCGAGACCTCTGCCTCAAGTACGGCGGCGCCCACGGGATCGGCGGCGGCTCGGTCCACCACATCACCATCCGCGACTGCGACTTCGGGTACATCGGCGGCGGCGACCAGTACGGCGGGGCCGGCACCGTGCGGTTCGGCAACGGGATCGAGTTCTGGGGCGCCGCGCACGACTGCCTCGTCGAGGGTTGCCGCCTATGGGAGATCTACGACGCGGCGCTCACCAACCAGAGCCTCGGGGAGGCCGTCGAGCAGTGCGACATCGTCTACCGCCGCAACGTCGTGTGGAACAGTGAGTACTCGTTCGAGTACTGGAATCGGCCGGCGGAGTCGCTCACGCGCGGGATCGTCTTCGAGAACAACACGTGCGTGAACGCGGGCTCCGGCTGGAGCCACGCGCAGCGGCCGGACCCCAGCGGCCGGCAGATCTGCTTCTACGATTCGCAGGCGCAGGTCGAGGGGCTCACGATCCGCAACAACATCTTCGCCGGGGCGACCAAGAACGCGTTCTACGCCCCCACCTGGAACGCCGACCAGCGGAAGAACCTCGTGCTGGAGAACAACCTGTGGTTCCAGTCCGAGGGCGAGATGATCGCGTTCCGGGACGGCCGCTACCCGATGGCCGACTTCGCGCGGTACCTCGCGGAGAGCGGCCTCGACAAGGGGAGCATCGCGGCCGACCCGCTGCTCGCGGATGTGGCGGGGCTCGATTTCACGCTCGGCGCGGGCTCCCCGTGCATCGACGCCGGCGGCCCGACGAGCAGCGCCGCCGACGCGCTGGGGACGCCGATCCCCCAGGGCAACGCGCCGGACATCGGGGCGTTCGAGCGCAAGGCGCGGTAGTCAGCGATCGCGCGGGCGCCGGCGCGCGCTGAGGCGGTCCTGCAGGTACAGGATCGGGCCGGCGATGAGGAACATGTGGCCCAGGATCTCGAAGATGGCGAGGCCCAGCAGCCCCACGAGGGCCCCGGTACAGCAGCCAAAGGCGCCCCCGCGTCCGAACGCGAGCCAAGCGCCCGCAGCCATCAGGGCAAGGCCGATCACGCGGAAGAGCAGGGCGTCCTGACCGAAAGCGCACCCCCTGGCGGTCGCGCCCCCTTACAGCTCGTACAGCCGCTCGGGGGGAAGGATGGAGAGCCCATACAGCTCGGCAAATTCGGGGGCTTCAACAAAAACAAAAACAACAACCCGTTGAAAAAAAACCGTTTGCCAGACGAGGGCGAAAAAAAG
>CAZRDB010000025.1:0-36656 GCA_964598695.1 uncultured Armatimonadia bacterium
GACGATCAGCTTCAGGCGGCCCTCACCTTCCTCGAGACCAACTCGGTTCCCGAGAGCATGCTCAGCAGGGAGGAGCCGAAGGATCGGACGGCCTGGCAGCCGGCGGCGACGGAGAGCCAGTCGGAGGACGAGCCCAGGTAGGAGTTCGCGCGGTTTGAGCGTAGGATACGTGCGGCCCGGGCACCGCTGCCGGGCCGCAACCGCGTACCGCGGCGGGGGGGCAGCCGGGAGGGAGGAGTGCCATGGAGACGCCGGGCAGCTTCGAGGAGCCGTACCAGGACCCCTACGGAGACCCCTCGCAGGATGTCGTGCGCGCGTACCAGCGGCGCCTGCGGCGGATGCGGAATGTCGTGCTGGTCGAGACGCTCGTCCTGGTGCCCCTGGTTCTGGTCCTCGCGACCCTGCTGATCATCGGGCGGGTGAAGCGCGGCCAGGTCTGTCAGATCCGGTTCGGCTCGGCCCTCGAGGTCGCCGTCCGCGATGAGGACACCGCCAAGCGGGTGCTCGAGGAGATCCGGGCCCGGGCGGCGGGCCGCCAGGTTCCGGCCGAGACCCTTCAGATCGACCCCGCGCCGACGGTCTCGGTGATCCCGGCCGACCGCGACAAGCAGGTGCTGACCGAGGCCGAGGCGATCGCGGCCATCGCCGCCTGCCGCCAGGTCCAAGTGTACCTCGACGCGCGGATCCTCAAGGTCGACGGCGCCGCGATCGCGGCCGCGCCGACCGAAGAGGACATCCAGTTCGCGCTCAACACGCTGCAGCAGAAGTACAGCAACGTCGACGGCATCGTGGGTCAGCCACGCATCGTCACGAAGTACACGATCGAGACCGAGCGCCGTCCGCCCGACCGGATCAAGTTCTCGCGCGACGCCCTCGCCGCGCTCTTCGACGAGACCAAGACGCCGGACGTGTTCGAGTTCCTCGGGCCCAAGCTCTCGCTCGAGGGGCTGCTCAAGAAGTCGGGGCTCACCAAGGAGCAGTTGCAGCTTCGCAACCGCACCGTGGACTTCGGCTCCCTGGGCGACGGCTCGAAGCTGCTGGTCAAGCCGGGGAAGGACAACCTGGAGGTCGAGTACCAGGTCACCCGCACCGAGACGCGCGAGGTGCCGCCCCCGGTCAAGGAACAGCCCGACCCGAACCTGGAGAAGGGCAAGACCGAGGTCGTCTCGCCCGGCAAGCCCGGCCAGGAGAGCGTCGAGTACCGGATCACCTACCGCAACGAGCGCGAGGTGGCCTGGGAGGCGGCGACGACGCGGCCGCTGGTCGAGGCCGAGGGGAAGGTCGTCCGTGTCGGCGCCAAGGGGGCTCCGGGCTCCGAGAGCGAGGCCAAGCCCGCCGCCGGAGCCGCGCGGAGAGGCCGCTAGGTCGCTTGGAGGGAGCAGTCGCGCGTGGCTGACGCGCCCGTCGGTTTCGGAATCGTCGGCGCCGGGATGGTGGGCCGGTACCACGGCCTCGCCGTTCGCGCCATCGAGGGCGCACGCCTGGTCGGGTACTGCGACGTGGCGCTCGACCGGGCTCGGGCGCTCGCGTCCGAGCTGGAGGCGCCGGTGGCCGACGCCTCGGTCGAGGAGTTCGTCCTCCGGCCGGAGATCGACGTGGTGGTCGTGGGGACGCCGTCCGGGCTCCATCGCGAGGCCTGCCTGGCGGCCGCCGCGGCCGGCAAGCACATCGTGGTCGAGAAGCCGATCGAGGTGACGCTGGCGCGGGCCGACGAGGTCATCGAGGCCGCCGACCGGGCCGGCGTGATCCTGAGCGTCATCTCGCAAAAACGGTTCGAGCCGGCCTCCCGGTTCCTCCACCAAGCCGTGGCCGAGGGCCGTTTCGGCCGCATCGCTTTCGGCGACGCGCGGGTGAAGTGGTGGCGCGCGCCGGAGTACTACGTCTCCGGCGGATGGCGGGGCACCAAGGCCCTCGACGGCGGTGGGGCGCTCATCAACCAGGCGATCCACACAATCGACCTCACCCGATGGATCCTCGGGCCGGTCCGGACCGTCTACGGACGGGCGGTGACGCGGCTGCATGAGATCGAGGTGGAGGATACGGTCGCGGCGGTGGTGGAGTACGCGAGCGGCGCGATCGGGGTGATCCAGGCCAGCACGGCCTCGTACCCCGGCCATCCGGCTCGACTCTCGATCACCGGCGAGCGCGGCTCGGCGGTCCTCGCCGACGGCACGCTGGTCGAGTGGAAGCTCGCCGGTGAGCTGGAGCGCGAGGCGGAGGAGCTGGGCCGTTTCGGCGCCGTCTCGGGCAGTGGGGCGGGCGATCCGCACTCGATGACCCACAAGGGCCACGAACTGCAGTTCCGTGACGTGATCGAGGCGATCCGCACCGGGCGCGCGCCGCTGATCGATGGCCGTGAGGGCCGCAACGCGCTGGAGCTGATCCTCGCCATCTACGAATCGTCGGAGACCGGGCGACCGGTCTCTCTGCAAGGACCGGGACGCGCCGACTGACGGCCGACGCGCCTGAGGAGAGGGAGCCATTCGATGAGTCAGCTCGCGCTTCTGGGCGGCAAGCCCGTACGGACCGATCCCTGGCCCGCCTGGCCCGTGTGGGGGGAGCCCGAGGAGAAACGGATCCTCGAGGTGCTCCGCTCCGGCGCCTGGGGCCGGATCTACGGCTCGTGCGTCGAGGAGTTCGAGCAGGCCTTCGCCCAGGTGTGCGCGGCCGACTACTGCACCGCCGTCCAGACGGGAACGGCCGCCCTCGAGGTCGCCCTCCGGGCCGCGGGGGTGGAGGCCGGCGACGAGGTGATCGTCCCACCGTACACCTTCATGGCGACGGCGACCTCGGTGATCCAGATCGGCGCGATCCCGGTCTGGGCCGATATCGACCCCGACACCTGGACCCTCTCGCCGGAGGCGACCGAGGCCGCGATCACGCCCCGCACCACCGCGATCATCCCCGTCCACGTGGCCGGTAACCCGTGCATGCTCGATGAGCTGCAGGCCGTCGCCGAGCGCCACGGGGTCCAGATCGTCGAGGACGCGGCCCAGGCCCACGGGGCGATCTACAACGGCACGCCGGTCGGCGCGATCGGCGATGCCGGCTGCTTCAGCTTCCAGGCCTCGAAGAACCTCAGTGCCGGCGAGGGCGGGGCCGTCACGACCAACGACCGCGAGATCGGCGAGCGCGTCTGGTCGCTCCACAACTGCGGCCGCCTGCGCGACAAGGGCTGGTACGACCACCACCTGATGGGCTGGAACTACCGCCTGACCGAGTTCCAGGCCGCCGTTCTGCTCGGCCAGCTCACGCGGTTCGACGAGCAGAACGAAGCCCGGTGGCGCAACGCCCAGGCGCTCGCGGAGCAGCTTCGGGGGATCGAAGGCGTCAACGGGGTTCGCATTCCGGGTGAGGGTTCGATCAGCGCCGTGCACCTGTTCCTCATGGGCTACGACGCCGACGCCTTCCGGGGCCTGCCGCGAGCGCGGTTCCTCGAGGCCCTCGCCGCCGAGGGCGTGCCCTTCGCGAGCGGCTACACCCCGCTGCACAAGGCGCCGATGTTCGACCGGGTCGGGGGCGAGCGCTCCTCGGCCGAGCGGTTCTCCGGGAAGGAGTTCGACTTCTCCCGCGTTCACTGCCCCGTGACCGAGCGGATCTGCCGCGAGACCGGGAGCTGGTTGCACCAGCGCCACTTCCTCGGGCCGGAGAGTGACATGGAACAGATCGCGACCGCCATCCGAAAGATCCAAGATCATGCGCGCGACTTGCTCTAGTCCCCTCGAGTGGCTTGCCGGGCTGGAGGAGCTGCTGTCGCTCCGGCCCGACGAGGCTGCCGCGCGCCTGGGCATTCGGGTGACCTGGGACGAGGGTCCGTCGGTCTTCGGCGGGACCGCGCTCTACTCGGCGTGGGAGCCCGGCGCCCGCGTGATCCGCCTCTTCCGCAACGGGATCGAGCAGCTCGCCGCGCGCCGGGAGTGCGCCCGCGAGGCGATCGAGACCGAGGCGGTCGCCCACGAGTTGCTGCACGCGCTCGGCGAGACGCACGGGCTCGCGCTGGCCGAGGACGAGGTGCGGGCCTGGGCGGCGGAGTGGGCCGCGCGCGGCGAGGCGGCGCTCCGGCCTCACTGGCGGGAAGAGGACGCCTCGACAGGCACGTGGGGCAAGCCGCCGCGTCCCGGCCACGAATCGACCTCCCGCGTCTCGCTGCTCTTCCGCGCTATCGGTTCACGCGTTTCTTCGCGGCCATGAGGCGGCTGAACGTGTCCCCCTGATCGGCCTCCGCCTCCGCCGAGGGGGGCGCCTGCTCGGGTTGCTTGCGCGCCGCGGCCGCCGCGAGCTGCTCGCGGAGCCTCCGAGCCGCTTCGTTCTCCGCGGGCGGCGGCGCCGCGACCTGGGGCCCCGCCTGGACGACCGGGGCGCCGGTCGGACGTTCCTCCCACGTCTCCTGCTTGGTGGTGAGCAGCGCCTCGACGGTTCCGTCGGCCGGCTTGGCCTCGCGTCGGCCACGCGCCAAGCGCGCGCGCAGCTCCTGTGCCTTCTCGCGCGCCATCTCCCACTGCCGCTGATCGAGCACGAGCCGGCGGACGGCGACATCGAAGGGGAGGAGGATCGCGCCGAGGAGCAGGAGCTGCGGCCAGACGGGAGTGGGCGTGCGCACCGTTGCGCGCGCGCTCTCGTAGAGGCCCGCCAGCTCGGAGGCCTCGCGCGTCGCGCCGCCGCTGGTCTCGGCCACGCGCGTGAGCAGGAAGTCGTCGGCCGCGAGCTGACGGTACTCCTCCGGGTAGGGGACGACGGCTCCGGCCGTCTGCGACTCCTTCTGCCCGTCGGGCAGCGTGTAGGTGAGGTTGGCCATGTACGCGCCGGTCGCCTGCGCGTCGAACCGTTGCTGGTACCGGCCGGGGGCGATCTGCTCGAGCTTGACGTCGTGGCCCTCGTTGTCGGGCGTGACGAGCCGGGCCCGGATGTCCAGGTTGTTGAGGAACTCGTCCTCGCCGCCGAGCGCCTCGACCGAGAGCGTGCCCTGGCCGCGCTCGATCTGCACTGTCGCGTCGAACATGCCCTCATCGAGCGAGCGCAGCATCCAGCGGACCGACTGCTGCCAGAACTTGTCGTAGGCGGGCCAGCCGATCCACTCCGCAGCCCACCGGTTCTGGGCGTCCGAGGTGAACGCGATCGACCGTCCGAGCCCGAACTGCCAGGAGGCGAGCAGCGGGTCGTCCTTGTGCGTGCGCATGAAGACCTGCGCGGCCGGCTTCTCGGAGGTGCCGACATAGCCGAGCAGCGGCGGGGCCGTCGCCCAGTCGATCCCCTTGAGCGGCGGCGCGCCCGTGTCGACGGTCGGGAGGAACGGCTCCTCGCACATCAGGGAGCGGGCGACGAGGAGCGTCTCCTTGGTGTAGATCCGGGGGACGTCCTCCATCCGCTCGGCCACGTACAGCCGCCCGCCGCCCGCATCGGCGACCTGCTTCTGGAACGGTGTGTGGGGACCGTTGCCGAGCGAGACGAACGTCGTGGTGATGTTGTGCTCGGCCAACGCCTGCCGCGCGGCATCGACGCAGCCCTCCTGCGAGTCGCAGTCCGAGCCGTCGGCGAGGACGATGACGTGCTTGATCTGGCCCGTCGCCTTCGAGTTCAGGATCTCGTAGCTGCGCGCGAGCGAGGGGCGAACGTAGATCCCGCCTCCGCCCGGGCGCATCCGGGCGATCATCCGCTTGGCCTCGGGGATGTCGGTGACCTTGGCGAGCGGGAAGACCTCTCCGGCCTTGTCCTCCGAGCCGAAGACGCACAGCTCGTCGCGCGGCGAGAGCAGCTCGGCGGCGAGGCCGGCCGCTTCGTTGGCGATCTCCTGCTTGGTCCGGTTGCCCTCCATCGCGCCCATCGAGCCGCTGGTGTCAACGCAGATCACGAGCGAGGTCCCCGGGAAGTGCTCCTTGTGGGTGATGTCCATGTTGACCGGGAGGGTCTCCTCGACCGGCGTCTTGTAGTAGCCGCCCAGGCCGAAGCTGTCCTCGCCCCCGACCATCCCGAAACCGACGCCGAGGTCACGGCAGGCCGCCCGGATGACCTCCATCTGCTCCGTCCGCATCGCCATCGCGGGCACGTTCGAGAACACGACCGCGTCGTACTGCACGATCTCGCCGATGTCGAGGGGGATCCCGGTCGGGCCTACCGCGTCGACCGCGATGTGGCCCTCCTCGAGCGCCATTCCGAGGTGGGCGTCCGCGTCGAGGTCCTTGCTGACGAGCAGCACGCGCGGCTCGCCGGCGACGGCGACGAAGCCGAGGGCCCGGTTGTTCTCGAGCAGCGTGTCGGCGTCGGCGACCAGCTTGACCTCGTAGTTCCAGAACCCGGCCTCCTCGATCGACTGGCGGAGCCGGAAGACCGACTTGCCGGCGCCATAGGAGACCGGGCTCTCGCCGAGGAGCTGCTTGTTGCGCTCGACGTAGAGCGTGCCCCTGCCGGCCTTCAGGCTCGAAAGGACGATCCGCAGCTCGAACGGCTCGCCGACCTTCGCGCGCGACGGCAGGAACATGCTGTCGAGCGCGACCTCCGCGGCGTAGGGCGTCGCGAGGCGGACGGTGTCGATGGGGACGTCGTTGGCGCGGGCCACCCGGGCCTCGTCGACCGCCCGACCGAGCGTCTCGTTGCCGTCGGAGAGCAGCACGATCCGCTTCGCGCTGCCCTCCGGGAAGCTGGCGAGCGCCAGACGGATCGCCTGCGCGATGTCGGTCTGGTAGCGCTCGGTCACGGTCTCGAGCTTGTCGATCGTCGGGCTCAGGCTCGGAGCGGTCTCCATGCTGGCCTCTTGGCCGAAGACGATCACGCCCATCCGGTCCTTGCCGCGCCGCATGCTCCGGGTGGCGTCGTTGATCGCCTGCAGCGCCACCTCGCGCTGGGAGTCGCCCACCGAGTGCGAGGAGTCGACCAGGAAGAAGACGCAGAGCGCATCCTGCGGCCGGAGCATGGTCGCGCCGGCAAGCGCGCAGCACAGGGCGGTGAGGACGACCATGCGCAACGCGAGCGCGGTGCGTCGGCGCCAGCGGGCCATCCCGGCCAGGCTGCGGGCGTTGATCGCCAGCGCCACCACCAGCACGAGGAGGGCGAGGAGCCACCAGGGGCTGTCGAACCGCATCGGGATGCGCTGAGCCCAGTTGTGGAATGCGCTTCCGTGCATTGGCCGCCTCGGCGAGCACGCATCGACTCGGGTGGCCCTAAGGGCACCCCCGCGTTCAGTGTAGCACACGGCCCGGAGGCCGCAGGATCCCTCAACGACCCGAGGCCGCCGCGGGCCGAAGGCGGCATGGCCGCGCCGGCCTCCGCCTGTATAATGGGGCAACCACGCCCGAACGCGCACGACGGAGGAGCGACTGCCGATGCCAACGACACATGCCCCGCGCTGGACCGTACTGCCGGCCCTGGCCTTGCTGCTGGCTCCTCTTGCGGCGGCGCGCGCTCAGGCTCCCGAGGAGCCGCTGGAGGCGCCCGTCCTGCTCCGCTACGCGCCGCCTGTCGCCGCCCCGGCCGAGTACGCCGTCGCGTGGCGCGTCGTCGTCGAGGTCCCGTTGACGGGCATCCAGACGCTCGAGGGCGCCGGGCGTCTCGCGGTGGTTGCGCTCCCCGCGCCGGAGGGCCAGTCGCTGCTTCGGGTGACGCCGTCCGGCCTGCTCTGCCGGCTCGTGGGCGAGGAGTTCGTCCTGACGGCTCCCGTCTCTGGCATCACGGTGCGCCTGGACGCTCAAGGCCGCGTGCTCGCGGTCGAGCCCGGCGAGGAGTCCTCGCCCTTCCTCGGCACGATCCTCCGCGTCTTCTTCGCCGCCACCATGCCGGCCGATCCCGTTGTCACCGGCGCGCGGTGGGCCTGGCCGATCCCCTCGTGCGAGGACTTCGTCTCCGGCTACGAGTACTACCCGCCGAAGGTCCGCTCGCGCGTGATCGGTGCGCTCAGCCGCACGGCGGTCGACCCGCCCCCGGCGCCGGCGCCCAAGGGCGGCATCAAGCAGTGCCTCGCCGCGCGCACCCTCGACGGGATCGAGCCGATCGCCGCCGTGATCTCGACGCTCCCGGTCGCGATCGACCTCTCCGACATGCCGCTCGGCAGGGGCGGCGACGCCCTGCTCTCCGTACAAGCCGAGCGACTCGAGCGGACGGGCGAACTCCGCTGGGCCTCCGGCACGGGCAACGGCCGCCTGCGACGGGTTGTGTTGCCGTCGCTCGAGGTCGAGGAGCTGACCGTGACCATCGCCTGGATCGACCCGACGACCGGCTCGCCGGTGGAACCCCTCGGCTCCTACGAGATGCCCCCGATCGAGTAGGACCCCCCGCCCCTGAGGACGCGAGCGCCATGTCCCAGCAGCTTCGCAGCAGGCTCCGTGAGTGTCTGAAACCTCGTGCCACCGCCACGGCCGTGGTCGAGATCGCGCCGGGCGCGTGTGCCGCGGTGCCGCCGCTGATGGAGGAGCGCTCCCTGTGGCGGCGCGGCCTCCTGGTGGGCGACGAGCGAACCCTCGCGGCGGCGGCCGCGCCGCTGGAGCGGGCTCTCGCGGAGGCGGGCGTCCCGTGCAAGCGCCTGGTGCTCGAGCCCGATGTGGTGCGCGACCGCTACGCCGAGCAGGTGGCCGCCGCGATCCGTGAGCAACCCCGCGTGACGCCGATGGCGGTCGGTTCCGGGACGATCAACGACATCGTGAAGCTCGGCTGCGAGTGGGTGCGCACGCCGTATGTCGCGATCGCGACCGCTCCCTCGATGAACGGCTACCCCTCGCCGATCAGCGCGGTCCTGCGCGATGGCCTGAAGTGTACCGTGCCGGCGCAGCCGCCGGTCGCGATCGTCTACGACCTCGACACGATGGTCGACGCCCCCGCCGCGATGGTCGGATCGGGCTATGCGGATCTGCTCGCGAAGCCGACCTCGGTCTGTGACTGGATCCTCGCGCGCGAGCTGGCAGGCGAGCCTTTCCAGCGCGAGCCGCTGCGGATCCTCGAGGGCGTCACGGAGACCGTCGTCCGGCGGGCGGGCGAGATCCGCCAACCCACGCACGGCGGCATGGAGGCGCTCTGTCTTGGGCTCTCGCTCTCGGGGCTCTCGATGGCCGTCGCCGGAACCTCGCAACCCGCCTCGGGCGCCGAGCACTTGATCAGCCACTTCTGGGACATGCTCGGCCACCGCGATGGCTGGCAGCTCGATCTCCATGGCCGCCAGGTGGGCGTCGGGACGATCCTCATCGCCGGCCTGATCGAGCGGCTGCTCGCCTGCGGACCGGAGGATCTCGTCGCCGATCGCACCGCCGCGAGCAGCGATCGGCTCGAGGCGGGCGTCCGTGCGGTCTACGGCCCACTGGCCGACGCCGTGCTGCCCGAGCTGCGCCAGAAGGCGCGCGACCTGACCGCTGTCGAGGGCCGGCTCGTGCGCGCCCGGGAGCGGTGGGACGCCCTGCGTGCCGAGCTGTCGGCGGTCGCCGTGCCGGCCGCGACGATCCGCGAGCAGCTCCTGCGCGGTGGTGCGCCCACGACCCTCACCGAGATCGGCCGCACGCGCGAGGAGGCCCGTCTCGCGCTCGGCTGGGCGCGGGCGCTCCGCAAGCGCTACACCTCGCTCGACCTGGCCGCCGAGGCCGGACTGCTGCCGGCATGGACCGAGGAGCTGCTCGACCTCGTCGATAGCCCCGTGCCCGCTTGACACCCCCCGGGGCCGCTCCTATGCTCCCCACAGCGCACAGCCACCCCCGCGTGGCGCGCGATCGCCGAGCCCCGCGGCTCGGACGGGAGGCCGCATGACCCGGAGAGACCGGGAGCGCCTCGAGGGCGCCCTGGCAGAGCTGGATCCCGCAACGCGCAAAGCGCTGCATCGGCGTGCGCACCAACTCCGAAAGGCCGCCCGCGCCGCCGAACGCCTCGGCCCCGAGGTCGAGGAGGAGGAGGACGACGAGCCCGTCGCCGGGCCGCGCCGCGCCTCCGAGACCGCGCTCGCTGGTTGGCTCCTGCTCGCCCTCGACGAGCGCGCCGCGGAAGCCTCGGATGGCCCGCTGGAGGATAGCCCCTCGACGGCCGGCCGCCCCGCCCTTGTCCTGAGCGCCGAGTCCGGTGGCTGCTTGGTCTGGCACGAGGGCCGCGAGGTCCGGTGTACGCTGCCCTCGCACATCGCCCGCCGGCAGCAGAGCATGCTCGCGCCGGGCGACGCGGTAACCCTCGACTTCCGGGGCGACGACACTGTCTGGGTCGTGGGCGTTCTCCCGCGACGCTCGGCCCTCGACCGCCCCGACCCGGGCACCGGCGCCCGCCGCGTGCTCGCCGCGAACATCGATGTCGCCGTGATCGTGGCCTCCGTGGTGGCGCCTCCCCTCCGGCCCGAGTGGGTCGACCGCGTGGTCGTTGCGGTCCGGCGCGGAGAGGCGGAGCCGCTCGTCTGTGTCAACAAGATCGACCTGCTGCCTGACCCCGACGCGCGCATCGCCGCGCTGGCGCCGCTCGCGGCCCATCGCGCCGCCGGCGTACGGGTGGTGGCCTGCTCGGCGCAGACCGGCGAGGGCGTCCCGGCGCTGGCCGAGGCGCTCTCGGGCAGGCTGTGTGTTCTCGTCGGCCATAGCGGGACCGGCAAGTCGTCGCTGCTCAACGCCCTCTGCCCCGGCGCCGACGCGCGGGTGGGCGCGGTCCGGGCGGCCGACGGCACGGGCAAGCACACGACCACCTCGTCGATGCTCCACGAGCTGCCCGGGGGCGCCCGCGTGATCGACACCCCCGGGGTCCGCGTCTTCGGCCTGCCGGAGCTGGACGAGTTCGAGCGGGCCGAGCTGTTCCCCGTGATCGCCGAACTGGCGCGCGACTGCCGGTTCTCCGACTGCGCCCACCTCCACGAGCCGGGTTGTGCCGTGCGCGCCGCGGTCGAGGACGGCCGGCTGCCCCGCGAGGTCTACGAGCGCTACGCCCAACTCGCGTAGCCCCCACCGGCCCTGCGCTCCGAACAACCATTCGAAGGAATCGCCCTCGAGCGCCCGAACTCGCTGGCCGGTGGCGGACGGCGTGGCCTGGGATCGCGGAGGTGCTCGAACGATGGCGACGATCGGTGAGTCCGTGGCTTCGCAGTGGGACCGCGGCTGGCGCATGCTGCTCGACGCGGTGGCGCGCGTCCCGGAGGACGACTGGCGCCGGGAGACCCCCCCGGCGGTCGCGCCGGTCCGATCGGCCGGCCACATCGTGGGAGTGGTGGACTTCTACCTCGGCGAGGGGCCCGAGGCGTTCCAGCCCGACCCCCGCCTCGGCGGGCGGCCGTTCCTCGCCCCTCTCGAGGCGCTGCCCTCACAGGCCGTGCTCGCAGAGTGGGCCGAGGAGCTGCGCGCGAAGGTCGATGCGCGCCTGCGCTCCGCATCGGACGAGCTGCTCCTGACCGGCGAGAACCCCTTCCCCTGGACCGGCGCCAACCCGCTGGAGCTGTGGGTCTACGGCCTGCGCCACCTCCAGCACCACCTCGGCGAGATCCACGGCAGGCTCCGCGCCCTCGGGGTCGAGGAGGACGAGTGGTGTTAGGGGGCTGAGGCGCCTACGGCGCTGCCGATGTGATGAAGTCGAGGGGGTCGCTCCACTCGACCTCCACGATGGGAGCGTCGTGGCCCCCGCCCGGGATCTCGACGTACCGCACGGGCCGCCCGAGCGCCTCGAGCCGCGCCGCAAGCTCGCGGGCCGGGCCGACGGGGATGATGTCGTCAGCGCCGCCGCTCGCGATGTAGACGGGCATGGTAAGCCGCTCGGCGTTTTCGAGCGCGGAGCGAGCCGCCAGTTGCTCGTCCAGCGCGCGGCCGTCGACGGTGTAGTGGATCCGGATCGCGTCCGCGATGCTCCGATGCACGCCCTCCGCTGCCCGGTTCGCGGCCTCGTAGTAGGAGCGGACATCGGCGGCCGGACAGAAGGCGAGGGCGCCGTCGATCAGGTCGGGCCGGCGCACCGCGAAGACCAGCGTCGACGAGCCGCCCATGGAGCCGCCGCAGAGGTAGACGGGCCGGCCGGGCCATCGCGCCCGGAGCACGCCGATGAGGTCGGCGAGCCCCTGCTCCCCGAGGGGGCCCATCCACGTGTTGCCGCCGTACCAGGCCGTCACATAGGCCCACTCCCGCGTCAGGCACTCCCGACGGAGCTTGCCGAACGCGTCGCCGTAGATCCCCTCGGTCATCCCCTGGTTCTCGTCGCTGTAGTGGCCGTGGAGGTAGATCAGCACCGCCCGCGGCTCGCCCGCCGGCGTCTGCACGAGGTACGGCCAGCGGGAGCCGTCGATCGTGCAGTTGACGAACTCGCGGACGGGCGCGGGCAGCGGCGCCGGCGCGGGCTGGGTGCAGAGAAGCGTTCCGAGGATCGCGGCGAACACGGTCAGGTTCCCTCCTGCATGGCGAAGGTCTTGCCCGCGCACCCGACCGAAGATGCATGCGAGTCCGCGCGCAGGTCGACGTGCGAGGGGAGAGCCATCGTGATGAGACTGCCTCTGCTGTTCCTGTCCGTTGCCCTTGTCACCTACATCGCCGTGAGTTGCAGCCCGAAGAGCGACAGCGCCGCCACCCGTCCCGGACCGGCGACGGCCGCCAAGCCGGATGCCCCGCCCAAGGATGTCGGCCCGCAGATCGCCACGCCCCCCACCGAGTTCACATGGAACCCGACGCCGACTCTCGACCAGGCGCCCGCGTCGTCGCCCACCGGCCTCCTGAACGGGAAGCCGTTCAAAGCCCAGTGCGTCCTGTTCGAGAAGGACACCGACAACCGGCTGCGCAAGCTCACGATCAGCGACAAGGCGCCGGCCTCCGACACCGACCTCGTGACCGACGACAACACGTTCTCGATCGAGTTCCCGACCGAGATCCGTTCCGGGATGACGCTCTCGAAGGCCCTGCGCGACCCCGAGCCGGAGGGCGCCCACGCCTACTACTGCTATGAGCAGGAGGACGGCACGCCGATGACGGTGAGCCCCGACTGGGCGTGCGCCGTCTCGATCGACTCGGGCGAGGACAAGGGCTACGACCCCAAGGGGGAGATGGTCCAGATCACCGGCTCGTTCTCCGGCCGGATCGCGCTGTGCTGCGAATGGGGCGGCTCCGACAAGGCGAAGCCGGTGCAGAACTACGTTGCCGGCACGTTCAAGGACGCCAAGGTCCGGCACTGGGGCGAGCCCGCCGCACCGGAGACCGCCAAGCCGTAGCGGGTGGGCGACGGGCACCGGCCTGACGTCCCTTGACACCGTGCCGCGCAGCGGGTACCCCCTCAACGGGGGAGTGGCCCGCGGTGGCTGCTCCTGTACCGTGAACCCCGGATAGGACTGATCCCGCAATGTCCAGGCTCCGCGTGATCGTCGCCGCAGTGGCCGGCGCGCTGCTCCTCCTCGGGCCGGCCCGGGCGCAACAGCCGGACCCCTACGCGTCCGATCCCCTCGTGGGCGACTACGAGGGCACGCTGCGGCTCGAAGCCGGCGGCGAGCAGGCGCTCTGCGCCCAGGTGATCTGCTGGGGGGCGGAGGGCTACCAGGCGAACCTGCTGGCAGCGTTCGACCAACCCGGCGAGCCGCTCGCCGTTCTGCGCGGCGGCGTGCGCGAGGGGGAGACCGTCCGGTTCGGCGACGGCGCGACCCTCGCCGACGGCACTTTCCGGGGCACACTCACGGGCGATCGGGCGGGTGCTTTCGAGCTGACGCATGTGGTGCGACTCTCGCCGACCCTGGGCGCGACGCCTCCCGCGGACGCCGTCGTGCTCTTCGACGGGACCTCCCTCGCGGGCTGGACCGGGGCCGAGGGCAAGCCCTACGTGCTCGACCTGAGCGGCGTGCTCCCGGGAGACAACGTCGCGACCTACATGCGCTGCCGGGTGACGAGCCCCACGGCGCAGCCGGCGCGCCTCCAGCTCGGCAGTGACGACGGGGTCAAAGCCTGGCTCAACGGCGCGCTGGTCCACGCCAACAACACGAACCGAGCCTGCAACGCGTGGGATGACGAGGTCGACGTCGACCTCCTCGAGGGCGAGAACACCTTGCTCCTCAAGGTCCTCCAGGGCGGCGGGGGGTACGGCGGCTGCGCCCGGGTCGTGGGACGCGACGGCGCGCCGCTCGAGGGCCTCTCCTACGCCCCGGCGCCGGTGCTCGCCGAGGGCACGACGCTCGCCGACTACACCGACGGCGACCCGGGCGCGATCCTGACCTGGGAGGTCGCCGGCCCCTACCGCCGGATGGGTCGGGCCGGTTTCGAGCTGTTCGATGTGCGGTTCGCGCCGGAGATTCACCCCGACCGCGTGGCGTGGACCGTCATCAACGACCGCCCCCGACCGATCCGGAGCTGGCGGCTCGTGGGCGACGGCTCGATGGAGGTCGGCCGCGAGGCCGGCTCGATCGTCACCCGACGGGAGTTCACCGACTTCCGCCTCCATCTCGAGTTCCGCGTCCCGTTCATGCCCGACGCGCGTGGCCAGATGCGCGGCAACAGCGGCGTGTACCTCCAGGGCCGCTACGAGATCCAGGTGCTCGACAGCTATGGGCTGCCGCCCAGGTACGACGACTGTGGCGGCTTCTACGGCGTCGCGGCGCCGGCCGTGATGATGGCCGCTCCGCCCACCCAGTGGCAGACCTACGACATCGAGTTCCGCGCTCCGCGCCGACTCGCGGCGTCGGGCCTCGTCTCGCACGCCCGAGTGACGGTCCGCCACAACGGCGTGCTGATCCACGACGGCCTGGATCTCGGCGGCGACCTCGCCCCGGGCCAGGAGGTCCAGAAGGGCGGTCTGTACCTCCAGGACCACTGGTTCCCGGTGCAGTACCGCAACGTCTGGATCGCGCCACTCACGCCGGGCGGGAGCGTCACGGAGTAGCGGGCGATCGGACCGAGACGGGGTAGGGGAGGGCTACGGGGTGGGAATGGCGCCGGCGATGAGGCGGAGCGCGGAGCGCTACGCCGCCGTGGAGCGGGCGTTCGCTGGACCGATGCAGGTGTTGTCGGTCGTCTTCTGCCTCCTCATGGTTGGCGAGATCGTTGGGGCGGCGGGCTCCCCGTGGGTGCGGGCCATCCCGGTGGCCGAGTGGGCGATCTGGTCGGCGTTCGTGGCCGAGTACCTGACGCTGCTGGTGTTGGCTCCGTCGCGGCGCACGTTCGTTCGAACGCACCTGGTGGACCTGGTCATCATCGCGGTGCCGACGCTGCGCATCCTCCGGGTCGCACGTGTCGGGCGTGCGCTCCGGCTCCTCCGAGTGTCGGCGGTGGGTGGCGGACTGCTGGCTGGCGCGCGCCGCATCTTGGGCCGCCGCACCGTCGCCGCGCTCCTTCTGGCCGCCATGCTGCTGGTTCTGGCCAGTGCAGCGGCTATGACTGCGGCGGAGCGCGACACGGGGAGCGGTCTCGATTCCTTCGCGGCGGCGCTCTGGTGGGCGGCCGTGACAGTCACGACAGTCGGCTACGGAGACCTCGCCCCTCACAGTCCGCTGGGCTGCGGGGTAGCCCTTGGCCTCATGCTGGTAGGGATCGCCGTCTACGGCGCCATCAGCGCCTCGCTCGCGGCTCTGCTCGTGGAGCAGGACGCCGCCAAGTCGCCGGCAGTGGCCGAACTCGCGGCGCTACGGGTGGAGGTCCGGGAACTGCGCGACGCGATCGACCGCCTGGCCGGCACGTCGTCGCTCCGCAGTGCGGAGGAGGACGTCGCGGCCGACTGAGGGGCTGCGGCAGGCTGTAAGTCGGCGCGTGCGGGGTAGGGGACCGCTCCGCCCACCGTGGTAGGATGGCCCGAGGCCGGTCCCGCGCCCGGAATCTCCCCTTGCGCCGGGGTGGGGCGCTGCGGTAGTCTACGTATTCCGTGCGCATCCCCGTGCTTCAGTGACGTGCGTACGGATGCGTGTGGTTGTCCCGGGACGCGGAGAACGCGCCCGATCCGACTGGTAGGAGGGCTGTGCGGAATGCCAAAGATGAAGACCAATTCCGCTGCCAAGAAGCGCTTCCGTGTGACCGGTTCCGGCAAGGTGCTCTGCCGCCGCGCCAACAAGGGTCACCTGAATGCGAAGAAGAGCGGCTCCCGCAAGCGCAGACTCAGCCTCGACATCGAGCTGAATGGGAGCAATCGCGACCTTGTGAAGCGGATGCTTCCGGGTACCTAACGCGGATACGCGGGAAAGGCCGGGCGAGAACGCATGCCTAGGGTAAAGAGAGCCGTACCGGCGCGCCAGCGGCGGAACAAGATCCTCAAGCTCGCCAAGGGATACTGGGGCGGGCGCCATCGGCTGTACATCACCGCCAAAGAGGCGGTCATGCACGCCGGGATGTATGCCTACCGCGACCGGCGGAACCGCAAGCGCGACTTCCGGCGCCTGTGGATCACCCGGATCAACGCCGCGACCCGCGCCCAGGGGATGCGCTACAGCCAGTTCATCGCCGGGCTCCATGCCGCCGGCATCACGCTGGACCGCAAGGTCCTCGCCGACCTCGCCGTCCGGCAGCCGGAGGGCTTCGCCGCCGTGGTCGAGAAGGCGAAGGCCGCGCTGGCCGACAAGGCCCCCGCGACCGCTTGATCACGAGTCGGCACAACCGGGAGATCCAACGGATCCGTCAACTTGCGGCCTCAGCTCGGGACCGAGCTGAGGCCGGGCTGTTTCTGGTCGAAGGCGCCCGGTTCCTCGAGATGGCGCTCGCAGCCGGGGTCGCGCCGGCCCACCTCTACCGCGCCGAGCCCGCGCGGCAGCCGGAGGCCGTCGCCCGCCTCGAGCGGGCGTTCGGCCTCGAGGCGACCCCCGTGGCCCGCGAGGTGCTCGCCTGGGCCGCCAGCATCGAGAGCGAGGTCGACCTCGTCGGCCTCTTCCCCTTCGGCCGCCGCGCCGTCGGCGCGCTCGAGCCGAGGCCCCGGCACGTGCTGATCCTCGAGGCGATCGCCGACCCGGGCAACGTGGGCGCCGCCGTGCGCTCCGCCGCGGCCGCCGGGGCCGATGCGGTCGTGCTCGCCGGCGACTGCGCCGATTGGACCAACCCCAAGGCCGTGCGCGCCAGTGCGGGGGCCGTCCTCGCGCTGCCCGTCCTGCGCGCGAGGGGCGTCGCGGAGGCCCTGGCGGCTCTTGGTCTGCCCGGCCTGGGCGCCGACGCGCGCTCGGAGACGAGCCTCTACGAGACCCCCGTGCCGGAGGCCTACGCGGTCGTGGTCGGCCACGAGACGCGCGGGCTCTCGGAGGAGGCGCGCGCCGCCTGCGCGAGCCTGCTGCGGATCCCCATGGCCGCGCCCGTCGAGTCCCTCAACGCCGCCGTCGCCGCGGCGGTGCTCTTGTACGGCCTCGCCCACGCCACGGCGGAGAGGTAGCCTCGCAATGCGCCTCCTGCTGACCGGCTTTCGCCCCTGGGCGACCCACACCGTGAACCCCAGCGAGGTCAGCGCGCAGGCCGCCGCCGCGCGGCTCGGCCCCGCGGTGGTTGCCGCGAGCCTGCCGGTCGACTACCACGGCGCGCGTGAGAAGCTGTGGCGGCTGCTCGACGAACTCCAGCCGACCCACTGCCTCTCGATGGGCCTCGCGCCGATCGACCACTTCCGCATCGAGCACCTCGCCCGCAAGCCGGAGCAGTTTGCCGATCTGGCGGGGGCGGAGAGCTACGAGGCGGCCTGGCCGTGGGAGTCAGTTCGGGCCGTCCTGGCCGAGCGTGGCGTGGGCGTCGAGGAGTCGCGCAACGCGGGCCAGTACGTGTGCGAGAGCACCTACTGGTCGTTGCTCGACTACCGCGCGCGCACGGCCGTGCCCCTCCACGCCGGGTTCCTCCATGTGCCCGGCGCCAGCGCCGCGTGTCCGGTCGCCGAGACCGTCGAGCACGTGGTGGCGGTCGTACGGGCGTTGCTGATCCCCGCCCCGTAGGCGCCACGCGCCGAGGAAGGCCGGAGGTCCGGCCCGGCCGCCCGCGAAGAGACTCCCTGGGACCCCAGGGAGGTGCGCGATGCAGCCGACCGCCGTCGAGTTCGACGCGATGCGCAAGTTCGTGGCGCCGGAGATCGTGTACGGAAGCGGCTGCCGCCACCTGACGGGACGCTACGCCGCCAATCTCCGGATGCGCCATCCGCTGGTGGTCACCGACCCCGGGGTCATCGAGGCGGGCTGGGCCGACGAGGTACTCGAGGCGCTCACCGCCGCGGGGGTCTCCTCCACCGTGTTCTCGGCCCTGACCGCCAATCCCAAGGATCACGAGGTGGCCGCCGGGCTGCGTGCATACCGGGAGGCCGGGTGCGATTCGCTCGTGGCCGTGGGCGGCGGCAGCCCGATGGACTGCGCCAAGGGCATCGGCGTCGTGGTCTCCAACGGCGGCGACATCCGCTCGTACGAGGGTGTCGACCGCATGTCCCAGCCCTGCCCGCCGCTCCTGTGCGTCCCGACGACCTCGGGCACCGGCGCCGACGTCTCGCAGTTTGCCATCATCGGCGACACGGCGCGCGCGACGAAGATGGCGCTGGTCGGGAAGGCGCTCGTGCCCGATGTCAGCCTGACCGATCCGCAGACCACCGCGACGATGGACGCCTATCTGACCGCCTGCACCGGCCTCGACGCCCTGTGCCACGCGGTCGAGGCGGCCGGCTCCGACGCGCGCTCCACGCTGACGGACGTCCATGCCCTGCGCGCGACGGAACTGGTCTTCGAGCATCTCGCGCGCGCCGTCGCGGACGGCGGGGACGAGGCAGCTCGCGACGGCATGGCCCGCGCCAGCCTCCACGCCGGTCTCGCCTTCTCGAACGCGAGCCTGGGCGCCGTGCACGCGATGGCCCACGCCCTGGGCGGCCGCCACGATCTCGCGCACGGCGAGTGCAACGCGATCCTCCTGCCGCACGTCGTCGAGTTCAACATCCGCCACGTGCCGACTGCGTACGCGCTCCTGCGCGAGGGGTTGCCGGGGGCGCGCGAGCGGGGCCTCGCGGAGTGGATCCGCGAACTGGCCCGGTCGGTGGGCGTTGAGCGGGACCTGCGGGAGCTGGGCGTCACTCCCGACGAGCTGGAGGACCTGGCCGCACTCGCGTTCGCCGACCCCTGCCTGCTCACCAACCCCGTGAGCGCGTCGAGAGAGGAGCTGGCCGGCATCTATGGAAGCGCGCTCGGACGATGAGCGGAGCCGCCGGGAGCTGCGCCGGCAGGTGCTCGGCTTCGGCGACTTCTCGGCCCAGAAGAGCTACTTCCCCGTACTCAGCCAGCAGGTCGATGAGCTGCAGGCGCTGCGCGAGGCGCTCGACGCCGTCTCGGACGGGATCGCGTGGGTCGAGGCCGCGACGGGCCGTGCGCGCGAAGCCAACCGCGCCGCTCGGCTGCTGCTCGGGCTCGACCTGGTCGGCCGCGCCGACGCTCCGCTCCCCCCCGTGCTGGCCTCCGCGATCGCGCGCTCGGCCGGCGGCGAGGGGCGCGACGCGGCCAGGGAGCCGTGCCGGTTCTCCTGCATCGGGCGCGACGGCGTCGAGCGATCCCTCTCCGCCGCGATCGGGGGCCCCTCGCCCGCCGACCCGGGCGTGGTGGTCATCGTGGTCCGCGACATCACGGCCGAGCGGGCGGCCCAGCGCGCTCTCGCCGAGAGTGAGGCACGGTACCGGCTCCTGTTCGAGGCGGAGTCGGACGCGATCGTGATGGTCGACGTCGAGACCCGGCGCCCCATCGACGCGAACCAGGCGGCGGTCGATCTCTACGGCTACGCGCGCGAGGAACTCCTCGCCCTGACGGCGTCCGATCTCTCGGTCGAACCAGAGGATGCCGCTCCCGACGTCGGCCAGGGCGAGAGTGTGCTGCGGATCCCGCTGCGCTACCACCGCAAGAAGGACGGGACCGTCTTCCCGGTCGAGATTGCGGCGCGCCTCCTCGAGCTGGACGGCCGCCGCTGCCTCCTCGCGGCGATGCGCGACATCACGGAGCGGGTCCACGCCGAGGAGGAGCGTGAGCACCTCGAGGCCCAGCTCGGCCAGGCCCAGAAGCTGGAGTCGGTCGGGCGGCTGGCGGGCGGCGTGGCGCACGACTTCAACAACATGCTGCAGGTGATTCTGGGCCACGTTCACCTGGCGATGTCGGAACTCAGCGAGCGCGATCCGCTGTTCCAGCACCTCGGCGAGATCGGCTCGGCGGCGCAACGCTCGGCCGACCTCACCAAACAGCTCCTCGCGTTCGCGCGCCGCCAGTCCGCCAGCCCGACACGCGTCGACATGAACGCCTCGATCGCCGCCACACGCCGGATGCTCAAACGGCTGGTGGGCGAGGAGATCGAGTTCGCCTGGTCGCCCGGTGACGCGCTCTGGCCGGTGCGGATCGACGCCTCGCAGCTCGATCAGGTCGTGACCAACCTCGTGGTCAACGCGCGCGACGCGATCGGCCGCAACGGGCGGATCACCGTCGCGACCCGCAACGTGCCCCTTACCGCGGGACGAGCGCGGCTCCACCCCGGCACGGCGCCGGGCGACTACGTCGAGCTTGCCGTTGCCGACACCGGCGTGGGGATGACGCCCGAGGTGCAGGCCCAGGTCTTCGAGCCGTTCTTCACCACCAAGGGCGCCGGCGAGGGCACCGGCCTGGGGCTCGCGATGGTCTACGGCATCGTCCGCCAGAACCGCGGGTTCATCGAGATCGAGAGCGCCCCGGGCGAGGGCACCTGCTTCCGGGTCTGCTTCCCGCGCGATGAGGAGGCCGACGCTCCGAGGACGGCTCGGGAGGCGCGCACGCCGACGGGCGGGTCGGAGACGGTGCTGCTCGTGGAGGACGAGGACGCGATCCTCGCGCTGGGGCGGGTGGTCCTGGAGCGCCAGGGCTACACGGTCCTCGCCGCCGACAACCCGACCGATGCCCTCCGACTGGCCGAGGGGCACCGGGGCGAGATCCACCTGTTGCTGACCGACGTAGTCATGCCGGGCATGGGCGGCAAGGAGCTGGCCGAGCTGCTCGTCACGCTTCGGCCGGGGATCCGGTGCCTGTTCATGTCCGGCTACCCGGACGACCGGATCGGCCACCAGGGCCTCCTCGACCCAGGCATCCACTTCATCCACAAGCCATTCTCGGTCTCCGAGCTGTCCTCGGCGGTACGGGCGGTGCTGGACGGGCCCCAGGAGCAGAGGTAGCGCGAGCACTGCGCGTGCGGGGCAGGATTCCGTCGGGGGGAGGGGGAACGCCCCTGCGCCATGGAGGAGCCAGCCCACAGCGCTACGGTCGAGATCCGCTCTCTGGAGGCCGACGAGCTGTCGGCCGCGTACATCCTCTGTCAGCACTGCTTCCCCGGAACCTACGGTTGGGACACCTTCCGCGGCTACTACACCCGGGCGCGCGACGGCTTCTTCCTGGCGGAGACCGACGGCATGCTCGACGGCTTCGTGATCACCCGGTACCCCCGCCTCGGCTGGCTCCTCGGCGGGGTGGGCGAGATCGTGCTGATCGGGGTGGCACGTGACGCCCGGCGTCGAGGACTCGGCGCCGCCCTGATGCGCCATGCCTTCGACTTCCTCCGCCGCAAGGGCGTGCGCGACGTCCGGCTCCATGTCGACATCGACAACGAGGGGGCCATCGCGCTGTACGAGCATCTGGGCATGCGGATCCTCTTCCGCGTGCAGCGCTACTACCGGACCGGGGCCGATGCCTGGCGGATGGGAATCCGCCTGTGACCGGCGCCGCCTCCGGCTGGCCCCCGCCGCTCGGCGTGCATGTCTCCGCTGCGGGCGGGGTCTCGCAGGCCGTGCGGCGCGCCCTCGCGATCGGCTGCACCGCGGTCCAGTTCTTCTCCCGCAGCCCTCGCATGTGGGCGGCGCCACCGCTTTCCGATGACGAGGTGGCCGCCTTCCGAGCCGCGCGCGCCGGCTCCGCACTCGTGCCCGCGGCGATCCACACGATGTACCTCATCAACCTCGCCTCGCCCGACACCGACCTGCGGGCGCGCGGCGCCGAGGCGGTCGCCGAGGATCTCCGCCGGGCCGGACGGCTCGGCTGCGAGTACGTGGTCACCCATCTCGGCAGCCGCGGCGATCTCGCCCCCGCCGCGGCGCGCCGCCGCGCCGTGGCCGCACTCAACCGGGCGCTGCGCGATTCCTCGGGGAGCGAGGCCCTCCTGTTGCTCGAGAACGCGGCGGGGCAGGGGAGGATCCTGGGCGGCGACTTCGCCGAGCTGGCGCGCATCCGCGCCGACGTGCGCGACCCCGCGCGGGTGGGGTTCGCCATCGACTCGGCCCACCTGTTCGCCTCCGGCACCGATCCGCGCGTTCCGGGCGCGCTCGATGCACTGCTGGCGCCGCTTGCCGAGCACGCGATGGTGCCCGCCCTGCGGCTGGTACACCTCAACGATTCGATGACAGCCCTCGGCTCGCGCCACGACCGCCACGAGCACCTCGGCCACGGCCATCTCGGCCGCCGCGGCCTGCGGGCCGTCCTCACCCACCCGTGGGTACGCGGCCTCCCCCTGATCCTCGAGACTCCTTTCGACGAGGAGGGCGCCGACGTGCGCAACCTCGCCTACGCTCGGAAGCTCCTGCGCGAGATCGGCCGCGAGGCCGCCAAGGAGGCCACACCATGCGGAGACTGTCGCTCGTCCTGACCGTCCTCGGCTTGCTCGCCACGCGCTCCCTGGCCGAGACGGCGGAGCTGCCGGTCGTCGCCGACACGAACCTCAGCTCCTACCCCTCGGAGCAGGGGCTCAACTACGGCGGCTCGAGCCGACTGCGGGTCAAGGGCATTGAGATGTTCGCCCTCTTCCGCTGCGACCTCAGCGCGATCCGCGACTGGCGTGTGGCGTCGGCCGTCCTCCGCCTCCGGCCGGCCCGCGACGACCATAGGCTCCGCTGGCTCGGCCTCCATACCGTCGCGCAGGCGTGGGAGGAAGGGACCGGCGCGGGTGAGGGCACGCCCGACGGCGCCACCTTCCTGAGCCCTGCCGCCGACGGCCGCGCCTGGGGCGAGGGGCCCGACTTCCTCGCGGTGAGTTTCACGCATGGCGGCTCGCGCGTGAGCTACGCCGAGGTCCGGCGCTTGGCCGACGGCTGGCTGGAGGTCGACGTGCCCGCCTGGCTCGTCGACCAGATGCGCGCCGGCGCCTCCGACGGGTTCCTGCTGACCGACGAGAGCGGCCAGACACACGCGAACAATGACATCTACAGCCGCGAGCAGGCCAACGCGCGGCCCGTGCTTCTCGTGACCGGCGAAGCCGCGCCCGTGGCGCCGCCGGAGCCAGTGCGGGAGTTGCGGCTCGTGCCTGCCCCCGGGCTGGCGACAGCCGCCACCGGCGGCGCTGCCGCCGAGTGGACAGCCGAGGCCGATGCCATCGCCTTTGACGTCTTCATTGATGGTGTCGCGCTGCCCCGCTGGCGCGCGCCGCGGCTCGTGGAGGGCCGGTGGAGGCTCGACCTGCCCGGCCTCCGCCCGGATGCGGCGGTGCAGGTCGAGGTCCGCGCCGTGAACGGAACCGGGCAGGCAAGCGAAGCGGCCCCGGCCCAGGGTCGTTCATCGGCCGCGCGGCCGCAGGCCGCCGCGCTCGCCCCCCGTCCCGGAGCGGCCGCCCCCGCACCCTCCGCCACTCCCGGGCTCGTCCTCGGGGTGTTCGACGAGCTGGCGAAGGTCCACCCGGTGACGGGTCGGGTGCTGGAGGACGATCCCGCCGCGTACGACCGGCCGGGCACGCTCCTGCCGGCCGCGGCGGGGATCGGTCTCGAGGCCGGGCGCAACGAGTTCGTGGGCGCGATGCTCGCCGTCGGCATCGCGCGGGGCTCGGCCTCCGGCGTCCGCGTCGAGGCATCGGCCCTCACCGGGCCCGGGGGGGCGACGATCCCCGCGCCCGCGTTGTCCCGGATGTGGTACGTCCGTGACGGCGCGTGGATGGCGGAGGTCTGTCTGCCAGTCGGGGGGCCGTTCGCGATCCCGGACTCGGCCAACGGGATCGAGGGCCAGACCAACCAGTCGATCCTCGTCGAGGTGTACGTTCCGCACGCGACGCCGCCCGGCGACTACGCGGGCGCTGTCTCGATCCGAACCGTCGAGGGCGACGAGGGCACGGTTCCGGTCCTTGTGCGCGTGGGCGAAGCGGAACTGCCGGACGCGATCGAGTTCGCGGTCGACCTGAACTCCTACGGCGACGTCGCGGGACAGTACGACCTTGATCCGGCGAGCGAGGGTTACCTCGCGATCGAGCGGGCCTACCACCGGCTCGCCCACGCGCACCGGGCGAACTGGGACCCGCTACCCTACTCGCAGTCCGGCAACATGACGCCCGGCACGGCGCCGCCGCTCTCGGGCGCGGGGGCCGAGCGCCGCGTGTCGGACTGGGCGGCCTGGGACCGCCGCTACGGGCCGCTGCTCGACGGCTCGGCGTTCGCCGACCAGCCCCGGGCGGGCGTGCCCATCCACGCGATGTACCTGCCCTTCCACGAGGCCTGGCCGTCGACCATGAACCACTACCGCTACACGCCCTCGACGGCGGACTACCCCGCGTGCATCGTCGAGCACGCGATGCTCGCCCCACCGATCGAGGAGGCGTTCGACCCGGCGTTCGCCCTCGAGTTCCGCGCGGTCGCCCGGCAGTTCCGCGAGCACGTCGCGGAGCGCGGCTGGGGGACGACGTGGCTGCAGGTCTACCTCAACAACAAGTACTACTACAAGGACCCGGCGCAGGGGGGCCGCGGCGCCTCGTGGTGGCTGCTCGATGAGCCGCTCGCCCGCGACGACTGGCTCGCGCTCCGCTGGTTCCTCGACCTCGCCAAGGACGATGCCGGCGCGCTGCCCCCGCCGTTCGTCGCGCGCGGCGACATCAGCCGGCCCCAGTGGGAACCGGACTGGATGGACGGGACCTTCGGGCTCTACACCATCGGCGGCGAGATCTACCGGTACCCGCGGATCTGCCGCGACCTGGTCGAGCGCAACCGCGCCCGCGTCTGGACCTACGGTGCGTGCAACGAGGTCGCTCGTCCCGATGTGGAGACGGTGGTCTGGGCCTGGCAGGCGTTCCTCGCGGGGGCCGACGGGGTGGTGCCGTGGAACACGATCGCCGGCGACGGCAACTACGAGCAGCCCGAGGCGACGGCCATCCTCTACCCCGGTCGCCGCTACGGCCTCGGCGAGCCCCTGCCGAGCCTGCGGCTGAAGGCGCTCCGCCGGGGCGCGCAGGATGCCGAGTACTTCCGGATGCTGTGCGAGCGCCGCGGCCTGTGGCGTGAGGAGCTGGCGCGGCTGCTGCACGGGGCGCTGCCGGGCACGGCGCTTCCGGAGAGCGCGAGTGCGGAGGATGTGCGTCCCCTGAGGCTCGGACGCCTCTCGCCCGCGGAGCTGGGGCGTGTGCGAGACCAGGTGCGGGCCTCGGTTGCGGAGTGAGGCCTACCGCGAGCCGCGCACCTCGGCCTTGAGGTACATCCGGTAGCCGCCCTCGCACGGAACCACATGGGGGTCGGTGACCTGCCAGCCCTCGGGCGCGCGGAGGAGCACGCCCGCCTGCTCGCGCCACAGCGCGCCGTCGGAGGAGACGAACCGCTTCACCGAGTTGCCGCCGCTCTGTGAGCCGAGCTGCTCGAACGCGAACAGGCTCCACTGGCCGGGCGCCAACTCGACCGGCCGTGTGGCGCCCCAGCCCAGGAACGGGAAGCTCCCCGACTGCTCGAAGGCGAGGCCGTCGCCGCTGGTGGCCTGGAGCGTGCGCTTGCCGCCGAACACGAGCATCCGGTAGGTCCGGCCGTCGAACCAGACGTCGGGATCGACGAGCTCGGGCTTGCGGAGGCACTCGCCCTCGTACTGGAACCGCACGCCGTCGGCACTGATCGCCGAGGCGATCACGTGGTCGCCCACCGCTCCCGGATCGCCGGCGCAGCCGTAGAAGTAGAGCCGGATCCGGCCATCGGGCAGCAGGAGCGGGGCGGGGTCCAACGCCTTGGCGAACGGGCTTCCGTCGATCGTCAGACCCAGGGCCTGGAACGAGAGCCCGTCCTCGCTCACGGCAACGTTGGCCGTCTCACCTCCCCCGTACCGGGCGTGCGCGGCATCGACGTAGTAGAGCAGAACGCGGCCGTCAGGCAGCGCGAGGGGAGCCTGTACCGAGGCCATCGGCAGGCGGACCCCCGGCTCGTACTCCCATGCGCGGAGGTCCGCGCTCCGCGCGCTGATGATCCGGTGAGCCGCGGGGCCCTGGAGGCCCGTGCTCCCCTGTGGCAGGGCGGGCATCTCCAGCCCGTAGCGGTAGTAGAGCCGCCAGCCGGCCGCCGTCCTCACCGGGCAGGGCGACCCCACGGCGGGGCTCGTGAGCGTGGCGGTGGACGACGCCGACCACGTACGGCCATCCCGAGAGCCGTATGTGCGGATCCCGCTGGCGCCGGCGAAGTACATCCGGTACTCCCCGGGCTCGTGCTCGACGGTCTGCGTGGTTCCGCCGTCGGCGGTGATCGGCAGTGCGCCGTCCCACTCGAACGTCACGCCATCGCGCGAGAGGGCCTGCCAGACGCGCGGGCCCTCGGAGAGATGCATCGCCCAGCTCGCATCGGGAAGCCGGTAGACGTCCGGAGCCGAGATCGCGGCCCCTTGGCAGCAGGGGGTAGGGTCGAGGGAGAACGCGATCCCGTCGGTCGAGCGCGCCAGGCGGATCCGGGTCGCCTCGCCACCCTCGACCGCGAACCGCTCGGTTGCATAGAGCCAGAGGCCCTCGGTCCCGCGGTCGACGAGGCAGCCGTCGGCGACCGCCCCCAGTTCGCCCGAGATCGAGACGGGCCGGTAGCGGAAGGTCGCGCCCTCGTCGCGCGACTCGGCGATCCACAGGGCCTCGTAGTAGGCGTTCTGGTAGACGATGAGGATGCGGCCGTCGGCTGTCCGGAGTCCGTGCGGCGCGGTCGCGTGGTCGCACAGGATCGAGGGGCCCTCGCGGAACCCGAGTCCCTCCTCGGCGGCGAGACGGATCTGGTGGCAGAGGGGATCGACGCGCGGCCTCACGCGAGGTCCCCGCTGGGCCTGCGCGACCTGTGCCAGCCCGAGGCAGGCGAGCAGGAGCAGGGAAGCGACGCCGACGCGCCGCAGCTGGTCGCGGGACATCCGTAACCCTCCCTCTCGAGGCCGTGGCCCCCCTGTCGCGCCTCCCCCGGGGCCTTCCGTCGCCTGCGGTGCTACCCCTGCTGACGCCCCTTCCGAGTGGTTGTTCGACGCGAGCGCCGGCCGGGGCAGGAGTCCGCTCCGCCCCGTCCGAACCCCGCCCTTCGCCCGCGCGGCACGGGACGGCGCCGTGCGACCGATTGGGAGGTTCGCGATGAGGGCATGCACATGGGCACTGGTTTGGCTCGCCGGCGCGGGGACCGCGATGGCGGCCGGGTCGGGGTCGATCCGGCCCGACCGGCTCCGCTGCGAGTACCGCGTCGAGCCGCTGGGGGTGACGGCGGCCGCGCCTCGGCTGAGCTGGGTCTGCGAGGCCGTCGACCCCGCGGAGCGAGGACTGACCCAGACGGCGTACCAGGTGCTCGTCTCGTCCTCCGAGGCACGGCTCGCCGCGGGTGAGGCCGACCTATGGGACTCCGGCCGCGTTGCCTCCGGGGAGACCCTCGGCATCGCCTACGGCGGCCGGCCGCTCGCCGCGCGCCGCCAGGTCTGGTGGAAGGTCCGTGTGTGGGACCAGGAGGGCCTCGCCTCGGCCTGGAGCCCGTCCTCGAACTGGACGATGGCGATCCTGGAGCCCGCCGACTGGCAGGCCCGGTGGATCGCCGCGCCCGACGCCGCGACGATGCCGCTGTTCCGGCGCGACGTGCCGGTTCGGCCCGGCCTCCGACGGGCGGTTGTCCGGGTCTGCGGGCTGGGCCACTACGCGCTCTCGGTCAACGGCGCGGCCGTCCACGAGACCTTCCTCGACCCCGGGTGGACCAACTACCGGGCGACCTGCCCCTACGATAGCTACGACATCACCGGGATGCTCCGTACCGGCCCCAACGCGCTCGGGGCGATGCTCGGAAACGGCATGTACAACGTCGTCGGCGGCCGGTACGTGAAGTTCACCGGGAGCTTCGGGCCGCCGAAGCTGATCCTCGAGGTCACGCTCGAGTACGGCGACGGCCGGCGCGAGATCGTCGGCACCGATGGGGCCTGGAGCACCACCGACGGCCCGATCGTCTTCTCCTGCACCTACGGCGGCGAGGACTACGACGCGCGGCGCGCGATCGAGGGCTGGGACCTGCCGGGTGGGGGAGACGCGCCCTGGCGCGCGGCGACGGTGGTGGAGGGCCCGGGCGGAGTGCTCCGGCCGCGCTGCGAGCCCCCGGTGGGTGTCCATGAGACGTTGGAGCCCGTCGCGGTCCGGCGCCTGCGCGAGGGTGTGTACGTGTACGACATGGGCCGGAACTGCTCGGCGGTCCCGCGCATCGCCGTCCGCGGGGAGGCCGGCCGCACGGTGCGGCTGGTCCCGGGCGAGTTGGTCAGCGAGGACGGGAGCGTCACCCAGGCCAGCTCGGGACAGCCGGTCTGGTTCGAGTACACCCTCGCCGGCCGCGCGGTCGAGCAGTGGAACCCGCGCTTCAGCTACTACGGCTACCGCTACCTCCAGGTCGAGGGCGCCGCTCCGGCGGAGGCGACCGACGCGCCGGCCGACCTGCCGCGGGTCGCGTCTCTCGAGAGCCTCTTCCTGTGCCTCGAGGCGCCCGAGGTCGGGCGGTTCGAGTGCTCGAGCCCCGAGATCGGCCGCATCCGCGATCTGATCCTGACGGCGATGCGCAGCAACCTCAAGAGCGTCCTGACCGACTGCCCCCACCGCGAGAAGCTCGGCTGGCTGGAGTGCTCGTACCTCCTGCAGGAAGCGCTCACGCCCAACTGGGACCTCGCGACCTACTACGAGAAGATCGCGCGCGACACCGTCGAAGCCCAGACGGCCGAGGGGCTCGTGCCGGACATCGCCCCGGAGTACGTGGTGTTCAGCGGGGGCTTCCGCGATTCGCCGGAGTGGGGGAGCGCCGCGGTGCTCGCGCCGTGGGGCGCGTACCTCCTTTACGGCGACGAGCGGATCCTCGCGGGCAGCTACGAGACGATGAAGCGCTACGTCGCGTACCTCGGGTCGAAGTCGTCTGGGCACATCGTGAACCACGGCCTCGGTGACTGGTACGATGTCGGGCCGGCCGGCAACGGCCCCTCGCAGCTCACCTCGATCGCCCTGACCGCGACCGCGCTGTACTACCAGGATATCGTGACCCTCGAGCGGGTCGCCCGCGTGCTCGGCAAGGCGGAGGACGTGGAGAGCTACCGGAGGCTGGCCGAGGAGGTCCGAGCGGCCTTCAACACCGCCTTCCTCCACGCCGACGAGGGCGCCTACGACCGCAACAGCCAGACGGCCAACTCGATGGCGCTCGTGTTGGGCCTCGCCCCGGAGGAGCGGCGCGAGGCGGTCCTCGAGAGTCTCGTCGCCGGGATCCGCGCGAACGGCAATCGCGTGACGGCGGGGGACATCGGCTTCGCCTACGTCGTTCGCGCGCTCACCGACGCGGGCCGAGGCGACGTGCTCTTCGACATGATCCTCCAGGACGAGGGCCCCGGCTATCTCCACCAGCTTCGGATGGGCGCGACCTCGCTGATCGAGGCTTGGGACGCCAACCGCGGGGCCTCGCAGAACCACTGCATGCTCGGCCACGCCGAGGAGTGGTTCCACCGCGGCGCGGCGGGGATCCGCCTCGACGAGGAGGGCGGCGCCTTCCGGCGGTTCACCCTCCGGCCGCAGCCGGTGGCGGGGCTCACCTCAGCCCGCGAGCGGTACGACTCCGTCCGCGGCACGATCGAGAGCGCCTGGCAGGTCGTGGAGGGCCGGTTCGCCTGGGAGATCTCCGTGCCCGCGAACACCGTGGCGACCGTCTGGGTACCGGCCCCGGCACTGGGCGCCGTGTCGGAGGGGGGCCGCCCGGCCGTCTCCGCGCCCGGACTCACGTTCCTCCGCCAGGAAGCGGGCTGCGTCGTGTTCCACGCCTCATCCGGCCGCTACCGGTTCGAGGTCGCGGGCCCCTGAGATGGCAGGTTCGATCGCGCCCCATGGAGGGTAGGCACTATCTGGGGCGAAAGAGGCGTACAGCGAGGCTACGGTGGCACGACTGGGACACGACGCTCTGCGCGCGCTCTTGGGAGGTGCCCGGATGGCTCGGACCTGCACGGCGCTGCTCGTTTGCGTCGCGTTGGGGCTGCTCGCTGGTGGGTGCGGCGGAGACGGTGTCGACACGGAGCGTGACACGGTCCTCTACACCGACGGCGGGGTGGAGGTCGAGGGAGCGTCGGGCCTCCAGCGGGTGCAGATCCGGACGAACGATCTCAGCGGAGTGGCCTTCACGGGCTACTACGGCGCACAGATCACGCGGCTCAGCCAGATGGGGTACGAGCGGCTGGCGCTCTCCACGGTACGGGACGGCACGAGCTTCCAGGACATCTGCCTGCTCAACGAGGACGGTACGGGCTACACCCGGCTCACAACGTGGCCCTACGCGGAGGCGGACCCCGCCTACTCCCCGAGCGGCGCCAAGATCCTCTTCCACTGCAGTCCCGGGGGCAACACCGAGATCTACTGCATGGACGCCGACGGGAGCGACATCGTCCGCCTGACCAACATGCCGGGCCACGACGGACAGGCGACCTGGTCGCCGGACGGGACGAGGATCGCCTTCACCAGCCAGCGCTCGGGCGACCCCGACATCTGGGTGATGAACGCCGACGGGACCGGCGCCGCCAACATCACGAACGCACCGATGACGACCGAGTACGCCCCCAGTTGGTCGCCTGACGGCCGGCGGATCGCGTTCGCCACCACCATCGGGGGCAACATCGACATCTACGCCGTGAACGCGGACGGCAGCTACCCCGTCGCACTGACCGACGACCCGGCCTCCGAGCAGGATCCCTGTTGGTCGCCCGATGGCGCGTTGATCGCGTTCACATCGGACCGAGTCGGTGGCGTCCACCATGTGTACGTGATGGACGCGGACGGCTCCGACGAGATGGCCGTAACCGACGGCCTTGTCGCCGACGCCGGCCCGGTCTTCTCGCCCGATGGCACGCGGATCGCTTTCCAGCGCGGCTCCGATGTCTGCGTCGTGGACCCCGACACCACCGTGGTGCGCCGTGTGACGGAGGGCGCGGGCACGAACGGCTGTCCCTCGTGGTGCCCCACGATCGGCGCGATCCGCTCGCTGGTCGGTCCCGTCCACTCCGACGGCGGCCGCGAGCCCCCGTTCGGCGCCTCGCGCCCCCTGGCGATTCTGGGCGCGAACCCGCGGGGCCTGGTCGAGGCGGCCACCGTCGACGTGCTCGCGGCGCTGTGGTCGAGTGTCACCATGCAGGCGCTGGGGAATACGGGGCTCTCGCTGACCGGAGTGGTGATTGAGGCGCCCCAGATCGACGCGGTCCGCGAGGACCGGGGCCGCGGCATCCTGCCCCGGGTCTGGAGCACGCCCAGCCCCACCGGGACGCGCTCGGCCGTGGTGCTCTTCTCGGCCCGCAACGGGCGGATCACCACGGTGCTGGCCTCCTCCACGGCAACGCTCGCGGCGGCCTCACGGACGGCGCGAGTGCAGGGCGATGGAACGCTGGTGCTCGAGGGGTCGTTCTCGTCGGTCTGGGGAGAGGATCCCTCCCGCAACCTGGCGCCCGGAGGGGCCGCGCGGGTTGTGATCGACGCGGAGACCGGCGCTCCGCTCCAACTGCTGGAGTAGGGGCCTTCCGCGGCCGACGCCGCGGGGCCCGACGGAAGGTGGACGCGATGCGGCACTACGGATGGGGTGTCACGCTGACGATCGGGCTCCTCGCGCTCGTGGCCGGTTGCGGCGGGAACGGCAGTCCACCGGACCCTGGGGCGACCGTGGCCTACGAGGCCGGCAACGTCCGCATCGAGGGCTCGTCCGGCCTCCAGCAGGTCGAGATCCGGTCTCCGACCATGTCGCCGGTGTTGTTCACGGGCTACTACGGCGCGCAGATCACGCGCCTGTCGCAGATGGGCTTCGAGCGACTGGCCTTCTCGGCGCTGCGCGACGACACGGCCCTGTACGACGTCTGCCTCATCAACGAGGACGCGACCGGCTATGCGCGTCTGACCACGTGGCCCTACCTCGAGTCCAATCCCGACTACTCGCCCAATGGCTTGAAGATCGCGTTCGACGTGAACGTCGCGGGCAACAACGAGGTCTACAGCATGGATGCCGATGGGACCGACATCGTGCGCCTCACCTCCATGCCGAACTACGACGGTCAGCCGGCGTGGTCGCCCGACGGAACCAAGATCGCCTTCGTGAGCGCGCGGACGGGCGACGCCGACATCTGGGTGATGAACGCCGACGGCTCGGGGCAGACCAACCTGACTGCCCTGGCCGCCTCCCATCAGCAGGCGCCGAGTTGGTCGCCCGACGGCCGGCGGATCGCCCACATGAGCAGCGCCGCCGGCAACGACGACATCTGGGTGATGAACGCCGACGGGTCGTATCCGACGGCCCTGACCGACGATGTCGCGACCGACCAGTCGCCCGTGTGGTCGCCGGACGGGCGCACGATCGCGTTCTCCACGAACCGCTCCGGCGGGGTCTACCACATCTACACGATGAACGCCGACGGCAGCAACGAACTCGTTCGATCCGCCGGCACCGAGAACGACTGCTCCCCGAGCTACTCGCCGGACGGCTCCCGCCTGGCCTACATCCGCGGCAGCGACCTCGTGACGCAGTCGGTGACCGCCACCGAGCCGCGCGCCGTGTGCGTCGGGGTGGGGGTCGCCGCCGGACCCGTCTGGTGCCCCGCCGTCGGCAACGTCCGGGCCCTGATCGGTCCCGTCCACTCCGATGGCGGCTCGGAACCGCCCTTCGGCTCCGCACGCCCCCTGGCGATCCTCGGCCTCTCCGCCAACGGCCTCGTCGAGGCCGCGACGGTCGATGTGCTGGCGACGCTGTGGTCGAGTGCCTCGATGGAGGGGCTCGAGAGCACGGGGGCCGCGCTCGCCGGCGTGCGGATCGAGGCCACGCAGATCGACGCGGTTCGCGAGGACCGGGGCCGCGGGGTCCCGCCGCGCGTCTGGAGCACCCCGAGCCCGACCGGGACGCGTCTGGCGACCGTCTTCTTCAACGTCGGGTCGGGTCGGATCACCACGGTGCTGGCTTCCTCCTCGACCGCGATCACGGCCGCCTCGCGCGCGGTGGCCTCGCGGCCCGACGGCTCCCTGGTCGTCACCGGCCCCTTCGACGGCGTGTGGGGCGAGGACCCGGGCCGGAACCTGGCGCCCGAAGGCGCCGCGCGCGTGGCTCTCGACGCCGACACCGGCGCCGTACTCGGGATCGAGCGGTGATCGCATCGCGCGGCCGGGCCGCGCGGCAACGTGACCGGAGGTGGACGCTGTGTTGCGGCATGGACTGGCACTCGTCGCGCTGCTCGCACTGATGGGTCTGGTGGCCGGCTGCGGAGGAGAGGGAACTGCCCCCGCGCCGACCGGGACGGTGCGGTACGAGGCCGGTCCCGTCCAGATCGAGGGCTCGTCGGGGCTTCAGATGGTGCAGATCAGCTCCGGGAACTACGCGCCGGTGCTGTTCACCGGCTACTACGGCGCCCAGATCACCAAGCTGACCCAGGTCGGGTTCAACCGGCTCGCGTTCTCCTCCGTGCGTGCAGGTACGGCCGGTTTCGACGTCTGCACGATCGCCGACGACGGCACGGGCTTCGCGCGGCTCACGACGTGGGCGCACTCCGAGCTCAGCCCCGACTACTCGCCCAACGGCGCGAAGATCGCGTTCGATGTCAACGTCGCGGGCAACAACGAGATCTACAGCATGGACGCTGACGGCACCGACATCGTCCGGCTGACCTCCATGCCCAACTACGACGGCCAGGCCTCCTGGTCGCCGGACGGGACCAAGATCGTCTTCACCAGCGGGCGGAGCGGCGACGCCGACATCTGGGTGATGAACGCCGACGGGACCGGGCAGACGGCCCTCTACACCGCCCCCGGCAGCAACCAGCAGCAGCCGGCGTGGTCGCCCGACGGCCGCCGAATCGCCTTCGTGACGGGCGCGCCCGGCAATGACGACATCTGCGCGATGAACGCCGACGGCAGCTACCCGATGATGCTGACCACGGACGCGGGAGTCGACAGCGCCCCGGCTTGGTCGCCGGACGGCAAGCTGATCGCCTTCACCTCCACCCGTGTCGGGGGAATCCCCCATGTCTACACGATGAACGCCGACGGGAGCGACCAAACGGCCCGCAGTTCGGGCGCCAGCGGCGACGCGGTCCCGTGCTTCTCCCCCGATGGGACCCGCCTGGCATACCAGCGCGGCGCGGACATCGTGGTGCAGCCGGTGGGGGCGACCGAGCCGCGCAACATCACCCTCATGAACGGGGTCAGCGCGACCCCTGTCTGGGTCCCGTCGGCCGGCGTCGTCCGCTCCCTGATCGGCGGGGTTCACTCCGACGGCGGCTCGGAGCCGCCGTTCGGCACGGCCCGCCCCCTTGTCATCCTGGGACTCACCAGCGACGGCCTTGTCGAGGCGGCGACCGTCGACGTCCTCACCACCATGTGGTCGAACGTCTCCATGCAGGGCCTCGCGAACACCGGCATCGTGCTGACCGGCGTCGTCATCGAGGCGCCCCAGATCGATGCCGTCCGCGAGGACCGCGGGCGCGGCATCGCGCCGCGCGTCTGGAGCACGCCCAGCCCGACCGGCACCCGCCTGGCGACCGTCATCTTCAACGCCCAGACGGGGCGGATCTCGACCGTGCTCGCCTCCTCGACCGCGACCATCACGG
This sequence comes from uncultured Armatimonadia bacterium, assembly GCA_964598695.1. Taxonomy (GTDB): domain Bacteria; phylum Armatimonadota; class Zipacnadia; order UBA1398; family UBA1398; genus CAZRDB01. The sequence continues at coordinate 34,604 of CAZRDB010000025.1, forward strand.
CCGCCGCGCGCGCCGCGACCCGCACCGAGGAGGGCTCGCTCGTTCTGGAGGGTCCGTTCGACGCCGCGTGGGGCGAGGACCCGGACCGCAACCTGGCGCCCGTGGGCGCCGCGCGCGTGGTGCTCGACGCCGAGACCGGCCGGATCCTCGAGATCCAGCAGTAGATCACGACGCCGCAGCCCTCCGCGCGTAGAGAACGGCGGAGGTGGAAGCGATGCAGCGGCATGGGCTCGCCCTTGTCTCTGGGCTCGTTGCGGCCTGCGTGCTTGCGGGCTGTGGTGGGGGTGGCACGCCCGCCACGGGCGGCAGTGTGCGCTACGACCTCGGCACGGTGCGGATCGAGGGCGCCTCGGGCCTGACGCGGGCGACGATCCCCTCGCCTGCGGCCGCGAGCGCAGTCTTCGCGGGCTACTACGGCGCGCGGATCACGGGGCTCTCGGAGAACGGGTTCGGCCGACTCGTGTTCGCGAGCACGCGCCCCGGCACCGCGGCGCGCGACATCTGCGCGATCAACGTGGACGGCACGCAGTACCAGCGGCTCACGACCTGGCCCTACGTCGAGGACACGCCCGCCTACTCGGCAGACGGCACCAAGGTCGCTTTCGAGTGCGATGTGAGCGCCAACTACGAGATCTACTCGATGAACGCGAACGGCACGGGGATCGTGCGCCTGACCAACGATCCCCACGACGATGGGCAGCCGGCCTGGTCTCCCGATGGCACGAGGATCGCCTTCGTGCGCCAGAACGTGAGCGACCTCGACATCTGGGTCATGAACGCCGACGGTTCGGGCGCGGCGGACCTGACCAGCCGACCCACCTCGCTGGAGACGAACCCGGCGTGGTCGCCCGACGGCCGCAAGATCGCCTTCGCCTCCATGCGCGCGGGCAACTGGGACGTCTACGTGATGGACGTCGACGGCACCTCGCAGATGGCGCTCACGAGCGACACGAGCATCGACGACTCGCCCGACTGGTCGCCGGACGGCGCCAGGATCGCCTTCGTGAGCGACCGTGTCGGCGACATCCGACGCGTGTGGACCATGGACGCGGATGGCGGCTCGCAGACGCAGCTCACGACGGGTCTGGAGGGAGACAACAACCCCGCCTGGTCGCCTGACGGACGACGGGTCGCGTTCGTGCGCTGCAGCGGTTCGGAGCACGACGTCTTCACGATCGACCGGGACGGCAGCCACGAGACCAACGTCACGCGGGAGCCGGACGGCCTGGATCTGTGCCCCGACTGGCTTCCGTCCATGACGCTGCTGCGGTCGCTGATCGGCGCCGCGGGCTCGGATGGCGGAGCGAACCCGCCCTTCGGGACCGCGCGTCCTGCGGCCGTAGTGGCGGTGGGGCCGCGCGGCCTGCTCGGGGCGATCACGGTCGAGGTCCTGCCGGCCGACTGGGGCTCCGTCACGATGGAGGGTCTCTCCGACACGGGCGCCTTCCTCGCCGGGGTGCGGTTCGAGGCGAACCGGATCGATGGAGTCCGGGAGGACCTCGGCCGCGGGGTCCGCCCGCTCGTCTGGAGCACCCCGAGCGCGCTCGGCGTGAGATCGGTGCTCGTACTGCTCGACGCGCTGACGGGACGCGTCTCGTCGGTGCTTGCGTCCTCCTCGAGCGCGACGGCTGCCGCCGTCCGCTCCCCCGCTGTCGGCTCCGGCGGCGGGAGTCTTGTCGTGGAAGGGCCGTTCGACGCTGTGTGGGGGACGGACCCGCAGGAGAACCTCGCGCCTGTGGGCGCCGCGCGCGTGGTGCTCGACGCCGAGACTGGCCAGATCCTCGAGATCCAGCAGTAGATCGCGACGCCGTAGCCTCCCGCGCGCGCTGAGCGGCGGAGGTGGACGCGATGCAATGGTGTCACCTGGCCCTCCTGTCGGGGCTTGCGGCCGCGTGCGTGCTTGCGGGCTGCGGCGGGGGCGGTACGGCGCCCGGCACGGGCGACAGCGTGAGCTACAACTTCGGCACGGTGCAGATCGAGGCCGCCTCCGGCCTCCGTCAGGTGCAGATCGACTCCCCCGATGCGTCGCCCGTGCTCTTCACCGGCTACTACG
>CAZRDB010000026.1:0-29186 GCA_964598695.1 uncultured Armatimonadia bacterium
CCCTCACCGAGGGCTGGCGGGTACGCCCGTACGCCCAGAACGAGGCGGTCTTCCAGCAGGCCTGGAACGCGGAGCCGGCGCCCACTCTCGAGTACCCGGCGCGCGTGCCGGGCGATGTCGCGAGCGACGTCTGGCGGGCCGAGGGCGGACCGCACCCGTACGTGGATCTCACCAGCCGCGCGTACGAGTGGACCAGCGCGCGCGACTGGCTCTACCGGCTCGAGTTCGAGGCGCCCGATCCCGCGGGGCGCCACGCCCGGCTCGAGTTCGACGCCGTCGATTACGAGTGCACCGTGTGGCTCAACGGCCGGAAGCTCGGCGAGCACCGGGGCGCCAGCGACCCGTTCTGGCTGAGCGCCACCCAGGCACTGCAGGCGGGGACCAACCGCTTGCTGGTGCTGGTTCACGCTGCGCCGTCCGAGCCGGGGCAGATCGGCCGCACGAGCGAGGTGCGGAGCTGGAAGCCCCGGTTCGCCTACGGCTGGGACTGGAACGTCCGCCTCGTGCCGCTCGGGATCTACGGCGATGTGCGGCTCGTGCTCCACCAGGGGATCCGGATCGAGGATTGCTGGTGGCGTGTCGATCTCGCCGAGGACCGCAGCGCGGCCGACCTCCTTCTCCTGGGGGCCGTCAGCTCGAAGCGCGACCGGTACGTGCAGGTCGTGGGCGAGGTCTGGGCCCCCGGCGGGCGCGGGTTGGTCGCGCGCTCGGAGGGCGAGTCGTACCTCGCGCCGGGCCAGTGTGAGCTGCAGGTGCCGATCCGGATCGACGAGCCGGAGCTGTGGTGGCCCAACGGCTATGGCGAGCAGCCCCTCTACGAGGTCGTCCTGCGGATCGAGTCCGAAGGGCTCGAGCCGGTCGAGAAGCGACAGCGCGTCGGGATCCGCGAGATCCTCTGGCAGCGGACGGAGACCGCTCCCGAGGCCTCGCTGCCGTACACGCCGGTCGTGAACGGCCGCCGCGTCTACCTCACCGGCTTCAACTGGGCGCCGCCCGACAACCTCCACGGGTTCGCCCGCGACAAGTACCGCCCGACCGTGGAGCTGGCGCGGCAGTGCCGCGCCAACGTCCTCCGGGTGTGGGGCGGGGCGCACCTGCCGCGGCCGGACTTCTACGAGACCTGCGACGAGTGCGGCATCCTCGTCTGGCAGGAATTCTGTCAGTCGTCCTCGGGGATCGACAACCGGCCGCCGACCGACGCGGGCTACATCGCGGGCGCCGTGCGCGAGGCGCGGGGGATCGTGCGCCGGATCCGGCCCTACACGTGCCTCGCGGCCTGGAGCGGCGGCAACGAGCTGATGGACGATCAGGGCGTGCCGCTCACACTCGAGCACCCGACCGTGAAGGCGCTGGGCGAGGTGGCGCGCGAGCTGGACCCCGACCGCTTCTACTTCCCGACCTCGGCCTCGGGCCCGATGGAGTTCCCGAGTCTCGATCGCCTCGGCGAGATGCACGATGTCCACGGGCCGTGGACCTTCGACGCGCCGACCGGCCACTACCGGCTCTACGACGGCGTCGACGCGCTGCTTCACAGCGAGATGGGCGCACCGGGCGCGGCCAACCCCGAGGCGCTGCGGAAGTGGATCTCGCCCGAGCGGATCTGGCCGCCCGACGGCGCTAACCCGATCTGGATGCAGCGCGGCGCGTGGTGGATCAACGCCCCGCAGGTTCGCGCGCTGTTCGGCGAGGTGAGCGATCTCGAGGCCTTCGTCGTCGCCTCGCAGTACCTCCAGTGCGAGGGCCTGCGGTACGCGCTCGAAGCGGCCCGCCGCCGGCAGTGGCGGTGCGCGGGGACGATCATCTGGCAGTTCAACGACGCCTACCCGACGACATCGTGCACCTGCGTGCTCGACTACGACCTGCAGCCGAAGCCGGCGTTCAGCGCCGTCCGGCATGCCTATGGTCCGGTGGTCGCGAGCGCCCGCTACGACGGACTCGACTGGCACGGCCGCGAGGCGTTCGAGGCAAGCATCCACGTCTCGAGCCGGCTCGACGACGCGGGGCCGGCGACGGTGCGGGCGGAGCTGCTCGACCTGACCGGCGCGGTGCGGTTCCAGTCCGGCGCAACCGTCGAGTTGGGGCCGGCCGGCACGACCCACGCGCTCGACCTCCGCTGGCCGCTCGCGGGGCTCGGCGCCTTCGTGCTGCGGGTCTCGGTCGAGAACCCCCACGCCGGCGCCGACCGCGTGCAGGACATCCTCCTCTCGGCGGCGGAGGGCCCGCTCTTCGCCGAGGTGTGGGAGGGCGCGCCCGTGCCGATCCGCGTCGTGCGCGGCGCCGAGGGCATCTCGCTCCGCAACGAGGGCGACCGCCTCGCCTTCCCGCTGATGGTCAGCCTCCGCGCGGGCGACGGAACGGCTCGGATCCCGGAGGACAACGTCTTCGCCCTCCGTCCGGGCGAGGAGCGCCGCGTCCACGGCCCGGGGGAGGACCTCGAGGTCAGCGTGCGTGGGTTCCGGGTCCGGGTGGAGTAGGCGGTTCGCAGCCGCTCGCTCCCTGGCCCGCGTGGGGCTCGCCCGTGACCGGCTCCGGCGGGAACGGTGAGGCTCGCAGGCCCGGCCGTCGTCGAGGCCGACGGCGCCCCCCAGAGGCGCCGCAACGGAGCGGCTCGGCGGCGGCGATCGAACACCTGTCTGCCATTACCTGCGGTACGCACCAATGGCATCTTTTTCGTGCAGGATTGTTGGTCCAAAACACGGAAATGCCGAGTGAGATAGTTTGGCGGGTCGACCGCCTTGCCGGAAGACACACCGCGAGAGGGGTGGTCCGAGGCGGCTCTTGAAGCCGACAGTGTGGCCGATGTGCGGAGCGACCAGCGCGTACCACGGAGGGCGTCATGCCCTGACTACATCGACGGGACCGTTCCTCGGACTCGGTCTCCGATGGGAGGCGAACCGCGCAGTGAGAAGACCACGGGCATTCACACTGATCGAGCTACTTGTCGTCATCGCGATCATCGCGATCCTCGCAGCCATCCTCTTCCCCGTCTTCGCGAAGGCGCGCGAGAAAGCGCGCCAGACGAGCTGCCTGTCCAACACGCGGCAGGTCGGCACCGCGTTCCTCTCGTACATGCAGGACTACGACGAGACCTTCCCCTTCCTGTTCCAGGCGATGGCGGGCTCGGGGGCGGCCTACAGCACGCCGCGCACCCCGCCCTGGAACACCGGGGTCGATGCCTACTGGGGCATCGAGAACATGATGGACCCGTATGTGAAGAACAAGCAGCTCTGGGTCTGCCCGAGCGACGGGATCCCGCGGACGCCGTACGACGTGGGCTACGATGCCTCGCCGATCAGCTACAGCGCGGTGACGTTCTGGAGCTACGGCAACACGTTCGCCCAGTCGCAGACCTGGGGGCCGATCCGGATCAGCGACAACAACTACTACAGCGGCACGGAGCGCGTGCGGCGGAGCGCCCACGCCATCAGTCCGGCGGAGTCGGTCTGGCTCTACGAGCTACGCTTCGACACCTCGAATTGGGGTCGCTGCCTGTGGTACCGCTTCTACCAGAACCAGATCGCGACGTCGCTGTGGTACCCGACGATCTACGTGTACGGGACGAACGGCCAGTACACGTTCGGTACCCACAACGACCTGATGAACTGCACGTTCATCGACGGCCACTCGAAGGCCATGAACCGCAACTCGCTGTGGACGCAGAGCAAGTGCCTGCTCTCCGTCCAGCCCGACAACGCGCTCTGCTTCCGTCCGTGAGCCGGGCTCGGCCGCGTCACGAAAGGACACGTATCGACATGCGTCGCCTGATTGCGCTCGCGCTCGTGGTCTGTGCCGCGGCCTGGCTTGCCGCCGGCTGCAAGAGGGCCGAGAAGAAGGTCGAGGTCACCAAGGTCGAGGCCCAGGCCGACCCCTCGCTGAACCCGGCGGCCGGGGAGCAGGTCATGCGGGAGGCGCCCGGCCCTTCGGCGGAGGACACGCACAAGGAGCATTGACCCGGCCGCTCGGAGCCGATGGAAGCGAGGTGGATGGATGTCCAAGCGATCGGAGAGCGGCTCGCGCGGCACGTCTCGTTTCGCGCTGTGCCTGCTGGTGCTCGGGGTCGCGGGGGCCGTGGCGCTCGCCGCCTGGCAGGGCATCCGCGCCGCGCGGGGGGTACAGCCGCAGTACGTCCATGTGAAGTCGGCGAGCGACCCGACCCCCGTGGAGCCCTCGGAGGCCGCCAAGTAGCAGCGTACGCGATCCCCCGCGCGGCCGGCGCCGCGCGGGGGATCGTCTGTGTACGACGCACATGCCCGTCGAACGGCTCCGGGCCGCAGGAGTTCCCTCGCCGCGCCCCGAAGGGTGCGACAGTCGTTCGGCGGCCTGCCGACGCACGCGACGACAGACCTGCCGGATCGTCCGGGAGGGGGATCGCTCCCGTCGGGGAGCGGGACGGTGGGGAACGACGGCGCTGGGGAGGGATTGGTTAGGATGGCATCGCAGTCCGGGGTGGGTCTGACCAAGGCCGGGAAGCTGGTCGTGACGCTGCTGATCCTCGTGATCGCCGGCGCGGGCGTCTTCCTGATGCGCGACCGGATCTTCCCGAAGGGGAGGCAGGAGGGGGCGAAGGAGATCGACCTCGCGAAGGCCCGCGAGATGCTGGCCGGCGGCGCCCCGCAGGCCGAGAGCCCCGACGGTGCGGGGATCACGACGGTCAGCGAGTACAAGTACGTACCGGCCGAGAAGCTGCCGCCCGTCACCGGCGCGAGCAACTACAAGTGGAACAAGGAGGACCCGACCGTGGTCTTCCCGATCAACGTGTGGATCGGCTGGCTGCCGATCGTCGCGGCCAACCACGGCTTCGCACCCAACACGGAGAGCGACTTCTACAAGAAGTACGGCTTCAAGGTGGAGCTGAAGCTGATCGACGACCCGATGATCGCCCGCTCGGCCTACACCTCGGGGGACTCGCACATTCTGTGGGGCACGCTCGACATGATCGCGCTGTTCGCGCCGGAGCTGATGAAGGACAGTCGCACCGCGCCGCGCGTGTTCCAGCAGATCGACTGGTCGAACGGCGGCGACGGGATCGTGGCGCGCAGCTCGATCAAGACCGTCGCCGACCTCAAGGGCAAGACAATCGTCTACGCGCAGAACAGCCCGTCGCAGTACTACCTCAACACGCTGCTGCTGAGCGCGGGGATCCAGCCGCGGGAGGTGAACTCGAAGTTCACGGCGACGGCGTTCGAGGCCTCGGCGGCGTTCGTGAGCGACAAGACGATCGACGCCTGCGTGAGCTGGGCGCCGGACATCTACAACATCACCGACAAGGTCCCCGACACCTGGCTGCTCTCCTCCACGCAGGACGCGAGCAAGGTCATCGCCGATGTCTGGGCCGCGCGGGCCGACTTCGCCAAGGACCACCCGGAGTGTATCGCGGGGCTCGTCGAGGGCATCTTCACCGCGATGCAGCGGCTGGAGAACGACGAGGCCTACAAGGAGAGCGCCTGCCAGTGGATCGCGGAGGGCTATGGCCTCCCGGTCGACGACATCAAGGGGATGCTGCAGGACGCCCACTCGACGAACTTCGCCGAGAACAAGCAGTTCATCCTCAACGCCAACAACGCGTCCAACTTCGAGCGCACCTGGCAGCGGATCAACTTCGTGTACCAGGAACTCGGCAAGATCGAGAAGCCGGTCCCGTTCGACAAGGTCATGGACTTCTCGGTGATCCAGGGGCTCGAGAAGGCGGGCAAGTTCGCCGACCAGCAGGATGTCTACACCGCGACGTTCGCGCCCTCCGACTGGGGCAAGGTCGCCGAGAGCCCGATCCTGACGCAGACGATCCGGATCCACTTCTTCCCCAACAGCGCCAACCTGCAGGAGACGGCGCGCGACGACACCGGCAACCCGATCAAGGGCAAGCTCTACGACCCCTCGATCCCGGACACCCTGGAGCGCGTCGGCACGCTGTCGGGCCAGTTCGACCGCGCGGTGATCAAGGTCACCGGCCACACCGACAGCTCGATGAAGGGCCAGGTGCCGGAGGAGCGCGTTCAGAAGCTCTCCGAGGAGCGTGCCCAGGCCGTCATGCAGGCCCTGGTCGACAAGTTCAAGTTCGACAAGGACAAGTTCCAGTGTGAGGGCAAGGGCTGGAGCCAGCCGGCCGACCCCAACGAGCCGATGAACCAGGCGATGAACCGCCGGGTCGAGATCCAGGTCTTCCCGCTCGAGCAGTAGCCGGCGGTCGTACCGCGGACGAGGAGCCAGGGGGCGCGCCGGCCACGGTCGGCGCGCCCTTCCATGAGGAGAGGTGGGACGCCATGGCCTTCACCGACGAGAGCGCGGGCGAGCAGCCCCCGGTGCGGGAGCCCGAGGAGGAGACCGTCGCGCCCGCGGCGAGCGAGGACTCGGTGCCGGATCTCCCGGCCCTCGGCAACGGCGCGCTGGGTAGCCACCGCGCGCCCCGGTTGCTGCGCATCCGCGAGCGTCTCTCGCCCACGTTGCGCGGGCTGCTGTCGGCGCTCCCGTTCCTGGCCCTCCTGGCGGGGTGGCTGTGGCTGACGGCGGGCGACGAGGCCTCGGCGCGCCGGATCTCGCCGACGATCCTGCCCAGCCCGGTCGAGGTCGCGGGCAGCTTCGGATCCCTGTGGAACGACAGCGCGTTGATGCGCAACATCGTCGTGAGCCTAGCCCGCGTGCTGGCCGGCTTCGCGGTGGCCGCCCTGATCGCGGTGCCCCTGGGGATCGCGATGGGCAGCTTCAGCCGTGTCGGGGCGACGTTCAGCCTGCTCGCGACGGTCCTGGCGTACCTGCCGATCGCGGCGCTGGTGCCGCTCACGATCGCCTGGTGGGGAACGGAGGAGAAGCAGAAGGTCGGCTTCCTCGCGGTGGCGACGTTCGCCTACCTCCTGCCGCTGGTCGTGCGGCACGTCAACGCCGTCGATCACCAGTACGTGCTCAGTGCGTACACCCAGGGGGCGACCGTCTGGCAGGTGGTCGTCCGCGTCCTGGTGCCGATCGCCATGCCGGACATCGTCAACGCGATGCGGCTGTGTCTCGGAATCGGTTGGACCTACATCGTGCTCGCCGAGGTCATCAGCAGTGGCGAGGGCATGGGCGGCGTGGGCAACCTGATCTCGATCTTCCAGCGCAAGGGCCTGGTCGATCGGATCTACCTGACCGTCGCGGCGATCATGCTCGTGGGCGCGCTGCTCGACCGTGGCTGCATCGCCGTCAGCCGCCGGCTGTTCCCCTACCGCGCGGCGTTGGAGGCGGAGTGAGATGGAGCAGACACCGACCCCGTCGCGCCCCGACGTCCTCGACCTGCGCAACGTGACCAAGGAGTTCCGCCGGCCGGGGCAGCCGCCGTTCGTGGCGGTCGCCGACCTCAACGTGACCGTCTCCGACCTCGATCGCAAGGGCGAGTTCATCACCGTCGTCGGGCCCAGCGGCTGCGGCAAGTCCACCGTGCTGCAGATCGTCGCGGGCTTCGACACGCACATCCCGGTCTCGGCGGGCGAGGCGCTCTTCCTCGGCAGGCCGATCCAGGGGCCCGGCGCCGACCGGGGCATGCTCTTCCAGCAGTACAGCTGCTTCCCCAACCGGACGGTGCTCGACAACATCACATTCGGGCTCAAGCTGCAGGCGCGCGCGCTCGGCCTCTCCGGGCGCGAGATCGCCGAGATCGGCCGCCACTGGCTGCGGCGTGTCCGGCTGACCGACGCCGACGCGGGCAAGTACCCCCACGAGCTGTCGGGCGGGATGCGCCAGCGGGTGGCCCTTGCGCGCGCCCTTGCGCTCAAACCGCGGTGCCTGCTGATGGATGAGCCGTTCAGCGCGCTCGATGAGCCGACGCGCCTCGAGATGCAGGATCTGATCGTCGACCTGTGGGCCGAGGTCGACTCGACGATCATCCTCGTGAGTCACAGCATCGCCGAGGCCGTCTTCCTGGGCGACCGGGTCTGGGTGATGAGCGGCGCGCCCGGGACCATCGTCCATGAGTTCGTCGACGTGCCCCAGCCCGACCCCTCGGTGCCGGCGATGGTCGCGCAGTCGCGGCCCTCGTTCGCCGAGCACGTCGCACGGGTGAGCGACGCGTTCTTCCAGGTGCTGCGCACCCCGCGCGCGGAGCTGCGGGCGATCCATGCGGACGGGTCGGGGCGCAACCTGCCGCGGGAAGGGTGAGAGACGTGGGGGGCGTGCGGAACGGATCATGGGAGCCGTCGTACTGGGACTTCGTGAAGGCCGCGTTCAACCTGCGCGTGCCGGTGCGCGGCCTCGGCGGGATCCCGCTCAACTGGCTCTACCTCGTCGGCGTAGGGGTCGCGAGCGTCGCGCTCGCGCTGCCGCCGCTCGCGCTGATCGGCGCGGCAGGCGAGCTGGCGCTGTTGGCCTACACCTCGAGCAGCCCGCGCTTCCAGCGCGCGGTCCGCGCACAGCTCAAGCAGGCCGCCGGGAGCGAGGAGGAGGCGAAGCTCGGCTCCATGGTCTCGGCGCTGTCGTCGGGAAGCCAGAGCCGGAGCCGCGCGTTCGAGCGGCAGTGTGACGAGATCCTCGAGATCGCCCGGAAGGCGGGCGCCAACCCGGCCGACCTGGAGACCTACTCGACCCACCTGACCGAGCTACGCGAGGTCTACGCGCGGATGCTCGGTCTCACCGAGATGTTCGCCCGCTACTCCGACGACTGGAAGGAGACCGACCCGCTGCCGCAGATCGCGGCGATCGAGAAGGAACTCGCCAAGGCGGAGCTGGGGGACGCGATGCGCCGCTCGCGCGAGGCGACGCTCGAGACGTTGCGGAAGCGCGCGAAGACGCGCGAGGCGATCAGCGAGCGGGCCCACCTGGTGAAGTCGGAGATCACGCGGCTGGAGCAGCAGCTCGCCCTGCTGCGCGACCAGGCGCTGCTGACCCGCGATCCCTCGGTGCTCTCGGGCAACATGGACTCGGCGGCGGGGATGCTCGAGGAGCACACCACGTGGCTCCAGGAGAACGCGACGCTGCTGCAGGGGCTGGCGGAGCAGCAGCAGACGCTGGGGTAGCCCTCCGCGCTACCGCGCCCGCCCGTCGCGCTCCGAGGGACTCCAGCGATCGCCGCCCAGGCGCTTGGCCGCGTGCATCGCGGCATCGGCCTCCTCGAAGAGGTCGCGCCAGCTCGCCTGCCGGAGCGACTCGCGCGTCGCGGCGCCGACGCTGACCGTCAGTACGCCCCCCGGGGCGTCGGCGTGCTCGATCTCGAGCCGACGGACGGCCGTGAGGATCCGGCGGCTGACGGTGCGCGCGCCATCGCAGTCGGTATCGGCCAGGACCGCGGCGAACTCCTCGCCGCCGACCCGCGCGATGAGATCGCCCGGACGATGGACGCAGTTGCCGACCTCGCGGGCGACGCGGGCCAGGCAGTCGTCGCCGGCCTGGCGGCCGTAGCGGTCGTTGTAGGCCTCGAACCGGTCGATGTCGATGACGAGCACGGTCAGCACCGACTGGTCGCGCGCGGCCCGCAGCCACTCGTGCTCGACGTGCTCCTCGAAGGCGCGCCGGTTGGGGACTCCGGTGAGCGCGTCGCACCGCGCCATGGACTCGAGGCTTCGGTTGTGGGCGAGCAGCTCCCGGTTGGCCTCCTCGAGCGCCACGCGCTGCTGCTCGATGATGCTCACCTGCTCGAACTCGCGCAGCCGGTTGGCGTAGAGCAGGCGGGAGACCGCCATCGCGACCACCGTGATCAGAAGCGAGCCGGCCAGGTCGCGGACCATGATGTCGTCGTAGACGCCACCCCACTGCCGCCCGAGGCGGGCGAACATGCCAAGCTGCGCCAGCCAGGCCAGGGGGAGGAGCACCACGCACTGGAGGGTGGGGAGGTAGGCGACCGTCGCCACACCGAGGATGGCCACCACGAACGGATCGACGCCGGCCCGCAGGGGGCGGCTGAGGGCCGAGGTGAGGGCGACGGCCACGAGGCCGAGGCAGACGTAGAGCCAGCCGGCCACGAGGTGTCGTCGCGCGACCCGCTCCGGTGGCGGGAGGTCGCGCGTGGCCCCCAGGTAGAGCACGGAGAGCAGGACGAGCGTGACGCGGAGCCCGGTCAGCAGGAGATCGGGGTTCCCCGGGGCGGTGACGCCCCACTCGGCCAGTGCTCCGAGCAGCACGCTGTGCAGCAGCACCACGTCGAGCGCCGCGAGCACCAGCTCGAGCACGGCGACGAAGTACGCGGCCAGCCGCAGCCGCGCGAGGTTGAGCCGGTCGATCTCCCGTCGCGAATCTCGCAGAAGTGCCTCTTCCATCGCCCATCCGTCACGGATCTCGTCGTTCCCGGGATCGCTCCGGGAGTTGCGGAGTTGCAGGGTACCAACGTCCAGGCCCGGCCGATGGCTCACCGGGTCGTCGTGGTGGGCTGAAGGCCGGACGCCATCGGAGGATTCGGCTCCTCGACGGACCGGACGCGGACGCGGCCGCGCGATTCGCCGGGTTCGGCGGAGGCCCCCGCAGTGTATACTGGGAGCGGCAAGCAAGCTGCGCTACGCGTGTTTGGCCTTGCAGGTTTCCTCGAGCCAACATCCCGAGCTAGGGGCTGTTCCTCGCCGTCCTCGCGGAAGCCCCCCGAGGGAAGCGCAAAGACGGACGATACGGCTACCACCTTAGACTTGGGTTCGTAGAAAGCCGGGCACACGGTAGCAGCGGCCCTTGCCACTGAAGAGCCACGGCACTCGCCTGCCCGAGCGGATGGGCCCATGGATCTGTTCGACCAGCCGGACGGCGCGCGGCACGCCCCCCTCGCCAGCCGCATGCGCCCCACCCGCGTCGAGGACCTCGTAGGCCAGGAGCACCTGCTGGGGCCCGGTGCTTCGCTCCGAACCGCGATCGAGGGAGACCGAGTTCCCAGCCTGATCCTCCACGGCCCCGCCGGCTGCGGCAAGTCCACCCTCGCGCGCGTCATCGCGCTGCAGTCGCAGCGCCGCTTCCTCGAGTTCTCCGCCACCTCCTCGGGCGTCCGCGCGATCCGAGAGGCAGCCGAGACCGCCCGCGACGAGCGCCGGCTGTACGGTCGGGGCGCGATCGTCTTCTGCGACGAGATCCATCGGCTGAACAAGGCGCAGCAGGACAGCTTCCTCCCGCCCGTTGAGGACGGCACCTTCACGCTGATCGGCGCGACCACCGAGAACCCCTACTTCGAGGTGAACGCGGCGCTGCTCTCCCGCTGTCTCGTGCTCCGGCTGCGCCCGCTCGAGCCGGAGGATCTCCGGCAGCTCCTGCTGCGCGCGCTGGGCGACGAGACGCGCGGCCTGGGCGGGATGCGGGCGGAGCTGGACCCGGCCGCGCTCGAACTGCTCGCTCGGGCGGCCAACGGTGATGCGCGGCGCGCGCTCAACGCGCTCGAGCAGGCCGCCTTCCTCGCCGACCGCGATCCCGAGGGCGTGCTGCGGATCACGGAGGAGAGGGCCCGCGAGGCGACGCAGCAGCGTCTCGTGCTGTACGACCGCGAGGGCCAGACCCACTACGACGTGATCTCGGCGTACATCAAGTCGATCCGCGGCTCCGATCCCGACGCGGCGCTGTTCTGGCTCGGGTACATGCTCGAGGCCGGCGAGGATCCGCTGTTCATCGCCCGCCGGATGGTCATCGCCGCGGCCGAGGATGTCGGCAACGCGGAGCCGATGGGGATCGTCGTCGCCCAGGCCGCCGCCCAGGCGGTCCAGTTCGTGGGGATGCCCGAGGGCCAGATCCCCTTGGCGCAGGCGACCGTCTTCCTCGCCTGCGCGCCCAAGTCGAACCGGGCGTACGAGGCGGTCGCGGCGGCACGCGAGGCCGTCCGCCAGGCCGGTTCGGTTCAAGTGCCGGCGCACCTGATGGATGTGCGCCATGAGGCGCAGCGGCGGGATGGCCTCGGTGTGGGCTACGAGTACCCGCACGCGCACCCCGGCGCCTTCGTCGCGCAGGAGTATCTCCCCGAGGCGCTCCGCGAGGCGCGCTTCTACGAGCCCTCGGAGCGCGGCCGCGAGTCCAAGATGCGGGAGTACCTCCGGAGCCGTTGGGGCGACCGCTTCGAGCCTACGGAGTGACCCGCTCGTAGAGGAAGACGCGGCCCGACTCCGGCGCGTCGAGTTCGACGCTCCAGCCCTCGCCCAGCTCCGCCCCCGTATGGAGCTGGGGCTCGCCGCCCGCGCCGCCCAGCTCGCGGAGGCGGTACCGCCCCTCGGCCTCGAGCCCGCACAGGCGCAGGTCGGCGCGGCTGTAGGCGGAACCGCGCGGCCGAAGCGCCACGACGCACCCCTCGCCGCGCACGGGATCGTGGAACTGCCAGCCGCACCACCCCTCCTCCCCCTGTGAGGCCGCGAACAGCGGGGTGTAGTCGGCGTCGAGCAGGCGCCGGAGCTGCCGGTAGATCGCGATCTCATCGCGAACCAGCGCGCGCTGCTCCTCCGAGAGCGTGCTCCAGACGCAGCCGAAGCCGAGGGGACCGGCGAACAGGCTCCGCAGGTCGAACGCGCTCCCGACCTGCAGCAGGTTCACGTTCAGCAGCCCCCCGGGGAGGAATGTGTTGGCCGCGGTCTCGTGGAACCGCAGCACGGGGAGCAGAGCGGTCTGGTCGCTCTTCCAGAAGGTGTGGGCGCGCCGGATCGTGCCAAGGTCGATCCGGAGCCCGCCGCTCGCGCAGCCCTCGATCAGAAGATCGGGGAACTCGGCCATGAGCCGGTCGAGCAGCTCGTAGAGGCCCTCGATGTGGCGGATCTGCGCGATCCCGCGGCGGTCGGGGCCATCCATTGCGTCCCAGGCTCCGAGCGGGTCGATGTTGCAGTCGAAGCGGATCCACCGCACCCCACCCTCGCGGATGTGCCGGGACATCATCTCGAAGATCCACTCCCGTGCCTCGGGTCGGCCGAGATCGACGAGGTCGTTGTGTACCCACTCCGGGTGCTCACGGACGAGGCGCGTACCGGGCGCCGCGCGCTCGGGCTCGAACCACAGGCCGAGCTGCATCCCCCGCGCCCGCACGTGCTCGCCGATAGGGCCGAGGCCGCGGGGGAACTTGTCGGTGTTGACGGTCCAGTTGCCGACCCCGTCCGGGAAGTCGCCGTCGAACCAGCCGGCATCGATGCAGAAGTACTCGATCCCGAGGCCGGCCGCCACGTCGGCCTCGCGCCGGAGGAGTTCCTCACTGATCCCGTTCCCGAGCACGAACCACGAACTCCACGACACCGGCGGCACGGTGGGAGCGCCCGCGAGCGCCGGCGCGTAGCGCGCGCGGATGATCCGCCGCATGAGGTTGCCGCCCTCGGCCCGCGTGCCGCCGTAGGAGGCGACCAGGACCCTCGGGGTGGTGATCCGCTCGCCCGGGGCGAGAGAGATCCGCGTACCCGGCATGCCGATCGACAGATCGTAGGAGCTTGGAGCCTCGCCGCGGGCGACCGAGGCTTGCCACTGACCGGACCAGCCCACACCGATGGCGAGGCCGGACGAGGACGGGGCGTCGTGGATGGCGAGGAACGGCAGATCGCGCGCCGATGAGCGGCCGCCCGCGCCGGAGAGAGTCGTCTCGGTCACGGGGCCCTCGCGGAGCCCGAAGCCGAGCCCAGGCTGCCCGAAGGCGCCGTTCAGCCCGCCGGCCTCGGAGAGCAGCCGGGTCCGCTCACCCAGGGCCCCGAGATCCAGATCGAGCGGCAGCACGGCGGTCAGCTCGAGCGATGGCGCCGGCCCGGTGTTCTCGAAGATCCATGTCAGCTCGGCGGCATCGAACCCGTCGAGCAACTCGACCCGCAGCTCGGCCACAAGCCCGCCGCCGGGCTCCGTCCAACGCGACCGAAAGGCCGTGCGCCCGTTGCCCGACTCAGCCGGCAGGCGCGTGCACTCCCAGTCGCCGAGCAGCTCGGGCGACGGCCGTCCGCCGTAAACGAAGCTCGCGGGGAGCCGATCCTGCCGCAGAAGCGGGCTGCCATAGGCGGACGACTGCCGAACGATGTCCGCGAGGCGCACGCTCGTGCCGTCCTCGGCGACAAGCCGAGCGTCGCCCCAGTCGGCCTGGTCGTAGGAGATCCCGTCTCCGGCATCCTCGACCGCCAGCGTCAGCGCGCGGACCCCGGTGAGGTCGACCTCGACGGCCACCGGGGCCTCCCCCCCGCGGCAGACCCCCGTCCGTGCGAGTTCCGCGCCATCGCCCACGACTGCGAAGACGGCGCTTCCGCGTACCCCGCCGGTGTCGGCGTTGTTGTCGATCCCCACCTCGGCGACGAAACGCGCGAAGGGCCGCCGCAACGCGAAGTGGGCGGCGCCGGCCGCGTGCGCGCCGAGGCCGGTCGCGTAGAGCCGATCGCCGATCCGAAGCGGCGTGAGCGTGTGGCAGGAGAGGTCGGGCGTGAGCCGCGCCCAGTCCTGCGTGGAGGAGACCAGTTCCAGCTCGGGGGCGGGCGTCGCGGGCACGGCTGCCGGCGGCACGGCGCCGGTTCGCTCGAGCAGATCGCGGACCTCGCCCCCGTCGCCAACGGGCTGGGCCCCTGCGAGGCCTCCGAGCGCGGTCAGGGCGGAGAGCAGGAGCGTCGGGAAGCAGCGCACGCGGGAACACCCCTTCGCAGGTGGGCCCCACGCCTCAGCGCAGGACCTCGATCGCCTCCGGGCCGCGCGCGGCAACCTCGCCGATCTCCCAGGCGGAGACGCCGTGGGAGTCGAGCGATGCCACCAATGCATCGGCCGCGTCGGGGGATACGCTGAACAGCAGCCCGCCCGAGGTCTGCGGGTCGCACAGGAGCAGCGCCTCGGCGGCGGTGAGCCCGTCGGGCCAGGCGGTGACCGCCTCGACCGACTCTCGGTTGCGGTAGGCGCCACCGGGGAACAGGTCGGCCTCCGCCAGCTCCCGCGCGCCCGGCAGAACGGGCACCCGCGCCGCGTGGAGCCGCACCGAGACCCCCGCCCCGTCGACCATCTCGCGAAGGTGGCCGAGCAGGCCGAAGCCGGTCACGTCGGTGCAGGCATGGATCGGGAACCCCTTGGCCGCCTCGGCCGCGTGCCGGTTGAGGGTCGCCATCGAGGCGATCGCCGCGGCGAGCACCTCGGCCGGCGCCTTGTCGCTCATGGCGGCGGTCGTGATCACACCCACGCCGAGCGGCTTGGTCAGCACCAGCCGGTCCCCCGCGCGCGCGCCGGCGTTCGTCCAGACCCGATCCGGCCGTGCCGTCCCGGTGACGCACAGCCCGAACTTGGGCTCCTGATCGCGGATGGTATGGCCGCCGATGGTCGGGATGCCGGCCTGCTCCTGCACCGCCGCGGCCCCCTCGAGGATCTCCGCGAGAACGTCGAGCGGCAGGCAGTCGGAGGGGAAGCAGACGACGTTCAGCGCGCAGAGGGGCGTGGCGCCCATCGCGTAGATGTCGCTGATCGAGTTGGCCGCCGCGATCGCACCGTAGGCCCGCGGCTCATCGACCACGGGGGTGATGATGTCCACGGTCTGGACGAGCGCCAGCTCCGGCGAGAGGCGGTAGACGCCCGCGTCGTCGGCAGTGCCGGCGCCCACGAGCACGTTGGGGTCGGTCGGTTGGGTGAGCCCGGACAGAACCTGCCCGAGGTCCGAAGGACTGAGCTTGGCCGCTCAGCCGGCGGCCTGTGCGAGTGAGGTGAGGCGAATGCGCTCGCGATCGGACATCATGCACCTCCCTTCGCGGGCGAAGGCCGTACAAGAGAAAGCGCCCCTCACGGGGCGCCGGTCACGCGGTGTCGGGGATCAGCCGTCGGTGTCCAGTACGTTGCGCACGGCCTGCGCGAGCGCCTGGATGGTGAACGGCTTCTCGAGGAGCGGAAGCTTGCCCATCCCGCCCCGACGGCGCGAGACCACGTTGTCGGCGTAGCCCGACATGAACAGCACGCGCATGTCGGGCCGGTGCGGCGCGGCGCGCTCCCACAGTTCCAGCCCGCTCATCTGCGGCATCACGACATCGGCCAGGAGCAGGTCGATGTGGTCGTCACCCGAGAGCGCGACATCGAGCGCATGTTGCGGCGACTCGGCCACCAGCACGTTGTAGCCGTGCATCGAGAGCATCTCTCGCACAAGGTCGCGCACGAGTTGCTCGTCCTCGACCACGAGAACCGTCTCATGCCCTCCCTGGGCCTCGGGCTCGAGGCGCCAACGGGTCTCGTCCTGGGTGTTGCGCGGCGCGGCATCGCCGGCGGGCCGCATCCGGTCGCCGCCCGATCCCTGCAGGTCAAGGGCCGACGGCGCCGGGCAGAACTGCGCACGGGCGAGGCGCCGGGGCTCACGAGGCGCCGGCCGGGCGGGCGTCTCGGCGGACAGGCGTTTTCGGGAGGGCTCGCACACTCGTGCGGTCGGCTCCAGCATCTCGGCTCCCATACCTCGATGGCGCGCATGTGCTCGGTTCGCCGGCCATGGGCCATCCGGTCAGTTGCTTTGGTCGCTCACGCGGGGGGTCCCATACCCCTTATGTCTCGGATATTCCGCGGGACCTCCGTGTTCCCTTCTAGTCGCCGTCGTGATCGCCGACATCGCTCTCGGGCGGCCGAGCACTGCCGATCCGTCGGGCCCGGAGTCGGGCCAGGAGCGCCCGTACGGGCCGGCCGCGCAGCCGATGGCAGCGGGCGAGAGCCTCCAGGGCGGCGGCCTCGGCGCTCCGGTCGCCCGCGGCGTGCGCCGCGCTCCGCAGGTCCTCCGCAAGCCGCTCCGCCTCGGTGGAATCGCCCCGATCGGCCGCCTCAGCCTGCAGGCAGCGGAGCGCGCGCACGACCAGTTCCGTGTCGCCTTCGGCCCGCAGTGACGGGAGGAGCCCCTCCCACAGGCGCGCGGCTGCGGCGGTGTCGCCGATCTGCTCGTAGGTGATCGCGAGCGTCATGGTCCAGGGCCCGAGCTGCGTGCCGGGCACGTCCCGGGCTTCCTCGATCCAGCTCGCGAGCAGCTCGGCGGCCTCGGGCAGGCGCCGGAGCAGGAGCAGGGCGCCTGCCTTCGCCTCGCGCGCCTCGAGCACCACGGCCGCCTGGCCGTACGCCTCGGCCGAGGTCTCCAGCTCGCTGGCCCGGCGGAGTAGTTCGCGACCGTCTTCCAGACGACGCGCGATATCGGCGAGCACCCAGAGGCTGGCCAGCTCCGCACGGCGGTTGCCGTGCGCGCGGGCAAGCGAGAGGCGCGTCTCGGCCAGCGCGCGGGCATCGTCCAGGCGCTCCTGGTCGGCGACGGCCTGTGCGAGCGCCTCCAGCGCGCGGTCCTGTCCGGCCGCGTCGCGCGAGGCATCGACCACGGCCAACTGCTCGCGGTGGTAGCGCTCGGCTTCGGTGAGCCGGCCCAGGCGGTAGTAGGCGGCGCCGGTCGCGTAGAGAGTGCGCGCGAGGAGTCGCTGGTTCGGCTGGGCCCGCAACAGGTGCAGCGCGCGCTGGCACTCAGCCACGCCATCCTCTGTGCGCCCCGCGCCGAGCTGTGTGCCGCCCAGCAGAGCCCGTGCCTCGGCGGCCTCGCGGGCGAGCCCGGCCTCGTGGGCGACCTCGGCGGCGCGGCGGTAGCTGCGCTCGGCGGCCTCCGCGTCGCCCAGGTTCTCCTCGATCCCCGCGGCGAGCCGCAGGTACCGGCACTGCTGCTCCTCGAGTCCCAGCTCGCCGGCGAGGCGGACCGCCTTCCCGGCGTGGTCGAGCGCGATGAGCCAGCTCCCGGCGTCCTCGTGCTGCTCGGCGAGCCATGCGTGCATCCGGGCCTGGCCGACGCGGTCGCCGGCCTCCTCCATCAGTCGCAGAGCCTCGGCGCCGCTCTCGATGCCGGCTGCGGCCGAGGTGGTCTCGACGAGAGCCATCGCCAGGGCGGCACAGACGGAGGCCTCGGAGTGGGCGTCGTCGCACGAGCGGAAGAGGCTCCGTGCCGACTCCGCGGCCCGGCGGCCCTCCTCGACATCGCCTGCCTCGAACAGCGCCGAGGCCAGCCCCCAGCAGGCGTGCGCCTCCTCGCGCGTGTTGCCGAGGTCGTGGAGCAGCGGGATGCTGCGGCGGTGGGTCTGCGCGCAGGCGCGCCAGCGCCCCTGCTGCGCGTACATCTCGGCCATCGAGCGCAGGACGCGGCATTCGGTCTCCGGCTCGCCGGCGGCCGAGGCGCGCTCGAGTGCTCGGGTGAGCAACTCCAACGCCTCGCCGCGTCGACCCAGTTCCGCTTCGAACTGGGCGGAGAGCATCTCCGCCTGGATCAGCCCGTGGGCATGGCCGAGAGCGTCCCACTCGATGTGCGACTCGCGGAGGAAGTGGAGGCCGTCGCGCAAGCTCCCGCTGTGGCCGTGGATGCGGCCGAGGTGGAACAGCGACCAGGCGACGCCCTCGCGGTCCCCGCCCTCGCGGGCCGAGAACAGGCAGGCGCGGAACTCCTCGGCGGCGCGGTCGAGCCGGCCCTGGTCGGCGAAGATGGAGCCCAGCCCGGCATGGGCGCGCGCCTCCCGCTGGGAGTCGCCCTGCTCGCGGGCCTCGCGGATCTCAGACTCGAAGTGGCGGAGGGCCCTCTCGCGGGGGTCCAGCCCGTCCTCGCCCGTGGTGTCCCAGCCATCCGGCATGGGTAACAGCTCCTTCACCCGGGCGTACGTGCCCGACTCCGTACCGCGCGGCCCGTCCGGGCCGCGTCGGACGGGCGGTCTACGAGCAGACCATGTTCTTGCCGCGCACCTTGGCCTGGTAGAGCGCGGCCTCCGCGGCGCGGAGCATGTCGTCGGGAGTGGTCATCCCGCTCTGGAACACGGCGACCCCGACGCTCACGGTCACCGGGTCGGCCGATGCCTCGCCGCTGGTGGCGAAGTGGCAGTCGGCGATCCCGAGCCGGATCTTCTCCGAGGCGCGGAGCGCGGCGTCGAGATCGGCCTCGGGCAAGATCACGAGGAACTTGTCGTCCTCGGCCCGGCCGATGCAGTCGGAGGGCCGCGTCGACCACCGGATCACCGAGTAGGCCTGGCGGAGCAGGAAGTTGCCGAACTTCTCTCCCTCGGTCTCGACGAACCGGGTGTAGTGGTCGACATCGACCATGACGAGCGAGAGGTCCCTGCCGTAGCGCGTGGCGCGCGAGATCTCCTCGGTCAGACGCATGCGGAGGAAGCGCTCGTCGAAGGCGCCGGTGAGCGGATCGACGAACCCGGCGTTCTCGAGCTGGGTCTGAAGCACGCGCACGCGCGCGAGGGCCTCGTCGCGCTGGCGCTCGGCCAGTCTGCCGGTGTAGATCACGCGGAGCAGGTCGGCGAGCGCGCACTCGGCGATCAGCGGGATGAACAGGTCGGCGCCCGCGCGCCGAGCCGAGGCCGCCGTGTCCTCCTCGGCGGCGGCGCCCGTCGCGACGATCATCATGCTCGGGAAGTCACGGCGCAGCATGCGAACGGCCTTGATGCCGTCGGCAGGCTTCGAGGTGGTGTCGATCAGGGCCAGCGCGTCGGCGGCGACGGGCGCCTCCTTGAGTTTGGAGACGGAGGAGCACACCGTCACCGAGAATCCGTCCTCGCCGAGCGCTTCCTCGTAGAGGCCACGCTGCCGCGCATCGGGGGTGTACGCGATAAGCTCCAGCTTCTTGCGGCGCGCCATGTGTCTCCTCCGAACCGCATCGGCAACGTGCCCGCCGTCCCACGACGGTACCGGCCTCTTACCGCTTGAGGCGCTCGCGCAGCTCACGAGGGGCGGTCTCGGCGGCCATCCGGACCTGCTCCTCGCTCAGTCCCGCGCCCACGAGCACCCGGTCACGCATCTCCCGGCTCAAGACCCCGTCGGGCCCATGCGCGTCGATGCCGAAGATCACGGAGGCGCCCGTCTCGGCCGCGATCCGCGCCACATGGCCGTTGGTGAGGCAGTGGCCGCTCCGCGCGCTGATCTCCAGCAACACGCCATTCTCTCTCGCCCGTGCCGCCACCTCTCGCGTGATGAGGCCGGGATGGGCCAAGATGTCGACATCGGGGCATCCGGCCGCCGCCGCGTTGGTGCCCTCGAGGGTCGGCTCCACGATGGTCTCGCCGTGGACGAGCACGATCTGAGCGCCCGCCTCGCGCGCGCGGCGCGCCAGCGTGGGGATACACTCCGGCGGAGCGTGGGTGATCTCGACACCGACGAGCACGTCGATGCTGAGGTAGAGGTTCGCCAGCTCGGCATCACGCGCGCACTCCTCCACCACGCGGGCGAGGGTCGCGGCGGCCACGTGATCGGTCACCGCGAGCGTGGCGTAGCCGCCTGCATCGAACCGCCGCATCAGCTCCATCGGGGTCAGGCAGCCGTCGGAGAGGGTGGAGTGGCTGTGGAAGTTGTGCAGCATGGCGGGACCCTTCCTTCCGTGCGCTCGTGCGGCGCCCGTGGCAGGCCCGCGTGAGCCGGCCCTCAATCGCCGTCACGGAACAGCAGAACGTACAGGACCCCCCAGACGAGCGCGGCCCCGACGGCCGCGAGCAGGACCGAAGCGACGGGCTTGGGCCAGGCCCCGCCTCCGACGGAGGGCAGCACGGCCTTCGTCGGAGAAGCGTACGGCTCCCCACGCGAGTCGGCCGCCGGCCGCGACTCCGTCTGCGACTCCCCCGTCGCGGGCACCGCGCCCGGGTGGGTCTCCATCAGGGAGAAGGCGAGTTCCTTCTCTTCGGGGCAGTGGTAGCGCCGCCGGCACGTGGGGTCGGTCGAGACCGCCTTGAGCGTGAAGCTGACCTCGAACCCGGCCTCCCGGCACGCGGTGCGCGCGAACTCGTTGGTGACCCCGTACGGCCAGCAGAAGGAGCGCGGCGCATGGCCGAGTTCCTCGGCGAGGCGCTGACGGACGCGGACGAACTCCTCGCGGACGCGCTTCTGGTAGGCGGCCTCGCTCTCGAGGCTCTTGGCCTTGGGGTCGTAGAGGCGGGTGGTGAGCCACGGGCCCATCGCGGAGCCTCGGCCGGCCTTGCCCTTGATCTGCTGGTGGCTGCGGGCGGCGTGGGCCTCGATGTCGACCAGGCCGCTGGCCGCCATCTCGCGGCACTGGTCCCAGTTGAGCCACGGTTGGTGCGGGTTGACCGTGTTCTGCTGACCGACCCGATCGGTGATGACGAAGGCGGTCAGGTGCATGTTGTAGCGCCGGAGGAGCGGGTACATCTCCGTGTAGACGCTCTGGTAGCCGTCGTCCACGGTCAGGAGGACCGCATCGCGCGGGGGCGAGCCGCTACGGACCGCCTCGCAGTACTCGGCCATGGTCAGCGTACGCACGCCGTTGTCGCGCAGCCAGCGGAGCACGCCCTCGAACTCCCCGAGATGGGTGACAGGCATGGCCGGCTCGATGGGCTGGCCGTCTTCCACGATCTGATGCCAGCCCAGCACGATGGGGTATTGCGGTGCGGATGAGGGCTCGGCCCAGGCGGCTTGGGCGAGTGCGCACGCGACAACGCACAGGATCACAGAGCGGACCAAAGTCGCCTCCCATAGCGAACAGGGAACCGCGCCGCCCGGAGGCCCCACGAGGGCGCCGTTTCCTTGTGACGCGATCCACAACTCCAGTATAATCCGGGTGGTTCGGATCCGCCAAGGAACGAGCCGGCGCCGACCCACATGCTCTATGCCACAACGGGCGCGGAGCCTCGCGCTTGCGGGCGTTTCGGTGGGCTTCGGCGAGGGGGTGCGCGATGGACCTCGGGGCCGTCGCTCCTCTGGCGGTGCGCCGCTACTCGGAGGAGCAGACGCGGACACAGCAGGGGCGCCTGCAACGAGGGAGCCCCCTCTTCCTGCCGTCCGGCGTCAGCGGTCCCGACTTCGGCGCCTACCTGGGCAGCCTCCTCCCCCCCGAGCAGACGATGCCCTTCGTGGCCCGCGCCCTCACCTCCCGCGCGGCGGAGGCCCTCGCGCAACAGCCCGCAGCCTCGCTCCGGGCGGCGGAAGCGCTGCCGGAGACCCCGCTCGCGACGCCGACGGCCCCCCCCGCGGCCGAGGCCAAGGTCGGACCGGCCCTCCCGAGCGCCGAGTGGACGGTTCCTCCCAGCGCGGGCCAGCTTCTCGGCCTGCTGCAGCGCGTGCTGGGCGTGCCGGTCGATGCCGGCTTGGCGGCGGGGATCCGGCTCGCCGGGGGCGAGCCCCTCGATGCGCGCCCGATCCGCTCCGCGCCGCTCCGGCTCCTGCGGCAAGCCACGGTCGCGTACGGGCGCTGATCGCCTCCCGCGCGCGCTTCGGCGCGGAGGGGATCCCGCGGGGGGCGCGAAAGCGAGCGGGGGACTGCACGGGGAGCGGCGGCACCGGGAAGGGGAGGAGCCGATGAGCGTGCAGGTGGTCTCGGACGTCGCCTTCGGCAATGTGGCGGACTTCGCCGTCGATGAGCGGTCGGATCACACGGAGGTCAGCTTCACCGCCCACCCCCACGGCGGACCCGAGGCCCTGTGGTTCTGCTTCCGGGTCGAGACGATCGGGGCGGCCTACGAGCCCGAGGACAAGCCCCTCTACCTGGTGCTCCGCCACATCGACACCCTCCTGGGCGCCACGCGGCTGCAGAACCTCCGTCCCGTGCTGCGGGCGTCGGGCGGCGAGTGGCAACGGCTCCCGGCGCCCGAGGTGCTCGAGACGCCCGATGGACGCCGCGCGGCCCGGTGGACGGTCGAGCACCCGGCGACGATCCTGGAGGTCGCGCTCTGCTACCCCTACGGCCGGGTGGAGCTGGAGAGCCTCGCGGCGAGCGGCGGCGGGGCCTGGACGCTCGACGCGATCGGCGTCAGCCAGGCCGGCAGGCCGATCCACCGGATCAGCAACTCCTACGGCGCGAAGGGGGGCGACCGCCCGGGCCTGTACGTGATCGCGCGGCAACACTCGGGCGAGACGCCCGGCTCCTGGGTCCTCGACGGCTTCCTGCGACGGATGGCCGAGCTGGGCGAGGACGCCCCGCTCATCTGGGGCGTGCCGCTCGCGAACATCGACGGGATCGAGGCGGGCGACTACGGCAAGGACAGCTTCCCGTACGATCTCAACCGCGCCTGGGGTCGGACGCCGATGCGCCACGAGGCGCTTGTGATCGCCCAGGACCTGCTGCGGTGGCAGTACCGGTGCCGGCCACTGCTGTGTCTCGATTTCCACGCCCCTGGCGCCTGCGAGGCGGGAGGCCTGTACACGCTGGTCCTGGGACCCGACCGGCAGTGCGAGCCACACTGCGAGGCCATCACCTGGGCCAACGCGCTCGAGGAATCCCTCACGCCGCAACTGGCGGGGCAGCCGTTTGCGCGGGTGGCCGACTGGCCGACCCGATGGTCGACCCCGAGCTTCTGCTCGTACGTCCGGGCCGAGATCGGCATCCCGGCTCTGGCGATCGAATCGCCGTTCTCGTTGGTGCGCGAGTTGGTCCTGACCACCGAGACCTACCGGGAGGCGGGGGCCCGCATGGCCACCCGGATCGCGGAGCTGGTGTGACCCGGGGGAGGATCCCATGGATCGCGACGCACTGCGCCGGCACCTCCACGAACTCCCCGCCGTCAGTTCGCACACGCACCACGCCGAGCCGGCGCGCCACGAGCACCTCGACCTCGACCGGCTGCTCGACGCCAGCTACGCCGGCTGGTGCTCGTGGACTAACGGCAGGGGCCAGGCCGACCGCTACGAGCTACTGGAGCAGCTCTCCGCGAACACCTACCTCGTCTGGCTGCTGGCCGCGCTCCGCGACCTGTACCACATCGACGAGGTGACCCCGGGCAACTGGGATGAGGCCAGTCTGATCATCGGACGGGCTCACGCCGAGCACGAGCACCACTACCGCCTGCTGACGGACGCCTGCCGGTACCGCTACGCCGTTCTCGACGCCTACTGGGATCCCGGCTCCGACCTCGGCCGCCCGGCTCTGTTCCGGCCCGCGCTCCGGATCAACGCGTGGGCGGTCTGCCACTCCCCGGGCATGGTCGACCACAACGGCAACAGCCCCTGGAGCAGGCCGGGCTTCGCGCCCACCAGCCTCGAGGAGTATCTCGACGCGTTCGAGGAGGCGATCGCGACCGGGTGGAGTGAAGGCTGTGTCGCCCTCAAGTCCGCGCTCGCCTACGACCGCACCGTCGCCTTCGACAACCCCGACCGAGAGGCGGCCCGACGGGCCTTCCGGGCCGAGGGGGCCGTCGACCCGGCCGACGCGCTGGCCTTCGGCGACGTGGTACTCCACCACGCGTGCGCCGTTGCGGCGCGGGAGCGGATCCCGATCCAGGTGCACCTGGGCCTGGGTCGGCTCGCGGGCAGCCGCCCGATGCTGTTCGAGCCCGTGGTGGCGGCCTACCCGAAGGTCACCTTCGCCCTGTTCCACTGCGGCTACCCGTGGTGCGACGACGTGGCCGGGATGCTCCACAACTACCGCAACGTGCTGGTCGACTTCTGTTGGCTGCCGCTGATCTCGACCACGCGGGCCATCGCGTTCCTGGGCGAGTGCCTCGACGTCGCGCAGGGGGCGGACCGGATCCTCTGGGGCGACGACACCTGGACGGGCGAGGAGGCCTACGGCGCCCGGCTCGCGTGGGAGCACACGATCGCGACCGTGCTCGCGACGCGGGTCGCCGATGGGCTGTGCTCGCGGCGCGCGGCCGAGCACCTCGCCGAGCGGCTGCTCTACATGAACGCCGAGGCGCTGTTCGGCTAGGGGAGATCGTCCCGCTCCGGGAACGGCGAGCCGGTCTGGGCGAAGTAGAACCAGGCCGTGGCCGAAGCGCCATGCATCCGCGTGATCCAGCCGTAGTCGGTCGAGCACTCGTCGGCGCCGCCGGGCATCGCGCCGTCCGGGGCCTGCAGTCCCTCGAGTTGGGCCAGGAACGCATCCGCCTCGGGCCCGCCCGCGACAACGAACTGGGCCGTGCCCTCACACCACACGGAGACCGGCCCCTGACCGTCGAGGCCGGTGACGCTGCCGTCGGCGCTCCGCGTCACGAGCGCGGCGCGGGCGAAGCGGAGCGCTCGCTCGGCAATCTCCGGCCGGTTCCACCGGCGCGCGAGAGCGGAGCCCCAGGTCTGGGCGTCGCAGGCCACGATCGCGTCCGGGCGCTCACCCGCCCCACGGTAGAAGAAGCCGACCTCGGCGTCCCAGTGCCGCTCGAGCAGGCGCGCCGCGACGCGGTCGGCCTCCTCGGCGAAGCCGTTGGCGAGCAGCGCCCAAGCCACGTCCAGGGCGCCCTCGGTCGAGACCAGACCCTCGACCGAGCCGTCGGGGTGCACGAGCGAGGCGATCCGGGCCGCGGCCCGCCGGGCAGCCGCGCTGGCAGGGGCATCTCCGGCCGCTCGGCCGTAGGAGGCGAGGGCGAACGCCGCCCAGGCCTGGTCACCGAGCCAGTCGTCGGTCGCGAGCGCGGCCCCCGTCGCGGCGTCGAGCACGCGTGGCCAGCGCCCGTCGGTGTCCAGTGCGCGGGTGAGAGCTTCCGCGAGGCGCGCGGCGGCCTCCGGGGCCCCGCGGGCGAAGGCGAGCAGTGCCAGGGCCTGGTCGTAGAGGTATGCGCGCGGCTCCGACTCCTCCTGCCACGAGCGGACGAAGCCGCTCGCGCCCTGTTGCGACACGAGCCACGCGAGCGCGCGGGCGGCGCGGTCGGGGTCGGATCGCACGTGGGTCGCGAGGGGGCGCGGGGGGATCTCCTCAGGCGTGGCCCAGGTGATCTCGCGCAGGTCGAGCGTTCCGGCTCCCCCACCCTCCTCGGGCGCGGGCCGCTTGACGGTGACGAAGACCTGGCGGACGTCGCCCCAGTCGAACGGGACGCCCTCGCTCCCGCCCCAGTAGCGGGTGAACAGCGTCCGAGGGAGCGGGAAGCCGGTCAGCCATCGCCCGACGGCCGAGATGCGCCCCAGGTCGGCGCCGATGAACTGGCCCGCTCCATCGACGAACATGAGGGCGAGGTTGTTGCGCTGGTCGCCGTCCGGGCGCACCGTCAGTCCGAACAGCCGCGCGTCGGAGAGGTCGAGCGGGGGCGCGAAGGCGCGCTTGATCTGGACATAGCCGCCCGGCCCGATGGAGTACCGGAGCCGCAGGGCGTCGGGCGCGTCGGGAGACGGCCCGAGAGCCCCCCCCGTGCCCGGTTCGAGGCCGTCCAGCTCCCACGCTTCGACCGGCGAGCCGGACGCGAGAGGGCGACCCTCCCAGCCCGGCGCGGCGGGCTGCGCGAACGCGGCGGTGCAGAGAGCGCACAGGACGAGCACGCTCGGAGTGGCGAGGCCTGGATGGGCCACGGGTGTGCTCCTCTCGGGGGGCGACGCTAGCCGGAGCGCCACGAGTGGGCGGGCTCGTAGCCCAGAAGGCTCCGGGCCGCCTCGGTATCGAACAGGGTCCGGTGGGGGGATGCCGCGAACGACGCCTCGTCACGGATCTCGACGCCCGCCGGGAGGTAGCGCGAGACCAGCTCGAGGCTCGGCAGGGGCGAGGCCGTGTCGGCGGCCGAGATGGGCACGACGTGGAACCCCTCCGCGACCTGCTCGCAGGCCAGCCGCACGGCCTGTCCCACATCGCGCGCGTCGACGTAGCCCCAGAGCTGCGGTGCGAGACCGCCGGGGTCCTTGGCCATATCGGCGACCGAGGGGTAGGCGTCGGGTGGCCAGACCCAGCAGTAGCGGAGGCAGGTGACCGCGAGCCCGCCCTCGCGCACGAACGCGCGCAGGGTCTGCTCGCCCAGCAGCTTCGAGAGGCCGTACGGGTCGCGGGGCTGTGCGGGGTGGTCGGCATCGACCGGGACGTAGCGCAGGGGGAGAGCGGCGCCGTACTGACCGAAAACGAAGCCGAGGGTCGAGTCGGAACTCGCGAACACCAGACGTCGCACGCCGGAACGCACGGCGGCCTCGGCGACGCGCCAGGTGGTCAGCAGGTTCACGCCGTAGACGCGGTCGGCCGGGTCGCGCATCGGGTGCGGGATCGCCGCCAGGTGCACCACGGCATCGGCCCCGGCCAGCGCCGCGTCCAGATCGTCGGTCATCAGGTCGAGACACACCTGCTCGCAGGGGAGAGCCTCGTTCCCGCGGGCATCGAGGCTGACCACCTCGTGCCGCCCGACCAGCCCACGGACGACCCAGCTCCCCACGAACCCAGCCCCACCCGTAACCGCGATGCGCATTGCCGCTTCCTCCCTGCCTCGCCGCCCCGTCACGAACCCGGGTTCGTCGGCTCTGTCTGTCCCCACCCCGCCGCGTTCGAGAAGGTCTCGAAGCATACCGGAGGGGAGTATTCGAACTCCTCGTCGGTCGCGCGCTCGTAGGCCCAGGCGGCGAGGTACAGCAGGGTCTCGAACTCCGCGTCCTTGGGCATGGCTGTCGGATCGGACAGGGCCGCCTCGTAGAAGGCGCGTCCTCGGGCGACCGCGAGGCACCGCACGTAGAGGAACAGATCGACCGAGAAGTACTCCCCCACACCGTAGGCGTACTCGCCGATCGCGCGGGCATGGGCCTCGGTGTCGAGAGCGTGGAGCATGCGGGCGAGGGTGTCCTCGAACCGCATCGCTCCCTCGGCCCCCATCTTGGCCAGCGCACGAACGGCCGGTTCCAGCACGGCCTCCTCGTCGTCGCCCTTGCGCCAGTCGAGCAGGCCGATCAGGCGCCAGAAGACGTCGTCGGACATTGCCATCGAGGCCCAGTCCGGGGGCGTCCGTGGGGCCGCGTCGGCAACGGCGCCTTCCACGTAGCCCTTGCGCAGCTTCTGGTTCACCAGCCGGAGGCACTCTCGCTGGGCGGCCTCGGGGGTCGCGCACTCGAGACGCGTCTCCCGCGGCGCGGCGCCGATCCGTCCGTAGGTCGTGGTGACCACGCAGCCGGAGACCTCGACGGTCCAGTACTTGTCCGACCGATCATCCTGGCAGACGAACTCGCGTCGACCGACCAACGCCTCACTCCCCGCCTCGGCTGCGAGATCGGGCCGGCTGCGGGCGCCGGCACAGCCCCGCGCCGCCTGCTTTCCCCCTGCCGGGCCGCGCACCTCCACGCCCGCGACGCGGGATCTCGTCGAGGGATGTACGGGATCGCCGCGAACCATTGGGCCGTATGCGGGGAAGCAGATCCGAGCACAGCGACGCCTCGACCCGAAGCGGCAACGGCCTCCTCTGGAGACTGGTGGTCCTGCTGGCCGTCGTCGCACTGGCGCGGAGCGGCCCCGGTGGCCACGGTGCGCCGCCACAGACCGGCGCCGATGGGGCATGGCTGCTCCTCACCGAGCTGGGCCGCTCCGGCCTGTGGTCGGCCGGCCACCTGTGGGGAGGCGCCATCGCCGTCGTGCGGGCCGCAGCCCCACACCTGTCGGCCCGGTCGGCCGCGGTCGCCCTGAGTGGGGCGCTCGCCCCGCTGGCGGCGGGCCTGGTGGGGCTGCTGTGCCTCGAGGCGGTGCTCGCGAGCCGCAGGACGAGGCGGGCGGAGGATCCCGAGCCCGGCCTCGCCGCCGTCGCATGCGGCATCGCCTGCGGCGTGGCGCTGGCTTGGACACCGCAGGTCCGCGCTGCAGCGGCCTCGCCCGGCCCCTGGAGCCTGACTCTCGCCCTCTCGGCGCTCTTCCTGTGGCGCGCGCAGCGCTGCCTCAACCGCGGCCGGGTCGAGCGTGCCGACGCGCTCCTGCTCGGTCTGACGGCCGGCCTCGCTCTGGCCAACGACCTCTGGAGCGTGCCCGCCCTGCTCGCGGGGGCCCTCCCGGCCCTCTACGGCGCGCTGCAGCGGCCCCGGTTCGACGAGCCGGACCGCCCCCGCGAGCGGGGCCGAGGTCCCGCCCCACTCCTCGCGGCCGGTCAAGTCACGCGCCTGGCCCCGGGGTTCCTCGCACGGTGGTGGGCGGGCCCAACGCCCGAGGATGGCGCCTGGGGGGCCGCCCTCGCGCTCACTCGGGTCGTCCCCTGGAACACCGGCGTGACCGCCGCGCCCCTCGCGGTGCGACACATGGGCGCCAGCCTGGTCACCGGGCTGGGCGCGGGTCTGATCCTTGCCTGTTTGGCGGCCGGGGCGCTGGCCATCCTGAT
Source organism: uncultured Armatimonadia bacterium (assembly GCA_964598695.1). GTDB lineage: Bacteria > Armatimonadota > Zipacnadia > UBA1398 > UBA1398 > CAZRDB01. The sequence continues at coordinate 28,785 of CAZRDB010000026.1, forward strand.
CCGCCTCCGCGACCCGAACTCCGAGGCGACCTCCTGCCGCATGGGGGCGATCTGGCCGGCGGTGTGCGCCGTGCTCTGCGGGTGGGCTCCCGCGTGGGGCGCGGCAGGGCCGGAGGCCGCGCAGACCCTCTTCCCGTGCTGCGTCGGCGTTACGGTGCTCGCCGCCATCGGCTGTGTGTGGGCTGCCGAGCTACCTCGGATCCGCCTCCTGGGCGCGGTGGTCCTTGCCGGGGGCCTCGCGGCCGTGGTGGTCGCGGCCTCCGACGCCGTGGAGGCGACCGACCAGCTCGCTCGTCGACGGGCGCAGGTCGAGCCTCGCGACCTGGAGCGGTGGGCCGAGCGTCTCGTGGCGCGGCTGGATGGCGAGGAGGACGCCGTGGTCGCTCTCGACAGCGAACTCGC
>CAZRDB010000026.1:29196-36643 GCA_964598695.1 uncultured Armatimonadia bacterium
GCCTGGCCGACGCGCTCCTCCGGGCACGTGTCGAGCGCCGCAGCCCCGCGCGCTGGCGGCTCGCCGTGACGACGGAGGGCGAGAGCGTCGAGCGTCCGACCCTCACCACTTCGTGGCGCGAGGCCGTCGCCGAGGGGCGCCCGCTCTACGCCGACGACGGGCTGCTCACCGATCGGAGCGCAGCGGTCGCGCCCGCGGCCGAGCCGGCGGCCGACGGCTGGACGCGACGGGCCGAGGCGGCGGCGCTGCTCTCTCGGGGCCGGGCCGAGGAGGCGCTCTCCTTGCTGCGCGATGGGGCGGCGCTGAGCACGGCGGAGGCCCACCTGCGGATCGCGGCACTGCGCGCGGCGGGGGAGGCGGAGCGGGCCCGCGAGGCGCTCGTCACAGCCACCCATCGCGAACCGACCAATCCGGCGCTCTGGTGGGAGCGCGGGGACCTGCTGGAGGAGTCGGGCGACGAACGCGGCGCGGCGCAGGCGCGGAAGATCGCGGCCTCGCTCGACCGCCGGGCGGCACACGCGGGGATCTACTAGGCTAGGGGGAGGCGTTCCCGCCCGCCGCGGGCTGCGCGGACGGCTCGCCACCGGGGGCCGCCGGGTCGGCGCCCGTGGAGCCTTCCTCGCCCGCCTCGGGGGCCTCACTGGCAACGTCACGCCAGCACTTGAGGAACACGAGGGTGAAGGCGCAGACACAGACCACGGTGACGGCCAGGTACCGAAGTGCCAAGCCCCCCCAGCTCGTCAGGGCGCCGGGGATCTCCTCGCCGGTCGCGGCGATGGCGTCCGACGCACCGGTTCCGGAGGTCTGCGCGAGGACGGCGCTGGCGGCAAGGAGACAAAGCAGTGCCAGCACGGTTGTGTGACCGCGCCGCCACGATGTGTCGAGTCTGCTCCCCTGCCTACCTGGCACCGTAAGACCGACTCCCGATCCTGCCAGTCTACCGACTGTATACCCCGACATCGTATTCGACGAACCACCGATTGTGATGTTCCGGTACCGTCGCGTCGACCGTCAGAGCCACTCACCCGAGAAGACCCGGCGGACAGCGCCGGTCTGGATGACCTCGGCCTCCGCGCCCGCCCACTCGACGACCAGCTCGCCGCCGGGCAGTACGACGCGCACGGGGCTGACGAGCCGCTCGGTGAGGATGCCGGCAACGGCGGTGGCGGCGGCGCCCGTCCCACAGGCGAGCGTCTCGCCCGCGCCGCGCTCCCAGATCCGTACACGCACGCTTCGGGTGCTCTCGACCGTCGCCCACATTACACTCACCCGCTCGGGGAAGAGCCGATGGTGCTCGATCGCCGTCGAGAGCGCGGCGAACTCCTCACCGTCGGGGAAGGGATCGAAGATCACGCAGTGGGGGGTGCCCATCGAGACGAGGTGGATGGGCAGGTGGAGGGCTCCGACGGCGAGGTCGACCCCCAGAGCCCGGTCGCCCTCGAGCAGGGCCGGCATCTCGGAGGGCGCGAGGCGAGGCCGACCCAGCGCGAGCCGGATCATCCCCGGCTGCGCCGGACCGGGGAGCAGGCACCCGGCGAGCGCGCCGGCAGGCGTGTCGACCAGGGCCTCGTCGGCGGCGCCGGGCAAGGTCGTGAGGTAATGCACGACGCAGCGCGCGCCGTTGCCGCACATGTCCTCCGTGCCGTCGGGGTTGAACATCCGCATGCGGCCGGTGGCTCCAGGGCTCGTGCCCTCGGTCACGACCAGCAGGCCGTCGCTCCCGACCCCCGTGCCGCGGGCGCACAGCGCGATGGCCAGTTCGGACCAGGGCCGCGCCCCCACCGCGCGCTCATCGACCAGCACGAAGTGGTTGCCGAGCGCGTCGTACTTGAGGAACGGAAGCCCCACGCTAGCCCTCCTCGCCCGGCGTCGCGAGGTCTTCGAACCAGGCCTCGCACCGCCGGCGGACCTCGTCGTACCACGGGATCGACCCGTCCGCCTCCCCGAACAGGAGGAACCACCACGCGGAGGGCCGACGGTCGGCCTGAACGAGCGCCGAGGTCAGGTCGGCCTGCCGGACGAGCCGCAGCCGGTCACGCACCGTCTCGTCCTCGAGCCGGTGAAGCTCCCGATGGACGATCGCCGACACCCCAGTGTGCTGCTCCTCGGCGATCTGTCGCCGCAGGGCGCGCCAACTGGCCGAGAGGCCGGCCAGCTCGGTGCGAGCGGTGCGCAGGTCGTCCTGGATCGCCCGCCTCCGCCTCTCGACTTCGTCCACCTCGGCGATCACGGCCGCGCGTTCCGCCTCGGCCAGCGGCGTCTCGAGGCGTGCCCAGAGGGGCTTCAGGCGGCTGCGTCGGAGCCCGCCCGACTCGGCCTCCAGCGCTCGAGCCCGTGCCTCGACCGCGCGCGCCGCAGCGGCCAGTTCGCGGAGCTGCTCGGACATCGCGGAGACCCGAGCGCCATGCTGGCGCATCTGTCGGAGCAGGCAGGCGTGGCGCTCCAGCCGGCTGGCCGCGGTCGGGCCGGAGTTGGCGGCCTCGAGCGTGACGCGCAGCCCCCCCGAGGAGCGCAGACGCGTGAGCAGGGCCTCCTGCGCCTCCACCGCGCCGCGCCAGTCGGTGGCGAACTCGCGCGCGGGGATCGAGCCCCGGGCGAAGGCCCCGGCCAGGTGCTCGGGCAGCGCCAGGCTCGTGCCGGCGAGGGCGCCGAGGGCGTCCAGCGCGTGGTAGCGCAGCCGGAGGACGGGGTACAGGGCCAGAGGCATCCCGCGTGTGGCGAGCCCCCGCACGAGGCGGCGCGTCGAGCCCGCGACGTATCGGCTGCCTCCCTCGGCCAGGACCATGATGGTCTCCCGGAGGAACATGAGCGGCAGGGCGACGGCCTTGGCGATCAGCGAGCAGCCGGCGCCGAGCCTCCGCTCCACGAGGGTGGCGAGCTGCTCCGCCGTAGCGAGGCCGCGCGCGCTGCCGAGCGTCGCGCGCCCGTCTGGCAGCTCGGCCCAGACCTCCGTCTCGGAGCAGTGGAGCGTGCCCCGGCCCCGTCGTGGAACAACGAGTTCGAACGGCAACGCGTCGGGGCCGAAGCTGTCGAGGGTGTAGGCGCCCGTCCCGGCGACGGCCTCGTCGTAGGCGAGGCGGGCGCTCGTTCGGGTCTCGCTCGCGAGGAACAGCCCCACGACGGCGAAGCGCGGCAGGTGCGCGGTGTCGCGGGCGAACCGGAAGAAGGCGCTCGAGCTGGTGACGGTCAGGTCGGGCAGCGGCTCGCCCGCAAGGCGCTCGATCTGCCGGCGGAGGAGGGTGCGAAAACACTCGGTGAGGCTGTCGCCGGCATGGGCCTCGAGCGCCTTGTGGAGCCCGCACAGGAACTGCGAGGCGTTGCGTTCCGCTCGGGTGCGGGTCGGCTCGTCACCCACGAGGCGCAGGCTCTGCTGGACGGCCCAGGTCACCAGCTCGCACACGGCGCGCGCGACGCAGCCGGTGCGGACCTCGCGGGCGGTGACGGCCTCCTCGCCGATCCGCGCCACGCCGCGCCAGCCCCAGGCCTCCGTGTGGAGATTGGCGAACGCGTCGGCGCCGTTGGGGTCGGTGCGGGCGAGGCGTCGGACCGGGATCCCCGCCCCGGCGAAGGTGCGGAGCGGCACGCGGTGCTCCGCGCCGAACAGGGCCGAGCACTCGCAGGGGCCGACCCACAGATCGCGGGTCGAGCCGTCGTTGGCGGGCAGGACGGCGAACTGCCCGTCGGCCCGGACGTGGGCCGGGAGCTTGCTGAAGTAGTCGGGGTCGTGGACGCCCGCGATGACGGGGATCCGGAGGCCTTCGGCTCGCATGGCAGGGAAGAGCAGGGCCTTGGTGGGCTCATCCCACAGGACGGTCTGGCCGAAGTGCAGGAGGGGCACCCCGTGCCGTGCGGCTTCCCGCAGGGCGGCGCCCAGTGGTAGCATGTGCGGTGTTCGCGACAAGGGACGGTCCTTCGCACGATGGAGGCGGGAGTGCCTGAGCCACGCTGGATCCGCGATGTGGTAGACCTCGGCCAACGGATGGGCTTCTCGGTGAAGCCCCACGAGCCGATGAGCCGCCACACCTCCTTCCAGGTCGGGGGACCGGCGGACGCCCTGGCAGATCCCTCCGAACCGCGCCACGTGCAGGCACTACGATCATTCGCGAAGCAGACGAGCACACCCTTCACCGTCATCGGGGCGGGCACCAACCTGGTGGTTCGCGACGGCGGGATCCGCGGGATCGTCTGCCGGATCGGTCGCGCGATGAGCGGCGTGGTCGTGAACCGCAAGGACTGCCGGATCGCGGCCCAGGCGGGCGCCCGGATCCGGAGCGTCTGTACGGCCGCCGAGGAAGCGTCGTTGACGGGTCTCGAGTTCGCCGTCGGCATCCCCGGCGCCGTGGGCGGCGCGGTGATCATGAACGCCGGCGCGCACGGGGGGACGATCGCCGACGCCCTCGAGAGCGTGCTGACGCTCGGCCCTGACTGCACCTTCCGGGAGTGGCGGCCGGAGGAACTGGACTTCGGCTACCGCCACTCGCGCCTCCAGGGCTCCGACCACATCCTGCTGGCCGCCCAGTTCGCGGTGGCGATCGGCGACCGCGAGGAGATCCGCCGCCGGCACCACGAGATCCTCACCGCCCGCGAGGGGAGCCAGCCACTGGAGCTGCCGAGCGCCGGGAGCGTCTTCAAGCGGCCGCCGGGGGGGTTCGCGGGCCGTCTGATCGAGGAGTGCGGCCTCAAGGGCACCGCGCGCGTGGGCGGCGCAATGGTGAGCGAGAAGCACGCGGGCTTCATCGTGAACGCCGGCAACGCCACGGCTCGCGACGTCCTGCGGCTGATGGCCCACGTGCAGGAGACCGTCCGCCAGCGCACCGGGGTGCTCCTGGAGCCCGAGGTCGTCATCCTCGGCGAGGACCTCGCCGACGCTCCGCGCGCCTGAGGGCGGCCGGTCGCGCTACAGCCGCACCCCCATGGTGTCGAGCGACACCACCCCGAGCGCGAAGAGCAGGTAGAGGCCGTAGAACAGCGCGCCCAGCACCAGGGTGCCCGGGGAGAGACGCCGGCGCAGCAGCAGCTCGCCCAGCGGGAACGCGCCCGCAACGAGCGCGATGAGGCCGGCCGCGAGGGCCGGGCCCGTGAGCTTCCACTCCGTCCCCAGGATCCCGACCATCGGCGGGATGCTGCTCTGGAAGACCATCGCGCCGGTCATGTTGCCGAGGGCCAGTGTGTCCTTCTTCTGCCGCACCCAGATCACCGAGTTGAACTTCTCGGGCAGTTCGGTCGCGATCGGCGTGATGATGAGCGACAGCACCAGCGAGCTGACGCCGACCGCGTGGGCCACGACGGTGAGGTGGCCGACGAACGTGTGCGCGGCGACGATGATGAGGCAGAGGGAGAGGAGCACCTGCGCGACGATCCGGCGGCGCTGTGGCTCACCGGCCCGCCGCTGGAAGTACAGCGGCCGCAGCTCTTCCTCGGCATGGCCCTGGCGGGCGTCGCGGCGGAACGTCTGCACCACGTAGAACGCGTACAGGAGGCCGAGGCCGGCAACGGCGGCCCACCGAGCCGGCCCGACCGGCAGTGCGGCCGCGCCGATCGCGACGGCGTAGGCGGGGAGGAAGCTGACGAGGTCTCGCCCGATGGTCCGGGGCGCGATCAGCACCTGACGCGGCCGGCCGTGCCGGAGCGCGAAGAACAGCACGGCGCCCCCCGTGACGAAGAAGCCGAGCGTGCTGAGCATGAGCGGCGCGCCGAGGATGGCGCCGATGCCGACCTCGTGGCTGGCCTCGGCGCCCCCACCCATCAGGATCGCGATGATCGGGATCAGGGTCTCCGGCAGGGCGGTGCCGACGGCGGCGAGCACGCTCCCGACGGCACCCTCGGAGAGGTGCAGCCGGCGCCCGAGCCACTCGATGCTGTTCGTGAACATCTCGGCCGCGAGCAAGATCGCGCCCAAGCTCGCGGCGAGCAGCACCACCGAAGCGACCACCGGGACTGACGTCCTCTCCGTGCCAGCGCCGGGCGCTAGCCCTCGTCGTCACCGAGGTCGTCCTCCGACGACGCGGCCTCGTCCTCGAGACCCTCGTCGTCGGCGGCAACCCCGAGTCCCGCGTCGTCCTCGGCGCCGGACAGCTCATCCTCGTCCTCGGGCATCTCGCCCGGGACCTTGTCGTTCTCGGGCGCCTCGCGCTCGCCGATCACCTTGGCGAGGCTGGCGATCTGGTCCTCGCCGCGGAACCGCACGAGGATGACCCCCTGGGCCGAACGGCCGGTGACCCGGATGTTCTCGGTGGGGATGCGGATCATCTGGCCCTGCGCGGTCACGAGGAAGAGCTGGTCCTCGGAGTCGACGACCGCACAGCCCACGGCCTCTCCGGTCTTGGCGGTGACCATCAGGGTCTTGATGCCGATCCCGCCCCGGGTCTGGGCGCGGTACTCGCTGAGCGGCGTACGCTTGCCGTAGCCGTTGGCCGAGGCGATCAGGAGATCCTTGTCGGGCTCGACCACCGCACAGCCGACGACCTTGTCGCCCGTGCGCAGCCTCATGCCGCGCACTCCGCCGGCGCCGCGACCCATCGGCCGGACCTCGGCCTCGCCGAAGCGGATCGACATGCCGTCGCGGCTGACCAGGAGGATCTCCCGCTCGCCGTCGGTCCAGAGCACCCAGCGGAGGCAGTCGCCCTCCTGGACGTTCATCGCGATGATGCCACGCGCCTTGAGCGGGGTGTTGTACTCCTGCAGGGCCGTCTTCTTCACGACGCCCTGCTCGGTCACCATCGTGAGGTAACCGCCCTGCTCGAAGTCGTCGACGCTGATCGTCGCCGTGACGCGCTCGCCGCGCTCGATCGGGACCAGGTTGACGACGGCGGTGCCGCGCGACTCGCGCTTCGCCAGCGGCACCTCGAAGGCGCGCAGGCGGTAGATCCGGCCCTGGTCAGTGAAGAACAGCAGGATGCTGTGGGTGGAGGCGACGAAGAGGTCGCTGACGTCATCCTCCTCCTTCTTGTTGAGGCCGATCACGCCCTTGCCGCCCCGCTGGCGGACGCGGTAGGTGGTCACCGGGAGACGCTTGATGTAGCCGTCGCGCGTCATGGTGATGACCATGTCCTCCTGCTCGATGAGGTCCTCGATGTTGATGTCATCGGCCTCGACCGAGCGGATCTCGGTGCGGCGCGGGTCGCCGTGGCGCTTCTTGATGTCCTCGAGGTCATCCTTGATCAGCTCGTAGACGCGGCGCGGGTTGTCGAGGATCTCGCGCAGGAAGGCGATCTCGCGGATCACGGCCTCGTACTCGTCCTGGATCTTCTGGCGCTCGAGCTGGGTCAGCCGGCTGAGCGTGAGGGCCAGGATCGCCTCGGCCTGACGCTCCGAGAAGCCGTAGGGCTCGGCCTGCAGCGCGAGGTTGGCCGCGGCCGGCGACTCCGACGAGCGGATGGTCTGGATGATCGCGTCGAGCATGTCGAGCGCGCGGAGGAAGCCCTCGAGGATGTGGGCGCGCTCCTCG
>CAZRDB010000027.1:0-36145 GCA_964598695.1 uncultured Armatimonadia bacterium
TCCTCTCACGATGGCCCTAGCGTAGCACAGGTAGCCCCCGCACATGCCGCTCAGGCGCCCGAGCTACCCGCCTCGTCTCCGGCCGCCGTCCAGCCGTGGGTTCCGTCGTACCCGGAGGTCTCGGCCTCGTGCAGGTGGCGCTCAAGCCGGCCCCCGTCGTCTCCCCCCCCGAGCACGTGCTCCGTCTCGACCGCGAACGCGATCTGCAGTCCGGCCATCGCCCGTCTCCTCCCCGTGCCTGTGGCCCCCCGGCCCGACTCGCCTCCGATCCCGTGCCGTACATGCGCCCGCGCCCACCCGGCTGCGCGGAGGTACGGCGCGAAGGCCAACCCCATCCCCGCGTCTGCCGCAGACGCGCCAGTGCGGCCCCGGCGCGAACCGGAGCTGCCCGGGTGCTTCTCCCTCCGACGGCCCTACTCCTCCAGCCGCCAGAGGAGAACCGAGTCGATCGCGAGCGAGGCCGCGCCCGTCCACTGGACGCGCGTCTCGTACGCCCCTCCCGCGTGGTCCATCACGAGCGCCACGTAGCGCCACTCGCCCTCGGTGAGGTCCTCGCACGCGACCCGCCGCTCCGTCATCGGCGCCTGGCCGCCCGAGGGGCCCACGTCGAGCGTTGCCAGCGCGCCGGTGCCGGGCGAGGTCCGCTGGAGCCGGAACAGCACCAGGTAGCGGCCCTTCTCGAGCGGCGCGTACGGCCCGAAGAGGACCCACGTCGGTCGGGCCTCACCTCTCTCGGCAAGCCATGCGAGGCCGTTCGAGGCGTCGCCGTCGGCCCACTGGCTGCCGTCACGGTGGGCGAGCGCCTCGGCCTCGAGGGCGGCCGCGGGGACGAGCGTCTCGATCCCCGGGAGTGCGCCGACGATCTCGTCACGGCCGATCCGCCGCAGGGCGGTGGTAACCTCCGTGTTTCCAAGGCCGCCCTCGAAGGCGACGACGACCCGCTCGCCCACCGGCTTGCCGGTAACCGAGAAGCCCGTAGGCCGGCCGGGCGGCGTGTCGGCCCGCTCGGGCTGGACCCGCGCGTCCACGAGACCCTCGCGCGCGCGGATCTCTGTCACGGCCGCCTCGCCGGTGCAGTTCCGCAGCGTGCCCTCGATCCGGAGGGGGAGGCCCTCGATCGCCGCCGCCGTCGCCGGCAGCCGCACGAGCAGCCTCCGCTGGGCGAGATCCTGGCGATAGAGCGCCGCGAGGTGATCGGGGCGGACGCAGACGAAGTCGGGGCCCAGCCGCCGGGCGACCTCCTCGAGCATCGGCAGATCGGCGAACCAGTTGAGCACGAAGGCGTGGAGGAAGGCCGGCTTGCGGGCGGTGGTCATCGTGCGGAGGTCGTTCACCATCCGCACGATCCGCTCTTCGCGGTTCTCCTCCTGGTTCAAGGTCGTGGCCGCGTGGAAGACCGGCACGCTGCCCACCGTCGGGTAGGTCGCGTCCTCCGGTGAGAGCACCCGCTTGCCGTAGTCGGGGAAGAGCGCCTCGAGACCGGGGATCTGCTCGGCGTAGCGGGCGATGACCTCCGGCCGGGTCGCGTTCATGATCCACGCGCTCGTGAGGTCGCAGCGGGCCATGTACTCGGCCGTCTGGGCGAGGAAGCCGTCGTAGATCCGCCCACGGTCCGGGTCCCGGTAGCGCTTCGCGTAGGAATCCGGGTAGGTGTAGCCGATGCCGGAGACCGCGGCCACGAAGTCGTCCCTGGGCGTCGCGGTCGCGTAGTAGTAGTCGACGAGGTCGGGCAGGACCACCGAGGCGGCGGGACTCAGCGTCCAGCCGAGCGGCAGGCTGCCGCGGGTCGGGTCGGCCCAGAGCTGGGGGAAGTTGCTCGTGGTGAGCACCGGCAGATTGTCCCCGTCCGAGATGATGAACGAGTAGTAGGTCTTCGACGGATCGAGCGGCGGGGCGGGCGGCGCCGGCTTCTGGCGGAGGAGAGGCACCTCGATCCCCGAGTGGACGCTCAGGTTGGGGGTGTCGATCGAGCCCACGAGGTACTTGCCGAACTCGGCGAAGAGCGTCACGCCCGGGCCCTCGCCGATCCCCACGTCCTTGCCCGCCCAGGGGTAGCTGAGCACGGGCATGTTCACCGGCATCCGCGCGAGCAGCTCCTCCATGAGCCGGATCTCGGCATCCGGATCGGCATACGGCCGGGCGCCGTCGAGCGGGCCGGACAGCCAGAAGAGGAAGACCCGGTGCTGGACGAGGTAGTCGCGCAGGGCGAGGTGCTCCGGGTAGGAACAGGCGATCACGAAGTGGTTGAGCCGCGGCCATAGGGTCTCGAAGGCCCACCGCGTTGCCTCGACCGAGGTCTTCCAGCGGCCGCGGAGGTCGGCCACCACGGGGAGCTTCAGTTCCTCCTGCAGCCGGGGCGAGACCACCAGCGCGTCCTCGACCGAGGCCAGCATCGTCGCGACGTTCTTGCTCGCGGGCAGCGCCGGGTCGGTGATGACCGCGCCATTGACCACCCCGCCGAACCGTTCGAGCAGGGCCGCGAAGTCGGCGATCGTCTCGGTCGACTCCACCCAGCCGCGCGCCCGCATGTGGGCCAGCCACTGCTCGTCGTACTGCTGGGTGAGGCAGTACAGCCTCGGCTGCTCGCGGTTCGCGAGGCCCTGGAGCACGTACGCGGCCATCCGCCGGTCGGGCGGAAGCGGGCGGGCGTCGAAGACGAACAGGTGCTTCGCGGGCGGCGCCGAGCGGGGCAGCACGTCCGGGAACGGCCGCGTCGCGGTCGGCTCGGCGAGGCCGCTCGGCTCCCCCGAGGCCACGGCCTCGGGCACGCGCCAACGGCCGGCGCCGAGGCTGCCGCCCTCGAGCCGGAGCAGCGTGAAGCGGTCGAGCGCGATCGGCTGGTAGCCGTTCCACGTGAAGCGGCACTCGAGCTTGCCGCCGAGGTACCGGAAGCCGAGAGGCGCCTCCACGTAGGCGTCGGGCCGGAGGTCGGAGCCCATCAGCTCCCACGCGCCGAGCAGCTCCTGACCGTAGGCGACGCAGGCGTCGAGGGTGCCGTAGGGCTCCTCGCTGAGCGGTCCGGGGGCCTTCACCCGGACGAAGGCAACGTACTCGCCCTCGGGGAGGCCCTCGAGGTAGGGGCCGAAGACGACCGTGCCGGGCTGGCCCTCCCCGGGCGTGAGAGCCCAGGCCTGGCCGCCTGAGGCCTCGGGGTCGACGAGCAGGGCGCCCGCGTTGTGGCCGGCGCGCGTCCCCTCGGCCTCCCAGGCGTCGACCGGCACGTACCGGCCCGTCGGGAGGCGATCGAGCGCGAGGCAGTCCCGCACGATCTCGGGTGGGAGCCCCTCGCGCTGGGCGAGCACCGGGAAGCAGAGCGAGGCCACCGCGGCCAGACCGAGAGCCAGACGCATCACGCGCCCCCTTCCGCACATCGGACCCGAGCGGCGCCGCGCCGCGCGGTTGTTGTGACCTACGGACGCACCGCTACCGCACGAGCACCTCATCACAGAGCACCCACCCCTGCTGGCCGCCGGAGGCGTGCCACGCGGGGATGGCGGGCAACGGCGTGATCTCGACTCGCACGAACCGCGCCTTGGCCGGCGCCGCGACGAGCAGCTCCCGAGCCGACACGCGACGCTCACCCGGCAGCACCTCGGGCGCCTCCATCACGGTCGCCGGCGACCACTCCTCGCCCCCGAGCGAGGTGCGTACGGAGACGCGGGCGGGGGGGTAGATCCCCATGTCGGTGTGCGTGAGCACACGGAGCCCCGCCTCGCGGATGTCGCGGGCTTCCCCCAGGTCCACCGTGACGGTGAACCTCTGGCCGTACCACCCGCACCATCGACGCCAGGCCCCGACGTTCCAGCTTTGCCCGTCGGTCAGCGAGCCGCCTCCGTCGGGGTAGCGCGGGTCGGGCGGAGGAGAGGCCTCGTAGCCCGCGCCCCGGGCGAGGCTCTCGACCGGCGCGGGGGTCGGGGCATAGGGGCCGCCCCCAGTCTCGAACGCGGGCAACTCCTCGGCCAGCAGACCGGCACGGTCGGCATGGCCGGTGACGTCCCACAGCGTCCGCTCGAGGTGGCGGAGGCCGAGGACCGTCACGAGCCAGCCCTGTGTCCAGCCGGACTCGACCGACCACACCCCCCAACCGGCGTCTGCCGAGCTGCCCCAGTACTCCCACTTGTCGAAGTCGAACCCGCGGCACCAGGCGCCGTCGAGTTCGGGGTGCGCGTCCGACCGCATCTGGACCCGACAGACGAACTCCGTGAGGCGGTCCTCGGCCTCGCGAAGCCACGGCTCGCCCGTTGCGCCGTAGGCCTCGTGGAGGCCCGCCAGCGCGAAGTTCACGGTGTAGAGCAGGTCGCACGCGGGGTCGCCGTTCTCCTGGAGCACGGAGGTCTCGGCCGTCCCGAACGCCTCGTTCGAGGCCACGGCGTACCGCTGCGGCCTGCCGGGGAATCCGAGAGTCTCGCGGATCGCGCCACAGGCGACTTGGCTCGCGAGCAGGTCCCGCGCAACCCGGTGGAGCCACTCCCGGTGCTCCGGGGTATCGTCGGCCCGCACCAGCCACGCGAGGGGCAGCAGCAGACGCGCCTGCTCGAGCGAGGTCCCGTAGACGGTTCCCATCCCCTCCGGATAGCCGGTCATCAGGTGGCTCAGACCGGCTCGCGCCTTCTCGAGGAACTCCCCGTGGCCGGTGAGGCGATACGCCCGCAGGTAGCAGGCCCACAGGTAACCCTCGTAGTGGGGCGAGGGGTGGACGATCGCGCGGTCGCGGTAGGCGCGCCAGCCGTTCTCCTCCAGCTCCGGCATGTCGATCCGGGCGCCCCGGTAGCCGAGCGCGCCCGTCGTGCGCAGATCGGCCAGCAGCGCCCGCAGGACGCTGCGGTCCCAACGGTCGTCCTGCAGCGCCGCCGAGGCGGTCAGCAGCCCGAGGATCGCGCGCGCGTTGTCGTCGCCGTAGGTCGCCCGCTCCCATGCCCACGAGGTCACGCCCCACGCCATGAGCCCGTAGGCGGGGTGCTCCGGGTCGGAGCGGATCCCCTGCTGAACCAGGCTGTCGAAGCAGACGTAGTCGAGCATGCGGCGTGCCACGGCCGCATCGCGCGCATCGCCGGCGATCGCGCCGGAGAGCGCGAGGGCCATCGCGCTCTCGCACAGGCAGTCGTTGCGGATGACGCAGCGGAGCGGCTGGCTGCCGTCGGCCTCGACATCGGCACTGAAACCCTCGAGCATCCCGAGCGCGCCGTCGCCGACCGGCACGGAGGCCGGCAGGTGCTCGACGACTTCCTGCCCCCGGGACATCGCCGGCGCGAGGATCGGCAGTGCGGAGCCGTCGATCAGGAGCCGCGAGTGGTGGAACCACGCCGCGCCGCGCCGGAAGGCCTGCATCTCCGCATCGGCGGGGAGCGGCTCATCCGGTCCGTAGGCTGGGCGCACCGTTGCGCTCCACGCGAGACGCGGGCCGGTCTCCTCACCCGCGAGCGTGCCGAGGATGCGCGACCAGATGACCGCCCACGACCGCTGGGGCCCGTAGCGCCCACGTACGAAGCTGCTGAGCGCGGTGGTCGCCCGCAGAAGCCGGCCCTCCTGCTCCGCCACGAGCAACGGATGGACTTCCGCCGGCAGCCCGAAGCTGGCGCGGTCGTAGCCCGCGATCCTGCCGAGCACCAGCAGCGGGCGACCGACGCCCTCGTACGGCAGGAAGCGGCACCCGTGGACCATCAGGAGCGACCCGCTGGGCAGGTCCGCGCCGAAGAAGTCCGAGGCGACCGCCCCGCGCATCCACCGGCCGGCTTGGGGCTCGCCCGGCGCGTCGGCGCCATACTCGATGTAGACGCGGCTCCCGGCCGCGAGCAGCGCGGCGAGGGCCTCGGGCGGTACGGCGCAACGGCGCGCGGGGTAGCCATCGGCGAGGAACAGGACCGGCCTGCCCGCCGCATGCCGCACCGCCTCGGCGGGGCCGGCGTACCGCTCGACGGGAAGCCCGTTCTCGCACGCGACGCGATAGAGGTCGTTCGACTGCTCGCAGACCAGCACCCAGCCGTGCACGCGCGTCACTCCCTCGTGCCCCGTGCCGGCCACGAGCGCGAGCGGGGCGAGCGCGAATGCGATCACGGCGGCGGCCAGGGCGATTGATCGCCCCGGCATCCGTCGTACGGCGCTTGCTCTCGGCATCGGGGACACCCTCTCCGTAGTGAGATGTCCCTGGGGCATACGGCGAGCGGCGCCCGCCCACCTGCCGCCGGCCCGGCAGGTTGCGGCAGCCCGAGGCAGAATGGGTGGGTGTACCGGCCCTTCCCCCTGTCGGCCGAGGCCGACCGCCTGCACACCGGAGAACTGGAGGCCCATGCCATGGAAGCCCGCCTGCACCGAACCCTCGGCGTCGCCCTTCTCACGGCGGCCCTCACCGCCCTCGCGCTCTCTGCAGGCTGCGGTGGCGGCGGTGGCGGCGGGATCACCATCACCGGGACCGCCACCGATGCCGAGTCCCCCTACGGCCCCGTGACCGATGCCTACGTGTACGTCCCCGTGCCCGGCACGAGCCAGGTCGGCGCGCGGCAGGCCGACAAGCTCGCCGAGACCAGCACCGACGAGTTCGGCCGCTACTCGCTCCCCGGCCTGACGACGGGCAGCCACGCGATCGTGATCGAGCCCGCGGCAGGCTCGGGCTTCGCCGAGTGCTGGCGGCAGATGGAGGTCGGCACGGCGGCGGTGCAGGTCGTCAACACCTCCGTGCTGCGCGCCGACCTCGCCGCCCAGGCGGTCGCGATGGTCCTCGCCCCGTCACGCGCATCGGTCGCCCCCGGCGGGACGGCGCTGTTCGGCTTCGCGCTGCGGGACGGCCAGGGCGCCCTGATCAACCGCCATCCGCTTGGCAACTGGGCGGTCGAGGGCGGCGTGGGGACCGTGGTCGGTAACGGGGCCTTCACGGCGGGCGATGAGCTGGGCACCGGAGCGCTCGTCTGCTGCGCCGGCGGCCTGCGCGCCTCGGCCCCGATCACCGTCACGACCAATCCCCTCGCCGACGCCATTCACGTCACCCCGGCGCCGCTGGTCTTCGCGCCCAACGAGACCTCGAAGACCCTGACCGTCGAGGACACCACCGGCGGCGGTGTCGCGTGGATGGTGGGCGAGAGCATCCCCTGGATGAACCTGAGCGCGCCCTCCGGCGTGGGCAACGGGACGATCACGGTGACGGTGGACCGCACCCTCTTCCCGAGCGGGACCGGCACTGGGCAGATCGTCTTCACGTGGGCCGGCGGGTTCCGGAACGTCACGGTGACCCTGCAGAACAGCTAGGCGGTTCCCCGATCGGCTCCTGACGAATTGACACAAATCGCGCGTGCGTGCTACGGTGCAACCGGAGGCAACACGTGCGTAACCGGCGATGGATGCACCTCTCCTGGCTGCTCACGGCGCTGCTGGCAGTGCCGTGTTGCGCCGCCACCGTGCGTGTCCGCGTGTGCGTCGACGGCGCCAGCAAGGTCGTCCAGGGCGACACCGACGAGACGGTGGGCGAGCTGGTCGAGCGCTGCCGGGTCCGGCTCGGCCCCTCGGATCGGATCTACCCCCGCCGCTGGGGCGAGGTCTACGAGGGTCTCGAGGTGCACGTGATCCGCGTCCGCATCTCCCAGACCGAGGTCGAGGAGAAATCGCCCTACCCCATTCAGTTCCGCGAGGACCCCGCTCTCGCATGGAAGAAGGTCCGCCTCGAGAGCGCCGCGTGGGCCGACGGGCGCTTCCGCCGTCTCCTTCGGCTCTACAGCCGCGACGACGGCGTCCAGGAACGCGTGGTGCTACAGGAGACCGTCCTCCAGCCGGAGGCCCCCAAAGTCTTCGCCATCGGCACACAGGGCCGGCCGGCTCAGCGTCCGGCCTGGTGCGATGCCGAGCAGCTCATGGACGCGACCGGCTACTCGAGCGAGGAGCCCGGGATGGGCCAGTACACGTCCCTGGGGCTGCGAGCCGGCCGCGGCGTCATCGCGGTCGATCCCACGGTGGTCCCCTACGGGACCCGGATGTGGGTTGAGGGCTACGGCTGGGGCGTTGCGGGCGACTGCGGCGGCGCGATCAGGGGCGACCGGATCGACCTGTGCTTCGACCGCCTCGGCGAGGCGCAGGGGTACGGGCGGAAGCGTGTCCGGGTCCGGTTCGTGTGGTGACCCCCAAGACGCCGCTCCAGCGGGTGCGTGCCGCGCTCGAACCGCTCGGGAGGGCCCCGCTGCGGAGCCTGTCCCAGAACTTCCTCATCGACCCCAACCTGCTTCGCGCGATCGTCGAGGCCAGCGGCGTCGGCGAGGGCGACCGGGTCCTCGAGATCGGCCCCGGCCCCGGGACCCTGACGGCCGAGCTGCTGGCGGCGGGAGCGCGCGTGACGGCCGTGGAACTGGACCGGGACCTCTGCGCCTACCTCCGGACCGAGTTCGCCGGCGAGCGCCTCGAGCTGCTCGAGGGCGATGCCCTGCACGTGCCGGAGGCGCTGGCCGGGCCCGATGACTGGCGCGTCGTCGCCAACCTCCCCTACGCCATCACCTCCCCCTTCCTCACCCGGCTGGTCGACTGGCACCCGCGCGTCGCCGGGGCGTGGCTGATGGTCCAGCGGGAGGTCGCCGAACGCGTTTGCGCCGCGCCCGGCGGTCGCGAGCGCGGCTCGCTGAGCGCGTTCCTCCAGCGCTACTACGCCTGCCGGGTCGAACGCGTGGTCCCGCCGACCGTATTCCTCCCCCCTCCCAAGGTCCACTCGGCCGTGCTGCGCCTCAGCCCCGTGGAGCCGGGCCCTGCCCCCCGGGCGACGTTCGAGAGGATCCTGCGGGCCGCATTCGGGCAGAGACGCAAGATGCTGCGGAAGTCGTTGGCCTCCGGACCCGGGGGCGTCCCGACGGCATGGGTCCCGGCACTGCTCGCGGCCGCCGGCCTCGCGGGCTCCGAGCGGGCCGAGGAAGTGAGCGGTTGCGCCCTCGAGGCGATGGCCTGTACCCTAGCCTCGCTTGAGGGAGAGCACCCATGCGAAGCCTGACCGTCCGAGCCCCCGCCAAGGTGAACCTCGTTCTGCACGTCGAGTGGCCCCCGCGCCCCGACGGCTTCCACAACGTCGTCACCGTGATGCAGGCGGTCTCGCTGTGGGATGAGCTGCAGGCGACGCTCATCCCCCGGCCGGGCATCGCCTTCGCCTGCAGCGACGCGAGTCTCCCACGCGACCGGGGCAATCTCGCGGTCCGCGCCGCCGAGGGGTTCCTCTACCAGACGGGCCAGCGCGGGATCGGCGTCGAGCTGCGGCTCACGAAACGGATCCCGGTCGCGGCGGGGCTCGGAGGCGGATCGGCCGACGCGGCCGCGACGCTCGTCGCCCTCCGCGCCCTGCTCGCCCCGGAGCTGCCCGATGGCCTGCTGGAGAGCCTCGCGGCCGACCTGGGCAGCGACGCGCCCTTCTTCATCCGGGGCGGGACCCAGGTGGGGATCGGGCGCGGCGACCTGCTCTCGCCCGTCGTCCCCGCGCCGTGCGCGGGGATGGCCCTTGTGCTCGTCAAGCCCGAGGGCGGCTGCAGCACGGCCGAGGTTTACGCCCGGTACGACCGCTCCCGCGAGGAACCCCGCGTACCGCCCTCGCCCGCGCGTGCACTCGAGCACCTGGCGGCCGGCCGGCCGGCCCAGGCGCTCTCGAACGACCTCGGCCCCATCGCCGAGACGGTGAACCCCGAGGTCGGGGCCGCTCTCGCGAGCCTGCGCGCGGCGGGCCTGCCGGCACTCGTGAGCGGCAGCGGCTCCTGCTGCTTCGGGGTCGCCCGCGACCGCGCCGAAGCCGAGCGGGTCGCCGCAGGCCTCAACGACCGATTCCCCTTCACCCACGCCTATGCGGCCGTGGACGAGGGATGCGAGGTGGTACGAGACCGTGGCTGAGGCATTGGCTGTGATCCTGGCCGGGGGGACGACCAAGGGCGCCCTCGCGGACGCCACGGGGCAACCCCACCGCGCCCTCCTCCAGGCCGGCGCGGAGCCCCTGCTCGCGCATGCGCTCCGGGCCGTGGTCGAGGCGAAGAGCATCGGCCGCGCCGTGGCGGTCGCTCCGGCGGAGTGCCGCGATCTGGTCGAGGCGACCGGGGGCCGCGTCGATTGGCTCCCCGCGGGCGATTCGATGCTCGACAACCTGATCGCCGGGGCCAGCGCCCTGGATGACGGCCCCGACCTGATCGTCGCCTACGCGGGGGACGCCCCGTTGGTAACCGGGCCGGTGATCGACCGCGTGGTGGAGACCGCGCTCCGCAAGGGCGATGCCCTGTGCTACCCGATCGTGGAGCGGTCGGTCTGCGAGCGGGCCTACCCGGGCGTGCGCCGGACCTACGCCCGCCTGCGGGAGGGCCAGTTCACGGGGGGGAACGTGATGGTCGTCTCGCGGCGGCTGCTGCTGGCGAACCGGGAGACGATCCTGGACGCCTACGCCGCCCGCAAGTCGCCGCTCCGGCTGGCCCGGATGCTGGGTTGGAGCCTGGTCTTCCGCCTGCCCCTCGGCCTGGTCTCCCTCGCGGAGGCGGAGCGCCGGGCCGCGCGGATCGTCGGTTTCCCCGTCTCGGCCTGGATCACCGACGACGCCGGAATCGCGGTGGACGTGGACAAGGTGGATGACCTCTCCCTCGTGAACACAGTGCTGAGCCGGACGCGGCAGGAGCCCTAGGCGCCGTCGGTTGACGCCCCTCTTCCGCGCGGCATACAATTCCGCGGCGTGGAGCGGGCCGCCGGGTTCCCCCCGGCCGCCCAACAGATCGTCGCTCTCGCCACTGGGAGGAAGCGATTTTGACCCCGGACGAGCCAGAGGAGCCCGGAGGCTCGGGTGTGCCGCCGGAAGCCCAAGACAACGGCTCCGGCAAGAATCGTGAGGACCTGGCTCGGGAGTTGGAGGACGCCCGCACCCGCGTCCGCGAACTCGAGCGACAGCTCTCGGAGTTCGCCGACCTCGAGGGTCCCGCCGCTTCGCCCCATGCCGCCCTCCAGTCTACCCTCGCCCGCGTGCTCAAGAAGGCCTGCATGATCCTCCAGGCCGAGAAGAGCATCGTGATGATCTACAACCGCGAGTCCGGCGAGCTGGTCGGTCAGCACCCGTCCGTGGGCTTCTCCGACGACCAGGTCGCCTCCCTGCGCCTGCGCGCCACCGAGGGAGCGGCCGGCGAGGTCTTCCGCACGAACGAGGCCAAGACGATCGGCGACACCTCCGAGGACCCTGCGGGCCTCGAGGAGTTCCCCACACTCATCGGCTGGCGGAACGCGCTCCTCCTGCCCCTCGTGGTCGAGAAGAAGGACCAGGACCAAGTCACCGTCGACCGCACCACGATCGGCGTGATGGCGGTCTTCAACAAGCGCCGCGGCAAGGACTTCGCCAAAGAGGACCTCCGGATCAGCCGGGTCCTGGCCCGCAACGCCGCCGCGATCATCGCCGAAGCCCGCCTGTTCTCCGAGGTCTTCGAGCAGAAGCGGATCCTCGAAT
Source organism: uncultured Armatimonadia bacterium (assembly GCA_964598695.1). Taxonomy (GTDB): domain Bacteria; phylum Armatimonadota; class Zipacnadia; order UBA1398; family UBA1398; genus CAZRDB01. The sequence continues at coordinate 11,417 of CAZRDB010000027.1, forward strand.
CGAGCCTCGAGAGCCTCCACTCCGGCATCATCATGATCGCCGGCGACGGGGCGCTGCGCCTGATGAACAAGTCGGCCCGCCAGCTCTACGAGGTCACGACGACCGTCGAGCCGCTCGGCCGCCAGTACGTGGAGGTCGTCAAGCACCCGGACGCGGTCGACCTGCTCAGCCGCAGCCTCGCCGAGCAGCGGGACATCGACGGGGAGCTGGCGTTCGAGAACGGCCGACGCCACTACCAGGCCCAGACCGCGGTCGTTCGGGAGTCGGGCCAGATGACCGGCGTGGTCGCGATCTTCACCGACATCACCGACATCCGCAACCTCGAGCGGCTCAAGTCGACGTTCGTCGCCACGATCAGCCACGAGCTGGGAACGCCGCTGGCCTCGATCCTGGGCTTTACGCGGACGATGCTCGACGATACCGAGGGCTTCTTCGACGCCGGCGTCCGGCGCGAGTTCCTCGTCATCATCGAGAAGGAGTGCGCCAAACTCAACCGCCTGGTCTCGGACCTGCGGAACATGGCCCGGATCGACGAGGGCCATGCGCTGCAGCTCCACCTCAAGCGCGTGAGCATCAGCGAGCTGATCCGCCGGGTCGTCGAGGCACAGCGCTCGTATGCCTCCCAGCACGAGTTCCGGATCGAGATGAGCCAGGAGTTCGAGGAGGCGCCGCTGGTCGCCGACGAGGACAAGGTCGACCAGATCCTCACGAACCTGGTCAACAACGCGGTCAAGTACTCGCCCTCGGGCGGGGAGATCTGCGTCCTCGGCGAGCGAACCCCGACCGGAGTCCGGATCGAGATCCAGGACCAGGGGATCGGGATCCCGGCCGACCAGTTGGAGCGGATCTTCGAGCGGTTCCACAAGATCGACCGCGAGGGCGCACAGCCGACCGAGGGCGCCGGCATCGGCCTCTACATCGTCAAGCATCTCGTGGAGGTGCACGGGGGCTCCATCTTCGCCGAGAGCACCTTCGGCGAGGGCTCGACCTTCACCGTGCAGCTCCCCCTCGCGCCGCCTGACCATGAGGCGACCGGCGGAGCGCCCGGCTAGGGGCGGAGGCCCCCGAGGCGGGCGTCGTCGGAGCAACTCCCGGAGCAGTGGAGGCAACCCCGAATGCGTGTCGCGATCGGCTTCGACCATGCCGGCTTCATCCTGCGCCCCACCGTGCTCGAGGTGATCGAGTCGGTCGGCGGGCAGGCCGTCGACATGGGCACCTGCACCGGAGAGCGGTGCGACTACCCCCAGCGCGCGTTCGCCGTCGCCGAGGCGGTTGTCGCGGGCGAGGCCGAGCGGGGCGTGCTGTGCTGCGGCACGGGGCTCGGGATGGCGATCGCCGCCAACCGCGTGCCGTGCGCCCGCGCCGTGACCGTGAGCGACGTCTACTCCGCGCGGATGTCGCGCGACCACAACGATGCCAATGTCATCTGCCTGGGAGGCCGCGTCGTGGGCCCCGGGCTCGCCGAGGAGATCCTGCGCGTCTGGTTCGCGACCGAGTTCTCTCGGGGCGAGAGCCACTGCCGGCGTCTCGCGGCCATTGCCGAGAGGGAGGACTAGCCGTGGACCCATTGACCGAGGCGCTGTACGCGGCCGATCCGGAGATCGCCGTCGCGATCCGGGCCGAGCGGGAGCGTCAGTTCGCCAACCTGGAACTGATCGCGAGCGAGAACTACGTGAGCGACGCCGTCCTGGCCGCCCAGGGCTCGATCATGACCAACAAGTACGCCGAGGGCTACCCCGGTCACCGCTACTACGGCGGCTGCGAGCACGTCGACGCCGCCGAGACGCTCGCGATCGACCGTGCCAAGGAGCTGTTCGGCGCCGAGCACGCCAACGTGCAGCCGCACTCCGGCAGCCAGGCCAACATGGCGGTCTACTTCGCGATGCTCGCGCCCGGCGACACGATCCTCGGGATGAACTTGGCCCATGGCGGCCATCTCACGCACGGGAGCCCCGTCAACTTCTCGGGCAAGCTGTACAACGTCATCCCCTACGGCGTCGATCCGCAGACCGAGCGGATCGACTACGATGCCCTCGACGCCCTGGCGCGCGAGCACAAGCCGAAGATGATCGTCGCCGGCGCGAGTGCCTACCCCCGCGTCTTCGACTTCCCCGCGATGCGCCGGATCGCCGATTCCTGCGGCGCCCTGCTGATGGTCGACATGGCCCACATCGCCGGGCTCGTGGCCGGCGGAGCCCATCCCTCGCCCGTTCCCCACGCCGACTTCGTCACCACGACCACGCACAAGACGCTGCGCGGACCGCGGGCCGGGCTCGTCCTCTGCCGGGCGCAGTACGCGAAAGCAGTCGACAAGGCCGTCCTCCCCGGGATCCAGGGCGGGCCGCTGATGCACATCATCGCCGCCAAGGCCGTCTGCTTCCGCGAGGCACTCTCGCCCTCGTTCCGCGACTACGCCCACGCGATCGTCGCTAACTGCCAGGCGATGGCGGCGCGGTTGCTCGAACTCGGCCACCGCCTCGTCTCGGGCGGCACCGACAACCACCTGCTGCTGCTCGATGTGCGCGGCTGCGGCCTCACGGGCAAGCGGGCCGAGGAGGTGCTCGGCTACGCCGGCATCACCGTGAACAAGAACATGATCCCCTTCGACCCCGAGAAGCCGACCACCACGAGCGGGGTCCGGATCGGGCTGGCCGCGGTCACGACGCGCGGCGTGGGGGTCGCCGAGGCGACACGGATCGCCGAGTTGATCGACGCGGCGCTCCGCAGCGATTGCGACGAGGGCAAGCTCGACGACGTCCGCAAGCGCGTGATGGAACTGACCGACACCCTCCCACTCACGGGACGGCAGGGGCCCGCTCTCTGAGATGCCTACCGGAGCGCTCATCCGCTGCGTCGCCGCGTTCGCCATCGCCCTCGCCGTAGGGTGGCTGGCGACCGAGCGCGCGCGACGGCTGGCGGTGCGCCTGGGGGTGATCTCGAAGCCCACGACGCGCGGCGTCCACCGTGAGCCCGTCGCCTACCTCGGCGGCCTGGGGATCCTCGCCGGCATGCTGGCCGGCGCGGCCGTTCTCCCGGAGTGTGGCCGGCCCGCGGTTGGCCTGTTGCTCGGGGCCGTCGCGATCGCGCTCGTGGGCGCGTGGGATGACGCCCGCGACCTGCGCTGGAGCCTGAAGTTCGCGCTCCAGATCGTCATCGCGCTCGGCGCGTGGTGGTTCGGGATCCGGGTTCAGGAGTGGAGCCCGCCCACGACCGAGGAGTACGTCCGGCTCGCCCCCGCGCTCTCGGCCTGCCTGACCGTGCTGTGGCTCGTGGCCGTGATGAACGCGATGAACTTCATCGACGGCCTCGACGGCCTCGCGGGCGGCGTGGGCGGGATCGTGGGCCTCGCGCTCACAGTGATCGCGTGCATGTGGATCGCGGTCAAGGGCCAGACCTGGGAGCGGATGGAGGTCGCGATCCTCGGCGCCTCGTGCGCCGGCGCCTGTGTGGGGTTCCTGCGGCACAACTTCCACCCCGCGCGGATCTTCATGGGCGACTGCGGGGCGCTGCTGCTCGGCTTCTGGATCGCCAGTCTGGCCGTGCTCGGCGCGTTCAAGTCCACCCTGATGTACCTGTGCCCGATCGTCCTGCTCGGGCTGCCGCTCTCCGACACCGCCTGGGCGATCGCCCGGAGGCTGTGGCGGAGGCAGTCGCTGGCGACGGCCGACCGCGAGCACATCCACCACCGTGTGCTGAGCCGGGTCGAGTCGCAGCGGTGGGCCGTGCTGATCCTCTACGCCGTCAGCCTTGCCCTGGCCGGCCTCGCGGTCTACCTGGGTCGTCCGTAGGCGAGAGCCCCATCTCCGCCCTCCGCTTCATCCAGTCGGCACGGCTCTTGCAGCGGACATACTCGCCCCGGACCTCGTCGTACAGCGTCCAGAGGAGATCGCCCGCGGGCTGGATCACCGCCGGGCCCCGGTCGTTGTAGGGCATGCGGTCGAACGGGCTGCGCGCCTGCAGGAAGACCGTGCCCACCTCCGCCCAGTCGGAGGCGAACAGCACGATGCCCAGGAAGCGCATCTTGCTCCCCACGAAGCGGGCGACCCCGATGTTCGCGGGCGTCTCCTCCTCCGCCCGCTTCCGCCGCGCGTCGAGGTAGAGGCAGCCCCCCTCGAATGGCACCCAGTACTCGAGCAGGCGGGCCGTCGAGCCGTCCTCGTGGGTGACCTCGAGGCAGTCGACCGGAGACGGCGGCCAGACGATGTCCTGCCGCAGCAGCTCGAGGTCGGCCTCGCGGGCGCGCTCCAGCTCGCCCTCGACGGTCACCGTGTGGCCGGGGCCCTCACGGCCCCGAACGCGGTCGAAGTCGCAGCCGTACCCGGGCGCGAGCTTGCGGAAGGTCATCCGCCGGAAGGCCCACCCCGGGTCGAAGACCAGCAGCGCCTGCTGGAAGTCCGGTCGCGTGACCAGAACCCGACGGCGCGGGACATCGATCCGCGCCCGGCAGTTGCGCAACAGGAAATCGACCCGGGTTGTCGTACGGGCCTCGGCCATCGGCTCGCTTCCTCTACCCTCGCCTACTCGCTTGTCCGGTGGTACTCGACCAGCCCAGCCCCCGGCCGCGCCATTACCTCGAGTCGCACGCCTCTCTCCATTGCCTCGCGGCCCGTCAGTTCCTGCTTGGCGCCGGAATCGAGGTCCACGAACGTGTATGTCGCCTCGGGGTCGAGGCCCCGCATCGGCAACCGCGCGACCTCGAACGGGCTTGCCTCGTGACGGAAGACCTGGACGATCCCGGCGGCGCGGTCCGGTCGGTCGAACTGCCACGCGACCCAGGCGTCGGGCTCGAGCGAGTAGGGCGTCAACGGGTAGTAGTCACCGAGCAGGTAGGGCGCGACCCGGTGCCACTCGGCCAGCAGCTTCCGCATGAGGTCGTAGTCGAGGTCGGTGCGCCGGAAGTCGGGACTGAGCGTGTGCCAGGCGGTGGAGCAGCTCCGCACCGCGTAGGTGTCGTAGTCGATGAGGCCCGTCCCGGCGTAGGGGATCCAGGCCGCGAGACCGTAGGTGTGGCCCTGGTTCGCCGACGGCTGGAACAGGAAGTCGCTCCGCAGCAGCGGCACGGCCCGCCGGAGGGTCTCGAGGTCGTTGCGCCGACCGCCGCTCGCGCAGGAGTCGATCAACATGCCGGGGTGGCGACGGAGCAGCTCATCCCAGAATGCGAGGTAGCCCATGACATGGCCGATCTCGGTCATGCCCTGCCGGTCCGGGGCGTCGTTCGCCCGCCAGAAGCCGAGCGGATCGATGTTGAAGTCCTGACGGTAGGCGTCGATCCCCTCCTCCGTCAGAACCCGGTCGACCTGGTCGGTCACCCAGGCCCGGGCCGCGGGATCGCCCATGTTGACGAGCTTGACCTCGCCGTCGGCCCCGAGCAGCCACTCCGGATGGTTCTCGTAGAGCCACGTGCCCGGGTGGACCCGCTCGGGCTCGAACCAGACGATCAGCTTCTTGCCGTCGGCATGGACCCGATCCGCGATCGCGCGGATCCCGCGGGGGAAGCGGGTTCGGTCGACCTCCCACGTCCCGACGCCCCACCAGGCGTTCGTGGGGTTGGGGTACCAGCCGGCGTCCATCCACCAGTAGTCCATCGGGATCCGCTCGCGCTCGATCCCGTCGAGGAAAGCCATCTCACCGGCCTCGTCGCACAGCAGCCCCGGGTAGTGGTTGCCGCTCACCGCGCCGATCATCGGCTCGATCGGCTTGCCCTGCGGCCGCGGGGTGTTGTGGGCGAGCATCCACCGGCGCCAGACGTTCTGAGCGTGCTCGCGGTCGCCCTGGTAGAACTGCAGGACGGTGAGCGGACCCCGGATCTCCTCCCCCGGGTGCAGCCGGAGGTGGGTCCGCTCCTGCCCGCCCCGGATCCGCAGCCCCGCGTCGCCATCGCGGGTGAAGGTCGCCGCCCACTGGCCGGGCCAGCCGATCGCGGCGATCACGCCGCCGCCCGGCTGCTCGAGGTTGAAGTAGGGCATGTCGCTGTTGGTCGGACGGCCGCCGGCGGTCGTGATCGTCCGCTCCCGATTCGGCGACAGCGGCTCGGAGAACGGCTGGTAGTCGACCGGGGCGCACGGGCTTCCCGTGTTGCGGTGGAGGACGAACTCGCCCCCCGGCGCGCGCGTGAGGGCGACGTCGAGCCCCTGGATCTCCGAGAGGATCGGCGTGTCCTCGACGCCGTCGTTCGCGAGCCACAGCGTCCACTCGACGGTCGGGAAGTCGCGGTAGACGACGCCCTCGCAGCGCACCCGCAGGCCGGTGGCCGGATCGCGCCAGGTGAGCGTGTGCCGCGTTCGGTTCTCGTCCAGCTCGGCCCGCTCACGGGTGAGCGGCCAGCCCGGCAGCAGATCCGCCGAGGGCCGGCCGTCGTAGACGAAGGAGAACGGCGCATCGGTCGTGAGGGGCCTCTCCGGCCGACCGAACAGCTCCAGCTCGCCGAGCCAGAGCACGCTGCCATCCGCCATCTCGACGCGGGCGTCGGCCCAGTCGGCTTGGTCGCTGGAGATCCCGTCCCCCGCGTCGCCGACCGCAAGGGTGAACTGGTCGGCCCCGGCGAGGTCGACGGACACCGCGACCGGCGCCATCCCCTCGCGCAGCGTCTCGCTCGCGTAGGCCTCGCGCTCGCCGAGGCGAACCGAGAAGCGCACGCTGCCCTGGCCGCCCGCCGTCTGCGCGTTGCTGTCGACTCCCACGGCGGCGAGAAACCGCCCCCCGGGTCCGGGCAGCCGGACGAGGATCTCGCTGGGCGCATGGCAGTAGAGCCCGCGGGTGTACGGGGCGCCGAGACGGAGGGGGGCCTCGCCCCGCCGATTCCGCTGCACGACGCCGTAGTTGGCCCGCACCTCGAGCCCCGGGCCCGGCGGCAGCGGCTCGAGGGTGCCCTCGAACTTGGCGCGAGCCCAGTCGCCGGCGAGCGCCATCTCACCCGGCCGGACGGCCGAGGCCGGCGTGAAGCCGAACACCACCGCGAGCAGGCTAGCCGTGGAGCATAACCCCAACATGGTTCGTCCCTTCCGACCGGGCGGCGCTAGGGCCCGCTCCGGCGCACGCGCACGCCGGAGACCGCCAGCGGCGCCTCCAGGCTGGTGATGCGGAAGTCGCCGCCATTGCAGCGCCGGGCGAACCGAGCGTCCGGCAGGGCGAAGACCGCCGTCTTCCACTCCCCGGAGCCCGTGAGCGCGACGGACTCCGATGACTTGAACGCTCCCGGACGCTCGACGACCTTGATGACCGTCTCGTCGACGGAGTCGTACTCGAGGAAGAACGTCCCCTGTCCCTCGTCGAGGTAGTCCACCTCGACCGTCACGGCCGGGTGGGCCCCCTCGCCCGCGAGCGAGGGATCGACGGCGAAGAGCATGTACATCCCCGTGCTCACGCGGCACGGCCGGCCCGCGCGCTCGGCGGCCTCGGTCCCGCAGTCGTCACCGTCCCACTGGCTCGCGAACGTGCCTTGGTTGGTGGGCCCGAGCGCGATCGCGGCCTGCGAGACGCGGCTGACGGCATTGAGGCCGACCTCCACCGAGCCCTGCGAGGCGTTCTCGATCACGGGCTCGGTGGCGAAGCGGTTGCCGACGATGGCGGCGCTCGTCACGGCCTCGCCGAGGACCACGTGCCGGCCGCCCTTGGTGAAGTTGCAGCCCTGGACGATCAGCCCTCCGCCCCGAGCCTCGAGGGCCGGCCGCCCCTGACCGCGGGCGTCCCAGTCGCGGAAGTTGCAGGCGGTGAAGGTCGTCGTCCCCGACCCCTCCTGCAGCAGCAGGCGGCGGCTCGGGCCCCAGAACGCGCAGTTGGCGAAGCTCACGTCGCCCGTGCAGCCCGGCGCGGTGACCACGGCGGTCGGCTCCTCGCCCTGCATGGCGACGAACTCGCCGTTGGTGATCAGCAGGCCCATCCCCTGGCACTGCTCGACTTTGACGGCGATGCCCGAGGCGTCCGAGCCGATGCCAACGAAGTTGCCGTTGCACGCGCCACTCTCGGTCCGGACGAACTTGTAGCCCACGCCGTAGCCGAAGACGAACACGTTGAACACGTACTCCCAATCGGTGCGGCCGAAGATCAGTGCCTCGCCGTTCTCCCACAGCCACTGCTGGAGCTTCGGCTCCGACCAGTTCCAGAACGGCCAGAAGTGGACGTTCTCGATCCGGCCCACGTCGTAGCACTTGTCGATGGAGATCCCGCGCCGCAGCGGCTGGCCGTACAGGCCGCGGATGTAGTGCCGGCCGGAGTTGTGGGTCGCGAAGTCGACCCCGTTGTAGGGGTTCACGAGCAGGCAGTCGACGATCGAGGCGTTGTCGGCGCCGCGCGCGGCGATGCACCACGGGTAGGGCCGGATGTTCGCCGGGTCGTTCTGGTTGGGGTAGTAGACGGTTACGCCCTTCAGCACGCTGTTGCGGCCGAGCGTGATGAAGGCCGGGCCCTCCTCGCTGCCCTCGCCTTCGACGGCCAGCAGGGTGGTGCCCAGGTTCTGCGACCAGGCCGTCGGGACGGTGAAGACCCCCTCGAGCGTCACCTCGTCGGGGATGTCGATGTGCGAGGCGATCAGGTACCGCCCCGTCGGCGCCGCGACGATCCCGCCGCCGGCGGCCCGCACGGCTTCCATTGCGGCCACGAACGCCGCCGTATCATCGGTCACGCCGTCGCCCACGGCCCCGTAGGCCCGAACGTCGGCCCCCCCCGTGGCCGGCGTCTGCCCCCAAGCCATCGTGACGCCTCCCATGCTGAGCGCGGCGATCCACAGTGCCGTGCGCGTACCGGTCATCGACGTGCCTCCGTTCCCTCGGGGCGCCTCAGGCGCCCCGGTGTGCGCCGGCCCCGTCGCTTGACACGGCCCGGCGGTCGGGAAGAGCATGGCCCACGGTCTGCCCTACAGGACACGGCCCCAACCGAAGGGAGCAACGCTCGTGCGCCGCGGAGTCGACTACCACATCCACCTCTTCTACCAGCGATGCGCCAACGAGACGATGACGCTGGCCAACGTCCTCCGCAAGGCGGAGGAGCACAAGATGTCCCGCCTCGCGATCACCGACCACGTCAACAACCTCGGAATGCTCGAGAACATGCGCAACATCAAGCGGGACATCGAGCAGGCCGAGACCGAGATCGAGCTGCTCTTCGGCGTCGAGCTGAACTATCAGGGCTGCGACGGCGCGTTCGCCTGGAGCCCGGCCATCCGCGAGCAGTACGGCTTCGAGATCGCCATCGGCGGTATCCACTCGGACTACACCGACAGCGACGACCCCACCGACGTGATCGACATCCAGCACCGCCACCACATGCGCACCCTCGCCGACCCGACCGTCGAGATCCTCGTCCACCCCTACTGGTTCCCGACCGGCCAGATGCGCAAGCGCGCCGACGCCTGGTGGGAATCGCTGCTGCGCGACTTCCCCGAGGAGCGGATCCGCGAGTTGGCCGACGCCAGCCGCACCCACAACAGCGCGATCGAGGTCAACGCCGCGGCGACTCTGCGGAACCCCAACGTCAGCCCCGGGATCGTGGCCGCCTACATCGAGTGGCTCGCCCGCATGCGCGATGCCGGCGCGCTGTTCGCGGCAGGGTCGGACGCCCACGACATCAGCCAGTTCGGGGCCACCCAGTACATCGAGGGCCTGCTCGAGGGACTCGGCGTCCCCGATGCGCAGATCTGGGAGCCCTGCCGCTAGCCGTCGCACCGGCTACGCCCCTAGCTTCTCCAGCAGCCATGCCATGTTCTCGCCGAGAGTCTCCATCGTCCCGAGACCCTCCCCGTCCTCGAGCACGTCGCCCACCTCGCGGCCGATGCCGATGTTCCAGTAGCTCGAGCCGGCGATGACCATCTCGGAGATCAGGAAGAAGTGGTTCATCGTGTCGAACGCGTGGATCGCCCCCGCGCGCCGCACCGCCACCACGGCCGCGCCGACCTTGCGGCGGAGGAGGCCCCCGTTGGCCCGACCGACGAAGCCGCAGCGGTCGATCAGCGCCTTCATCTCCGTCGTCACATCGGCGAAGTAGGTCGGCGAGCCCAGCAGGATCCCATCGGCGGCCGCCATCTTGGCCATGCACTCGTTGGCCGCATCCTCGACCACGCAGCGGCCGTCCTTGCGCTCGAAGCAGGCGTAGCAGGCGCGGCAGCCATGGATCTCGCGCCCCGCGAGCTGCACCAACTCGGTCTCGATCCCGTGCGACTCGAGCACCCCCAGGGCGGTGCGGAGCAGGGCCGCCGTGTTGCCGTCCTTGCGGGCGCTGGCGTTGAAGGCGACGACTTTCATCGAAGCACGTCCTCTCAGCTCGTGTGTGGAGGACGCATTTCGACGCCGCAACGCCCCCCCCTGCACGGAATCACTGGGTGAGCATCTCCGCGAACGCCTGCACGCGCGTGCGCATCTGCTCGAGATCGTGTGCGCCGTAGTCGGTCGAGATCTCCAGGAGCGGCACACCGCGCTCCCGGAACGCCTCGCGCACTGCGGCGGTCTCGAACTGGAAGAGCACGCAGGTGCGGAGGTTGTGGTACACCACGCCATCGACCGCGTGATCCTCGGCCAGCGTCAACAGCCGGTTGATCCGGTCCTGGTGTGCCGTGAAGCACGGGCACGTGCAGGGGAGAAGCGCCTTCTCGGCCGCCGCGAGCTGCATCTCCGGGAGCGTCCACTCCATCGGCTGGCACGGGTGGTAGAGGCGCTCCGTCCCCGTGCACAGATCGTCGGCGACGATCGCCAGTCCGGCCGCCTCGACCACCTCGACGAGGCGCGTGTTCGGCGCGATCACGGGCGCGCCGGTCAGCAGGATCCGCTTCCCGCCCGGGCCGCCCGACGCGGAGGCGCGCTCCTCCACGAGAGCCCGCATCGCGGCCGTGTGCGCGGCCGGGTCATCCCAGAAGCTCGCCTGCACCACGGTCAGCAGCTCGCTCCCCTTGAGCCGGGGCGGCGAGGACCTCCGCAGGTCCAGCAGCTCGCGGAAGACGGCCTGCCGCGCGTTGGCGGCCGTGATCGCCTCCCGCAGGCCCTGCCGCGTCACCGGCTTGCCGGTCACCTTGGAGACGGCCTCCTGCAGCCGCCGGGTCTCGGCGAGCCACGCGGCACGCGCGCCCGGCGTGTCTTTCTGCGCCGGCAGCGAGAGCACGTGGACCGGGAGGCCCAGGTCGGCGACGGCCGCCATCTTCCGCTTCGCGTCGCACGGCGTCGGCACGATCAGCATGCGCAGCAGGCCGCGCAGCCGCTCGTCGCGCCGGAGCACGCCGACGGCGCTGCGGGCGACCGGGCAGGCTTCCTGCGGCAGCACCGCCTCGGCCTCCGTCGCAGCCCCCGCGTCGCCCGCATCGAGCCGGACCGGCACGGCGCCGGCGGCGCGGACGATCTCCTCGGGAACGAAGTTGCAGAAGGCGCCCACGACGGGCGTGCCCGCGGCCGCGAGCGAGGCGATCCGCTCCGTGCCGTCGGCCATCCGTGCGAAGTACTCCATCGCTGTCATGCTCACGACTCCGTCAGCTTGATCCCCGCGAGCTTCGCGGTGAGGCAGCCCTGCTCGGGGCAGGCCTCGAGGCACTTGAGGCAGAGGGTGCAGGTCTGGTCGGCGACCATCGGCTGGCGCTGCTCGCGGTAGACCCGCTCGACTTCGACGGGGCAGACGCGGCGGCAGGTCCCACAGGAGGTGCATCGTTGGTGCTTCTTCTCGAGCGTGAGCGCCCCGCCCCGGTTGAAGTAGCCCACAAGGGCGCCCACGGCGCACAGCCGGCACCACAGTCGCGGCACCATGAAGCTGATGAGGAACACGCCGAGGAAGGCCCATCCGAGGAAGGTCATGAAGGTCGTGATCCCGTTGCTCCAGTCTGTCCAGCACGGGTTCACCCCGCCCATCAGCGGGTAGACGATCCGGCCGGGACAGATCTGGCAGTAGATCAGGAACAGCGCGTCGTTCACGCCGCCGCGGTTCGTGAACGGCAACGCGATCACGAGCGAGATGGCCAACGCCAGCCACAGCAGTACGTGGCGGGTGTTGCCGAGCAGCCGCTGGAGGGCCGGGCTCAGGTGCCAGGCCCCCAGACCAGATCGCTGCCGCAGCCAGGTGAGGAAGTCCTGCACGGTGCCGAGCGGGCAGACCCACGAGCACCACGTTCGCGCGAAGAGGAACGACAGGATCGCGAGCCACGTGACGTGGGGCAGCAGCATCTTGGCCGAGGTGCGCCACGTGAAGTTCTCGGAGAGCACGTGGAGCGAGCACGACTTGAACAGGCCGCCCATCGCGACGAAGCGGCATGCCAGGCTCGGCAGGTAGACATCGAAGACCGACTCCTTGCCCGAGACCCACAGGATCCGGTCGCGCTCGTACAGGGTGGTGCGCGGGACGCCGGAGTCGATCTTCGGCAGCGGGCTCTCGAGGCCGTGCGGGATCACGAAGCCGGCGTAGAGCAGGGAGACGAGGAAGACGACCTGCACGATCCGCCGGCTGAGTGTGATGCGGTGTCGTCTCACCGGAGGCACCCGAGGACCTCCTCCGCAAGCTGCCTCGCCCGCTCGGGGGTCGGGGCGTCGAACACGCCGACGAGCGTGCGTGGCGGCAGCTTCTCCTGGGCCGGAATGTAGGCGAACTTGCCCGGGTCCCACTCGTAGGGCTCGTCGGGCGTGAGCGGCTTCCCGGGCTTCTCGATCACCGCCCGCGCGTCCGTGAGCGCGGCCTCCCACTCTTCGCTCGCGGCGTACCGGACGGCCAGAACGATCTCCTTCCGCGGCGGGTCTCCGAGAACGACGATCAGCCCGTCGGTGCCCGGCCCGAGGTGGAGCACGTTCGAAGTCGAGAGGTAGACGTAGTTCATCTGCTCGTAGGACTCGTGGAACCAGTGGAGCCGCGTCACATCGCCGGCGAGGCCCTCGAGCTTCTCGACCAGCTTGGGCCGCGATCCCTCGGGGCCGAGCACGGGGCCGAGCGCCGCCGCGATCTCCCGCATCGGCGCGGAGAGATCGACCCCGCGCACGCCGGCCTTCACCTCGACGTAGGTGCAGCCGTGCCACAGGTGCAGCGTTCGGCCGTTGTCGAGCGCGAGCTGCACCGGCAGGTCGGTCGGCTTCCCCTTCGCCTGCACGCTGAAGTAGCCGAACGCGTCCGGGCCACTGCGGAAGCGGTAGACGTCGACGATGACCTTGTCGGTCCCCCGCACGTACCGGCCGCCGACCATCCCCTCGAGACCGTAGCGCATGGGCTTGTCGGCGGCGCCATCGATGTAGTCGTAGATCGTCTTCGTGTCGTAGGTGACCGGCTCCGTGAGCGACCACTCCCCGAGGCTCGCCGGCAGCGCCACGGGAACGGTACGCCGCATCCGGGCGACCGCTTCGTTGCCCGACCAGGCATCGGTCCCGCCCGCGAGCAGCAGGAGCCCGAAGCCTCCGGACGAACGCACCAGGGCCCCGCTCAGGGGGGGGCCCTCCGCGAGTTGGGAGAAGCACTCGCCGGCGGCTCCCTCCGGCGCCACGCTGCGGTAGATCGGCTCCAGTGCCGCGGCATCGGGGGCCATCAGGACGAGCACGTTCGTGTGGAGATCCCCCGCGGCGATCTCCACCGTCGCGCCCTCGCCCCCGGCAGGCAGGTCCGGCGCGCCCTTGGGGAGCGGCAGACGGCTCTGGTCCCATGCCCGCTTGAGCCCGTCGCTGTCCTTGACGGGCGCGTAGCCGATATCGGGCGACAGGCCCAGCAGCGCGGCCACGACGGGCGAGAGGGTGTCGCCCAGGAGCGCCGTCGAGACCGGCGGCGCGGTAACCGCCGCGACAGCGGAGGCGGATGCTGGCTGCCGGGCCTGCGAGCACCCCGCCGAGCACGAGATCAGAGCCAGAACTCCCGCCAGAGCCGGCACCAGGGCCTGTGTGCGCATCGCGAACCCCTCCGTCTAGCCTCCCCGCAGAGCCACGACGCCCTGCGCCATGAACCAGATCGCCGCCAATACCGCCGCCGCCCGTCCCAGCTCCCGCAGCCGCCCGGCGACCGCCTCCAGCCCGAGCAACGCGAACGCCATCGTCGGCGCCGTCGTCGCTACAAGGAACCCGCTCGCCAGCGCGACGGCCTCCCCGGTCCCGCCCCGCTCGCCGACGGCCGCGCAGGCCAGCAGCAGCGGGGGGCACGGGCTCAGCCCCACGAGCAGGCCGAACAGCCACGGCGCGCGCCGGCCGTACTCCCAACGGTGCAGGCTCCGGCAGACCCGCAGCTCGGGCAGGTTCGCGAACAACGCGTAGGCGAGCACCGCGGCCGCCAGCGCGATCAGCCCGACCCCGGCCACCGTGCGGCTCCAGGCCGTGTCGGCCAGGGCGCCACCCAGGGCCGCCGCACCGGCCAGCACGGCGAGGTAGCCCAGTACGCGCCCCGCCTGGAACACAAGCGCCACGCGCCAGGGCGAGACACCCTCCTCGCGCGCGCCCACAACCACCGGCGCGAGCGCCGGCCCGCAGATCCCGATGCAGTGGGCGCTCGACGCCAGCCCGAGCATCAGCCCCTCGCCGACCGCCTGGCCGAGGCTCACGCGGCGAGCGAGGTCGCCGGGTGGCTGCGGCGGTGCGCCAGCCAACCCACCGCGGCCAGCACCAGCACGAGCGGCACGCCCCACGCGAAGCCGTAGAGATCGCCGTACCGCCGGATGCTCACGGCGAGCTCGCCGACGGGCTTGGCCAGGCTGTTGTTGGCCACCACGAGTTCGGCCTCCGTGCCCGGGAGCGCCACGGCGAACGTCACAGGGGCGGCCAGCTCCTTGCAGGTCAGGGTCACGTCCAGGTCGGCCATCGCGGCCGCCGCACCCGGTTCGCCCGGCAGGTTGAGCGCGAGCGCGCGGATCTCCGTCGGGCGCAGCTCGGCGATCGGCTCCGAGCGGACCTCGCCCGCCGGGGTCCGCACCGCGAGCACCACGTCGTGCACCGGGGCGGGGTAGCCGTGGTAGAGCTGAACCGTGAGCACCCCGCCGGCCTGGACGGTCGGCAGGGGCGCCGAGGGGTTGACGAAGAAGCGGTCGGGCGCGAGGCCCGAGAGCGCCTGGGCGCCCGGACCGCCCATGGCGACCTCGAGTTCGCGCCGCGGGGCCGAGGCCTCGTCCGGAGCCTTCTTCTCCTGCTGGTCGGCGAGGCTCAGGAGCGCGTCGCCCGCGAAGACGATCTGGTCGGGGTCGCCCTCGCGCAACGTGCGCGCGAGGACCGCGAGGGCGTCCTCGTTCCCGGCGTAGGCGCAGCCCCAGGCGGCCGCCGTGCGAACCCACACATCGTCGTGGGTCATGAAGCCGGCCAGCTCGTCCGGCAGACGCGGATCGAAGTCGTCGGCCAGGATCACGGCCGTCGCGGCGCAGCAGCAGACGAAGGGATCGGGGTCCAGGAGGATCGGCTTGATCTCGTCGACGCGCTGGTCCATGATCCCCAGCGCGAGGAGCGCGGTGCCCTTGACCTGGCCGTCGCGTGAGCCCGCGAGCTGGGCGATCGGCTCGACCAGCGCCTCACACTTCGACCGGCCGGCCGCGCGCAGGGCCCGGATCATGTAGCCGCGGCCGTGGGCGTCCTGGAAGTACTCCTCCACGAACTTGTCGATACCCTCGGGGCTGTCGCGGCGGGCGAGGGACTCGGCCACGAGCAGCCACGAACTCGCGTTGCCTTCGTCGTAGTAGCCCACGAGTTCCTCGTCGGTCGGCTCCGAGAGAGGCCGAAAGCCGACGTTGTCGGCGCCGATCGCCAGCTTGAGCGTGTGCGCCCCCTCGCGCGCGCCCTCGGCGGCCGTCACCCGGACGGTGAAGACCTCCTTCTGGCCGGGCACCAGCTCATCCATCGACTCGGGCTCCACGGTCGCCTTCACCGCGGGGTCGTCGGTCTCGGCCGTCAGCCGGACGTTGCGGAGGAATGTGGGGTAGTTGTTGCGGACGAAGATCCGCACCTGCTCGTTGGTCTCGAGCAGCAGGCCCGGCTTCTCCGGCTTCACGATGATCCGGTCGGGTGTGCGGTAGATGTTGTTGCACAGGTGCGCCCAACTCGCGCTGGCGAGCACCGCGAAAAGAACGATCGCTCCGAGCCCGGCACGTCTCATCACAACCACCGTCCATCCGGCGTGGTGGGCGAGGCGGAGGCCCGCCCGCCTGGTTCAGTCGGACTGCTCTCGCGCGAGCAGGGCGGCGCCCAGCGCTCCCACGAGATCGGGTTCCTGCGGGAGCCGGAGCGCGACGCCCAGCTCCTCCTCGAGCGCGCGGACGAAGCCGCTGTTGCGTGCCGGCCCGCCGGAGAGGGCGACCGGCTCGGCCAGCCCCACGCGTCGGGCGAGGGCCGCCACCTGACGCGCGGCGCCCCGGCACAGCGCGGCCGCCACATCGGCCCGCGTGACTCCGCGGGCCAGCAGGCCCACCACTTCGCTCTCGGCGAAGACCGTGCAGACATGGCTGACGGAGACCTGGTCCCCGCCGGTGAGCGCGAGCGGCCCGAGGTCGTCCAGGTCGATCTCGAGCGCCCGGCACATGTTCTCGAAGAACCGGCCCGTCCCCGCCGCGCACCGGTCGTTCATCGCGAACTCGACCACCCGGCCGCCCTCGCCGAGGCGGAGGGCCTTGCAGTCCTGCCCACCGACGTCGATCAGGGAGCGGACCTCGGGGAAGAGCCGGACGATGCCGCGGGCGTGGCAGGTGATCTCGGTGACCGTCGCGGTGCGGGAAGGGACCCGCTCGCGTCCGTAGCCCGTGGCCGCGACGGCACGATAGGCATCGCCGTTGAGGCCGGCCTGCTCCCCCGCGTGCAGCAGAACGTGCTCGGCGGCGCGCGCGCACTGGGCCCCGGTCGCCACGAGGCTGAACCCCAGCAACTCGCAGCGATGGTCGACGACCACCGCCGCCGTGCTGACCGATCCGACATCGACGCCCGCGTAGAGCGGCGTACTGCTCATTGGGCAACTCCCGTGCGAGTGCCCCAACCCCGCAGCTACCAGGTTCGCGCGGCGTGGGCGGCTTCCTCCCAGGCCGCGCCTTCACCGTCGCTTAGCCGTTCGAGGGCAGGTCCGGCGGCGGGACAGGGCAAATGGTGTGGGCAGTCGTCTCGGAAAGGACGTTCGCAGCCATGACCGCATTCCCGGTGCGCCGGAGGGCCACGCGCCTCCTGCTCCCCCTGCTCACCCTGCTCGCCCTGCCTGCCTTCTCCCAGGAGATCGTGGCCGACCATGCCGTCGGCTCGGTCTTCCATGACCGGGACGCCGACGGAGTCCGCGACGAGGGCGAGGAAGGCCTCGCGGGCGTCCCCGTCTCCAACGGCCGCGAGGTAGTCGTGACGGGCGAGGACGGCCGCTGGCGCTTGCCGGTAGCCGAGGAAGCCATGCTGTTCGTCGTCAAGCCCCGCGGCTGGATGACCGCGCGCGACCGCGACAACCACCCGACCTTCGCCTACTTCCACCGGCCGAAGGGCAGCACCACGGTCCGGTTCCCCGGCTTCGAGCCGACGGGCCCCCTGCCGGCCTCGATCGACTTCCCGCTCGTGCACCACGACGAGCCCGATCGCTTCCAGGCCGTGGTCTTCGGCGACCCGCAGGTCCGCAACCAACAGGAGATCGACTACCTGAGCCACGATCTCCTCGATGAGGTGGCCCTGATCGACGCGGCCTTCGGACTGACGCTCGGCGACAACGCGTTCGACGACCTCAACGTGCTCCCGCCGCTCAAGGCGGCTCTCGGGACCACCCCCTACCCCTGGTACTACACGCTCGGCAACCACGACGAGAACTACGACGCCGACAGCGACGCCCACGCCGACGAGACCTACCAGCGGATCATCGGGCCCGCCAACTACGCGTTCAACTGGGGGCCGGTACACTTCATCGTCCTCGACGACGTGGTGTGGGATCCCGAGAAGAAGCGGTACAGCCCCGGCCTCTCGGCGGAGCAGCTCGAGTTCGTCCGCAACGACCTCGCCCTGGTGGCCCCGGAGACGCTCGTCGTCTACGCCATGCACATCCCGGTCGAGGAGCTGCCGAACAAGGCCGACCTCTTCGCGCTGTTCGCCGGCCGCCCCAACGTCCTGGCCCTCTCCGGCCACACCCACACGCAGTACCACACCTTCTTCGATGCCACACAGGGATGGCCGAACCCCGAGCCCCACCACAGCTTCACCTGCGCAACGGCCTGCGGCGCCTGGTGGAGCGGCACCCCCGATGAGTTCGGCATCCCGGTGACCGTGATGAGCGACGGCGCCCCCAACGGCTACATCGTCGCCACCTTCGACGGCTCCGACTACTCGCTCGCCTTCCGCGCCGCGCGCAGACCCGTGGAGTTCCAGATGCAGATCGACGCCCCCGAGGTCGTGCGGATCGAGCATCTCAGTGAGACCCTCGTCTCGGCCAACGTCTTCGCGGGCTCCGACCGCTCCACGGTCGAGATGCGCGTTCTCCCGGAGGGCGGCTGGATCACCATGGCGAAAGCCACCGGCAAGCCGGATCCGACGTTCGTGCGGATGTCCGCGGCCCAGCAGTCGCCGCCCGAGGGCTACCGCAAGGCGAACGGCCCGGGGAGCTGCAACCACCTCTGGGAGGCGCCGCTGCCCGCCGGGCTCGAAGCCGGCAGCTACCGCATCGAGGTCCGCACGACCGACCTGTACGGCCAGACCTACACGGGCTCCCGCGTGTTCCGCGTCGAGTAGCGCGCGCCATCGGGGTCCACGGGAGAGGACCACCGACATGAACCGCACCCACATCGAGCGAGGCGTCCGCAAGGGCGCCTCGCTCGCGTTCGGCCTCCTCGCGCTGTCGCTCTGCTGGGCGACGCCCTCGAGCGCGGCCGAGCCGGCTCCCGACCACGCGATCGGAACCGTGTTCCACGACGCGGACGGCGACGGCCTGCGGGACCCGGACGAGCAGGGGATCGCCGGCGTCGCGGTCTCGAACGGGCTCGAGATCGCGGTCTCCGACCGCGACGGCCGCTGGCGCCTGCCCGTGACCGACGACACGATCCTCTTCGTCATCAAGCCGCGGGGCTGGATCTCTCCGCCCGATCGCGACAACCACCCCCGGTTCTACTACATCCACCGGCCCGCCGGCAGCCCGGCGAAGGCCCACCCCGGCGTGGCCCCCACCGGCCGTCTCCCGGGCTCGGTGAACTTCGCGCTGGTCCCGCACGAGGAATCCGACCGGTTCGCGATCGCCTTGCTCGCCGACCCGCAGGTGGCGACGGCGCGGCAGATCGACTACGTGACGCGCGATCTCCTCGAGGAGCTGGCCGGCGAGCCCGTCGAGCTGGGCCTGACGCTCGGCGACAACGTCGACGAGGACCTGAGCCTGCTCGCGCCGATCAAGGCGGCCATCGGGACGACGGGCTTCCCCTGGCTGTACGTCTGCGGCAACAACGACATGAACTACGATGTGGCCGATTCCGACGCCACGGACACCTTCGAGCGAGTGCTGGGGCCCGCGACCTACGCGTTCGACTGGGGCCCCGTCCACTTCATCGTGCTCGAGGACCTGGTCTGGGATCCAGCCGCGGGCGACTACCACCACGGCCTGATGCCTGAGCAGATCGAGTTCGTCCGCAACGACCTCGCGCTCGTGCCCCGCGAGACCCTCGTCGTGATCGCCCTCCACGCGCAGCTCGACTGGGTGCCGGAGGCGCCCGCGCTGCTCGCGCTGTTCGCCGGACGGCCGCATGTCGTGGCGATCGCCGGCCACGCGCATGCCCAGAGCCACCGGTTCCTGGGGCCGGAGCACGGCTGGCCGAACCCCGAGCCGCTCCACCAGGCGGTTGTCGGCGCCGCGTGCGGGCCCGTCTGGCGCGGCCTCCCGAGCGAGTTCGGGATCCCGAGCGCCGTGGCCAACGACGGCACGCCGAACGGCTATGCGCTGATGACGTTCGACGGGACGCGCTACGCGATGGAGTACCGCGCGGCGGGGCGGCCGGCCGACTGGCAGATGACGATCGACGCCCCCCTGAGCGTGCGGATCGAGCAGGCGCCCGAGACCGTCGTCTCGGCCAACGTCTTTGGCGGCTCGGAGCGCTCGGTGGTCGAGATGCGCCTCCGGCCGGGCGGCGCGTGGGAGCCGATGGAGCGCGTCGAGGCCCGGGATCCCGGGCTGGTTCGCATCGTGGAGAGCCAGGCGGCGGCGCCGGACGGCTACCTGCCGCTCGACCAGGTCGCCGTCTGCACCCACCTGTGGCAGGCGCGGCTCCCGGCCGGGCTCACCGCCCGCAGCTACCGGATCGAGGTCCGCACGACCGACATGTTCGGCCACCGCTACTCCGGGTCGCGCGTGATCCGCGTGGAGTGAGCCGGGACTCGCTCAGCGCAGCTCCTCGGCGAGTCGCCGCGCTCGGGCCCGGAGGTCCTCCGCCAGGCCCGCGCAGGCCGGATCGGCGATCCGGTTGCGGGTCTCGTGGGGATCGGCCGCGAGGTCGAAGAGCCACTCGGCGTCGGCCTCGGCCTCCAGGTAGCGCCAGTAGGCATGGTGCTCGGTGCGGACCCCCTCGGACTTCGGGATCCCCGGGTGGGGGAACAGGTGCTCGTAGAACCACTCCTCGCGCCACGGCGGCGATTCGCCGCGCGTCAGGGGCGCGAGGTCCATGCCCTGCATCCGCTCTGGCGCGGCCACCCCGGCGAGCGAGAGCAGCGTCGGCGCAATGTCGAGGTTCAGCACCATCTCACCGCGGGACCGGCCCCGTGCCGCGTCCGGCACGCGCGGGTCGTGAATCACCAGCGGAACGCGGATCGACTCCTCGTACATGAGCCACTTGTCGGCCAGCCCGTGCTCCGCGAGGAAGCAGCCGTTGTCGCCCATGAACACGACCACGGTGTTCTCCCGCAGGCCCCGGCGCGCGAGCGCCCCCAGCATCGCGCCCACCGCGTCGTCGACCCCCGTGATCAGCCGGAAGTAGGCCTTGACCATCTCCTGGTACGACTCCGGCGTGGCGAAGCGCTGGGCCCACCGTCGCCGTCCCTCGGACTCGCGCAGGAAGGTCGGCAGGCGTCGGAAGTCCTCGTCGGTGGCCGTTGGCGGGACGGGGACCGTCGCCTCGGCGTAGAGCGCGCGGTGGCGGGCCGCGTAGAGGTACTGCCGCGGGTCCTCGTCCTGCTGGTGCGGCGCCTTGAAGCTCACCGAGAGGCAGAAGGGCTCGCCGGGCGCGCACGCCTCGAGGAACTCCACGGCCTGCCCGGCCTGGATGTCCGTCAGGTGCGGGCCGTCCTCGCCCTGCGGGAAGTAGCGGCCCTGACCGCGGAAGCCTCCCCAGGAGTCGAACCGGTCGGCGGGAGGCTCGGCGTTGTCGCCGACCCCGTACTTCCCGACGAACCCCACCCGGTACCCGGCGCGCCGGAGACAGTCGTGGTAGGTCTCGTCGAGCTGCGCGGGCGTGAGCGGCGTCGCGAAGTCGTGTACCCCGTGCCGGCGCGCATACTGCCCCGTCAGGAGCGTCGCGCGGCTGGCACAGCAGATCGAGGTGGTCACGAACGCGTTCCGAAACAGCGTGCCGCCTCGAGCCAGAGCGTCGATGTGCGGCGTCCGCACCACCGGGTTGCCCATGCAGCCAAGGGCGTCCCAGCGGTGATCGTCCGTCAGGAGGAACAGCAGGTTCGGGGGAGCCCCGCTCGCGGCCGGTCCTCCGTCGGCGCGCGCTCGCGCCGACCATGCGCCGGCGCCGGTGAGACCCGTGACGAACGTGCGGCGAGACATGGTCACGACAACCCTCCTCGAGCCGCGCCGCGGGGGCTACCGCGCGGGCTGGGGACTCCAGAGCAGCTTGCCGTCCTCATCGGGCGAGAAGCAGGCCGCGTGCCCGTCGACGAAGCTGTAGACCGCCCCCGCGGGATGCGGATAGGCGACGCTGACCCCGTCCGACCCCTCCCAGGTGAGCACGGTCAGGCCCTGGTTCGCTTCCGGGACGGCATCGAGCCGGAGCGAGGCCAGCGCCTCGTTGCGCTCGTAGAAGACGGTGGAGGTCACGGCAGGACAGGCCCAGTAGCGGCTCGGAAGCCCGAGGAGCGTGTCTGCGCCCGGGGCGAGGATCGGCATCAGGGCCCGGCGCCAGTCGCACTCGATCGGCGGCAGCCGCTGGTCGCAGTCGAGGGCGTAGGCGCGCAGCGCTCCCGCGAGCACGCGCTGGTTGTTCGTGCAGGCGCGCTGCTGGCCGCGACGCGCGCCGCCGATCCCCCAGGCGAGCAGCGCAGCGAGGCCCACGAACGTCAGCAGTGAGAGGACCCCGAACCGCAGGCAGCTTGCCCGCAGCGCGGCGTCGCCCGCCGACCGAGAGTCGGCGGAGGGGGCGTCGATGGGCTGACCGGGACTGGACATAGGCAAGTCGCTCCGTTCCGTCTGTCGCCCCGCCCGGGCTCAGTCGCCGGCGTACTGCGCGAGCAGCCGGAAGCCGGCGCGCAGCGTGACCGTTACCGTGTCGATCCGGTACACGATCTCGCAGAGCTGGATCTGGTCGGGCGTGCCGGGGATGACCTGCGTATACCGCAGACGGTAGGCGGGTCCTTCCTCCTCGGCTGCCGCCAGCAGGTCGTAGAGAACCACCCTGTCCACGCCGCGGAAGGCGAGCCACCAGTCGAGCTGCGCGAGTGTGGCGAGTCCGTCGGCCGTACGGTACTCCGCCGCCGGCGTGCCCCGAACCATCGTGTCCTCACCCGCGGTCGACAGCCGACGCGCGGCCTCGCGGTAGGTGCGGCCCCGCTGGCTCCGTCCCCAGGCTTTGCGGGTGTCGAGGGCGTCGCGGCGCACGACACGAATGCGGACGATCGCGGGGGCCGCTTGCGCGTCGGTCCCCCGGTGCGCGAGGTCCCAGAACAACGGCGTCGTGTTGGCCCAGGCCCCCTGCGCGACGAAGCCGGCGGGGAGCGAGGCGCCGGCGGCCAGCTCCCATGCGTCGGTCAGTTCCGCCGCAGAGGCAAGCCGCTCGCCGCTCTCGGTCGCGACCGTGACCGGCAGACACTGGACGGCGTAGCTCGTGCCGCCGTAGGACTCGGTCGACGCGGCGTAGGGGTCGATCGCCATCCCGGGGAGGAGCGGATCCGTCGCGTAGGCGCGCGCGAGCACCTCGGCACGGGTCGGGAGATCGTCGGGGAAAGGCGACTCCGGTCCCCCGCCTCCCCCCCCGCACGAGGCGAGGGCGACCCCCAGCGCCCCGAGCGAGAGCGCCCACAGGATCCCTCGCGACAGAATGCGGTTCGGTTCCTTCGTTCTCGACACGGTGCGCTCCCTAGCCGACCGCGCGGAAGGTATCGTACCTCCCCCGCGGGGTTTCCCACTCCACATCCACGGCCTCGACCCGTGCTCCCGGCGGACCCTCTCGCACTCGGTTCAGCAGCCGCTCGATCTCGGCGTGGCCGCCCTCCGCGACGATCTCGACGTCGCGGGTCGGCAGGTTGCGGACAATCCCCGTCAGCGCCAGGGCGCCCGCAGCCTCCACCACGAACCAGCGGAAACCCACGCCCTGCACGCGTCCCCGCACGAGAGCATGTACCCGCGCCGCGGGCGGCATCGCTACCACCCGTACCTCTCCGGACCCCAGTCGGTGACCGTGTGCTCCTGCCGCACGAAGCACACCTTGCGGCTGGGCAGGTCCTCCTGCAGGACGACCCCCGGACCCACACACGACCAGGCGCCCACCTTCACCCCCGGCATCAGGATCGCGTTCACGCCCGTGCGCGCGTAGTCACCGAGGAAGGAGGCGTTCGCGCCCTCCAGCGGTCGTTCCCTTCGCCCCTTGATCCGGTGCTCCTTGTCACCGTCGTCGAAACGCAGGGTCCCGCAGACCGTCGCCGCCCCGATATCGACACAGGCGCCGACGACGCCCGCGATCTCGCAGTAGTGGTAGAAGTAGGCCCGCTCGAACGCCACGCCGCCGAACTCGGCCCCGTGGCTCACCACGCACTCGTCACCGAGCGCGGGCCCCTCCAGCAGGCAGTAGTGACGGATCCGCGCCTCCCGGCCGACGTGGATCGGCCCCTGCACGATCGCGCCGTTCTCCAGGCTCGAACCGGCGCCCAGGAACAGCGGGCCATGCACGACACACCGCTTGCCGATCCGCGCCCCGGGGCCGAGCACGATCCGACCCTCGATCTCGGCCGAGTCGTCGATGCGGCAGTCGGCGGCGATGGAGTCCTCCTCGGCGGCGTCGGCAAGGGCGCGGACCATCTGGCTGTTCGCGCGCAGGATGTCCCACGGCTTGTCGAGATCCACCCAACAGGGGTCGGCCTCGACGGCCGCGATCTCGTGCCCGGCCTCCCGCAGCAGCGCGAGGCTCATCGCGAGATCGGACTCGAGCGGTGGCATCCCACCGACCTCGACGCGCGTGAAGACCCCCGGGTTGCCGCGCAGGAAGGGAAGCAGCGTCTCCCGCTTGCCGGCGACGACGCCGCCGAAGGCATGGCCGAGCCGCTCGCGCGGGTGGCCCCAGATCTCGCGGACGGCGCCCTCCGCCACCCGAACGCCGATCGTGTCCTGCGGCCGCTCCTCCGCCTCGAGCGCCGCTACGAGCAACGCGGTGGCCTCCGTTTCCCGCGCCGTGCGGAGCGTCCGCTCGACCGCCCCGGGCGTGGAGACGATATCGCCGTAGGCGATCGCGACGTCCGGGTCCTCGGTCGCCTCGAGCGCCCGAAGCGCCGCCGCGGCCGTGCCCTCGGCCGGAGGGGCCTCCAGGTACGCGACCGCCCCTCGCAGCCCGAGGAGCGCGCCCCGCACACTCTGGGCGTTCGCCCCCACGACCACCAGGAGCCCGTCGCAGCCGGCCGCGCAGAGGCTCTCGGCCATCCAACGGACCGCGGGCTTGCCGCAGACCGGCGTCGCGCACTTGTTGCGGGC
>CAZRDB010000028.1:0-11809 GCA_964598695.1 uncultured Armatimonadia bacterium
CCCCCCCCCCCCCCCACCACCACTCTTTCCCTACACGACGCTCTTCCGATCTTGCTGCTGGCGATCGCGCGCCGTGGCCTCGGCGGCCGCGCGCTCGCCGGCATCGCGCTGGGGCTCGCCCTCGCCGATGCCGCCGTCTTCGCCTGGGGCTTCCATCCCGCCGTCGCGGCGGGTCTGGTCGATGCGCGCCCCGCGACGCTCTCTTGGCTTCGGGAGCGGGCGGGCGACGACTACCGCGTCCTCTCCCTGCCGCTCGAGAACTCGGCCCAGCTCTCGCCGCTGTTGCCCAATCTCGCGACCCTGGCTCCCGTGCGCGATGCGGCAGGCTACGATTCGCTCTACCCCCGCACCGCCGCCGAGGTGCTGCGCTCGCTGCGCCCCGAGAAGCCGGCCGGGCTTTTGGAGGGCGCGCGCGGCGAGCTGGCCGACCGGCTGGGGATCCGCTACGTCGTCAGCGCCGTCCCGCCGGCGGCGGGCGGCGGGCGCGCCCTGGCGCCGACGGAGCGCCGTCTCGTGTTCGAGAACAAGGCCGCCTGGCCGATCGCCTTCGCCACGGAGGGGCCGGCCCCGCCCGCCGATGCGGCCGCCGCCCGGCCCGTGCCGGTGCGCTGGGGACCGAACTCCCGCCACTTCGAGGCAAGCCCGGGCGTCACGGCGTGGCTCTGCGAGACCGCGTACGGTGGGTGGCACGCGTACTCCGGCGGCCGTGAGGCGCCGCTCACGCACGTTCCGCCGGCCCACAAGTGCGCCGCGGTCGCCGAGTCCGGCCGGCTCGACATGGTCTACGAGCCCGGCTCGTTCGCCGTCGGCGCGTTCGTGACCCTTGCGATGGCCGGTGTGGCCGCCGGGCTGGCCGCAGGGCGCCGGACGATGAGGGAGGAAGGCCGCCGTGCCAAGGACTGACCCGCGCGCGGAGCGCCCCGCGAAGTCGATCGGGGAGCCTCTCTGGCTTCGGATGGACTGGCCTGCCCGCTTGGTCGCTGCCGCGCTCCTGGCGGGCTTCGCGCTGCGCGTCGTCGGGATCACCTGGGGCCTGCCCGGCGACCGGCAGCTCGACTCGTTCCACCCGGATGAGTGGACGGTCTACAGCCACGCCGCGCGCATGGCCGAGACGGGCGACCTGAACCCGCGGTTCTTCAACTATGGCTCCCTGCCGCTGATGCTCGACGCGGCCGCGCTGAAGCTGACCGGTGCGGCCCACGACTACCCGAACCCGCTCGGGTATCTGGTGGTCCGGCTCGTCTCGCTCCTCGCCGGGTGCGTGACCATCGCGCTCGCGGCATGGATCGCCCGCATGGCATTCCGTAGCCGTTGGGCGATGGTCCCCGCGGCGTGGGCATGCGCCGCCGTGCCCGTCCACGTGCAGTGCTCGCACTTCGGGACGGTCGATGTCGTGGCCGCGTGCCTGCTGGCCGCCTCCGTCGCGTTCGGGCTCAAGTCGTTCGAGGACGACCGGGGCCGATGGTTGCTCCTGGCCGGGCTGTTCGCCGGGTTTGCCGCGGCGAGCAAGTACGTCGGGATCCTGGCCGTCCTCCCGGCTGCTGCCGCCTACGTGAGCGGCCGGGGCAGCGCGCGGGCCCTCGCCCACGACCGACTGCTGCTCGTGCCGCTGGGAGCGCTCGTCGGCTTCGCCCTGGGTTGCCCCTACGCGTTCCTGGACTTCCCGGCGTTCCGGCACGACCTCGGGTTCGAGATGCGTCACATCCGCGACGGCGCCACGACCGAGATGCTCGGCAAGCCGTCCCTGTGGTACTTCCTGAGCGAGACGCTCCCCTGCGGGTTCACCGGGGCCCTTCTGGCCCTTGCGGTGGTCGCGGCCCTTTGGGGTTGGCGCCGCAGTCGAGCGGGGGCCGCGGTCCTGGGCGGCTGGGTCGTCCTGCTGGTCCTCGCCCACGGCATGGGCAAGGAGATCTTCGTGCGCTACGGGGTAGCGCTTGCCCCCTTCGTGGCCGCGCTCGCCGGCGGTGTCGGGCCGGCGTGGGAGACGGAGCCGGTGGCGGGCCGCGTAGCGCGGATCGGCGGCTCGGCCGTCGCGGCGTTGTGCGTCGGCTACGCCCTGTTGGTCTCGGCAGCCACGAGCGGGATGATGGCCCGGCCCGACACGCGCGAGGATATCGCGCGCTCCCTGGGCGAGACGCTCGCCGACGGCGGCTCGGTGGGGCTCAAGACGGCTCCGTGGTTCTACACCCCGCCCCTCGTGGTTCCGAACGTCGGACCGCGCCTCGCTCCCGAGTTCGCCCTCCGGGAGGCCGAGGCGAAGGGGATCGACCTCGCGATCACGGGCACCAGCGAGGGTGCGCTCGCGCTGCGACAGCCGGAATGGTTCGTGCTCACCGAGTTCGAGTACTACTGGGCCGTGCGTGCCGGCCGCGAGCCCGACGTCCGCTTCCTGGCCGCGCTCGAGCGCGACTACGACCTCGTGTGGGATGTGGAAGGCGAGGCCCGACTGGGGCCGATCGTCCTCCCGCGGCCGCGCCTGCACGATTGGCGCTACGTGAGCCCGGAGATCCGCGTCTACCGGCGCAAGGGGGCGGGTGCCCCGTGAGCCGCGCGGAGCAGCGCGCCGCCTGGACCTGGGCCCTGGTCATCGCCGGCATCCTCTCGGCGCCCTACCTGTTCGCGTGGGGGATCACCCCCCCGGAACGAGCGTACCTTGGCCACCTGTGGAACCCCGATGAGCCCAACGTCTACTACTCCTGGATCAACCAGGCGGCCCACGGCCGGGTGTTCCTCGAGGACCTCTTCACGACCGAGCCCCAGCACGGTCGGTTCACGAACGTCTTCCTCCTGGCCCTGGGCTGGGCGGCGGCGATCACCCGGCTCCCCGTACCTTGGGTGTACGCGCTCGCGCGCTTCGCCTGCGCCGCGTTCCTCTACTACTCGCTCTACGCCTTCGTCGCGCGCCGGGGCGGCTCGCCCGTCGTGCGCCGCGCGGCGGTGGCTCTCGCCGCCACCGCCTCCGGGTTGGGCTGGGTACTCGCCCTGCCCGGCGCCGGAGCCTTCGTGCCCGGGGGCGTGAGCGCGGTCGACGTGGGGCTTGCCTCGGCGGGCGGGGCGATCTCCGAGGGCCTGATGATGCCCGAGGCCAACACCGTCGCGAGCGCGCTGCTGCTCCCGCTGTTCTCCTTCTCGATGGCGCTGCTGCTGTGGCTGGTCGGGATCGGGACTGAGGCGATCGAGCGCGGTGACCTCGCCCGGGGCGCCCGTGCCGGGCTCCTCGGGCTCGTGCTCGGGAGCGTCCACACCTACGATGTGATCCCGATGCACTTGCTGCTGGGACTGATGGCGCTCGGCTTCGCGCTCCGGCGCCGCACGCTCCGGCCGCTCTGGGTCTACGGCGTCTACGTCGCCCTCTCCCTGCCCACACTGCTGTACCAGCTCTGGGTGTTCCGGGTCGACCGAGTCTTCCACGACAAGGCCGTGACGGTGACCGCGAGCCCGAGCCCCCTGAGCTACGCGGTGTCGTTCGGGCTGCCGCTGCTCTTCGCGCTGTGCGGTCTTGCCGTGGTCCGGCGCCGCCGCGAGGCGCGCTGGACCCCTGTGGCCGTCTGGCTGCTGGTGGGGCTGGCTGTCGCGTTCCTCCCCGGACTCTCGTTCCAGCGCAAGATGATCGAGGGCGCCCACCTGCCGATGGTGATCCTCGCCGCCGTGGCACTCGTGCGTGGACCGGCCGCGCGCGGCGCGCGGCTCTCGCTCGCCGCCTACCGCCGCCGCGCCTGCGCTTGGGCGGTGGCCGGCGTGCTCGCCTGCGCGCCGTCCTCGGCCACCTTCCTGTGTGGACGCTGCCTGGCGAGTGTCCTCGAGAACAACCGGTCGCGGGTGAGCTACTTCATGCCGCCGTACATGCTGGCGCGCGATGATCTTGCCGCACTGCTGTGGCTGCGTGAGAACGCGGGGAGCGACGATGCCGTGCTCTGCCTGCCCTTCCTCGGCAGCTACGTTCCCGGCCTCACGGGGCGCAAGGCCTACTGCGGCCACTGGGCCGAGACCCTCCGGTTCGCCGAGGAGAAGCTGCCCGCCACGCTCGGCGCGCTGCGCGGCGACGCGCGGCGGGGGGCGCGCGCCCTCGCCGCTTGCGACTACCTTGTGGTGGGGGAGTACGAGAACCCGCACGGCGCGCGGCCGGGGGGACCGGACCTCACGCCCGTGTTCTCCTCCGGGGCGACGACCGTCTATCGGATCGAGCACGGGCCGAACCCGACGGCCGAGGCAGGGGCCGGCTGACGCTTGCCGCAGGACGGCGGCGCTGTATAGTACTGGGGGGACGTTTGGGCAGGGAGAGGAAGCGCGTGAGCGAGTGCGGTCGGCAACTGGGAACCCCTGAGCCCGCCCCCGGCGCCGAGGCGGCTACGGCCGGCCTCGAGCAGGGAGCCGTGGGCCACTGCGTCCACTCCACGCGTGTGCTACGGGCCTCCGACACGCTCGCCACGGCGGCCGACGTGCTCCGTGGCGCGCCCCTGCCGCTCTTGCCGGTCGTCCACGGCCAGGCGATCGTCGGGCTGATGGGTCTCGAGGACCTGCCGGCCGAACCGGCGCCGGGCGCCACCGTCGCGAGCGCGATGCGGCCGCCCGTCCCCCCCCTGGTGCTCACCCAGAGCGCGCGCGAGGGGCTGGCGCAGATGGCGGCCCACCGGCTGGCGATCGCGCCCGTGGTGAGTCCGCAGGGCGAGTTGGCCGGGCTCGCGACCCGGGCCGACCTCGCGGCCGTCGCCGCCGGCCACGTGCGCCCGTCGCGCTGCGGGGGGATGGCCACTCCGCTGGGCGTCTACCTCACGACGGGCCATGTGCGGGCCGGCGCGGGCGATCTGGGTCTGCTGCTCGCCGGCGCGGCGATGGGCGGGCTGGCCCTGTTGAGCCTGGCGGTGGTCTACGCGCTGGCCTGGCTGGTCGACGAGACCTGGAGCGTCGGCGTCCTCTCGGGCTTCGGCCTGGGGCCGCGCTCGGCCACCGCCGCGCTGTGGCGCGTGGTGGCGATGGTCACCTGGTTCATCGCGTACGCGGCCCTGTTCCGCCTCAGCTCGCTCGCGGGTTACCACGCCGCCGAGCACATGACGGTCAACGCGATCGAGGCTGGCCGGCCGCTGACCCCCGAGGCGGTCTCGCGGCAATCGCGGGTACACCCCCGCTGTGGGACCAACCTCGTGGTGGTCGTGGTCTTCTTCGCGCTCCTGGGCGAGGCCCTCGCGCCTACCGGCACGTGGCTGGGCGTCACGGCGCTCGCCGTTGTGCTCGGCCGCACCTGGATCGGGGGCTTGGCCCAGCAGTTCGTAACCACGCGGAGGCCGTCGCCCGCGGAGCTTTCGAGCGGGATCTCGGCCGGGATGGCGCTGGTTGAGGCGCACCAGAGGGTCCTCTCCGAGCCGGGCTCGCTGCCGCGGCGCCTGTGGTGCATGGGCCTGGCACAGTCGATGGCGGGCTTCGTTGCGGTCTACGCCGTGGCGCGTCTCGTGCTCGGCTGGCTCAACCTGGGCGAGCTGCTCGATCTGCTCGTCTAGCTTCTCCGGCGCCGAGGAGGGGAGGAGCCCCCGTTCCCGGCGCGAATCTGCCGCCAACACTCGGAGTCACTTCAGGAGGCCCGGTCGCATGCCGAAGGTCGTCTGCCTTGGGATTCTCGTTGCCGACGCGCTCGCCCGCCCCGTGGAGGAGTGGCCGGCCCGCGGCAAGCTGGTGTTCGTTGACGACATCGCGCTCCAGGTGGGCGGCTGCGCATCGAACTCCGGGATCGGCCTGCAGAAGCTGGGCGTCCCGACCGCCGTCGTGGGGAAGGTCGGGCAGGACGGCTTCGGCGACTTCCTGATCCACGAACTGAACGCCGCAGGTGTCGACACGCGGGGACTCGCGCGCGACTCCGTCCACCACACCTCGGCGACGCTGGTCTCCGTGGCGGCCGATGGCGAGCGCAGCTTCATCCACTACCGGGGCGCCAACGGCGCCCTCCGCCCGGAGGAGTTCGACTACGACTTCATCGCCGAGGCCGAGTTCCTCCATGTGGCCGGGGTGTTCCTGATGCCCGGCTTCGACGGCGCTCCGGCGGCCAAGACGCTGGAGGAGGCCCGGCGCCGGGGTGTGAAGACCTGCTGCGACACGGCCTGGGACGCCTCCGGCCGCTGGGGCGACCTGATCGAACCGATGCTCGGCCACATCGACTACTTCCTGCCGAGCCTCGAGGAGGCACGGGAGATCACCGGCCTCACCGAGCCCGCCGCGATCGCGGCCTCGCTGCTCGACCGGGGGATCGGCTGCGTCGCGCTCAAGATGGGCGCGGCCGGCTGCGGGGTGTGGACGCGGGACGGCCACTGGACGGCGCCCCGCTTCACGATCGACCCGGTCGACGCAACCGGCGCCGGCGACGCGTTCTGCGCCGGGTTCATCTGTGGGCTCTCCCGTGGATGGGACTACGCCCGGTGCGCGACACTCGGCAACGCGACCGGCGCCCTCTGCGTGACCGGCATGGGGGCCGTGACGGCGCTCCGAGACTTGGCCGGCACGGTCCGGTTCATCGAGGAACAGACCGGCCGGAGCTTCCCCATCGACTGAGGCCCTGGGAGGGGCGAACCCGTGGACGTCGCACGACCCGCAATCGGGCTGATCGCCGCCTACACCCCCGCGTTGCCCGACTACTACCGGCACGCGCTCGAGCCCCTGGGGGTCGAGGTGCGGATGCTCCCGCGCGTGGAGCCGCGGTACGCGAGCAGCCAACTCGCGGGCCTCGACGGTCTGTTGATCCCGGGCGGCGGCGATGTCCATGCGCGGTTCTACGGGAGCGCGCTGTCGCCCCTGGCGGCGGAGGTCGACGAGCGGCGCGACCGCCACGAGATCTCCCTGATCCGCGAGGCCGTCGATCGGGGGCTTCCGCTCCTCGGGATCTGCCGCGGTCACCAGGTCGTCAACGTCGCGCTGGGTGGCACGCTCTGCCAGGACCTGGCGCGCGAGTGGGGTCGGCCGACGATCCGCCACCGCGCGGTCCGCTGGGCGCCCGACCGCTTCCATCCCGTGCGGGTCGACCTCGCCAGCGAGGCCGTTCGCGCGGCGGGGCGCGAGGAGATCGTCGTCAACAGCCACCACCACCAGGCGGTGGCGGAGCTGGCCCCCTGCCTGCGTGCCGTGGCGCACGCGGACGACGGCATCGTCGAGGCATACGACTTCCCCGGGCGACCCCTGCTCGGTGTCCAGTGGCACCCGGAGCGGCTCGATCGCTCGGCCTGGTGGCCGCTCGAGACGCTCCGGGACTGGGCGCGAGGAGGGAGGGCCCCATGACGGGATCGGGCGATGGCGAGCGGCCGGATCTCCCGCTCGGACGCTCCGTGCTCGACAATGTGGTGCGGAAGCTGCGGCGCGTGCTCGACTGCGACGGGGCGAGCGTGCTGCTCTCCTGCGGCGAGCGGCCGCTGACCTATCCGGTTGCGGCCTGCGACGGTGCGGTTGGGCCTTTCCGCAAGGGTCACACCGTGCCCGCCTCGCAGACGCCGCTGATCCCCGGCCGACGCGGATGGGTCCTCGTCGAGGACGGCGCGGGGCCGAACACTCTGCAGGATCTCGCCTGGACGGCCGATCTCCGCTCGAGCCTGTGGCTGACGATCGGAGGGGAGGAGGGCGAGATCGTCGGGGCGCTCGCGCTCTTCGACCACCGGCCCGCGCGTTTCACCGGCGAGGAGGCCCCGCTGCTCGAACTGATCGCCGAGCAGATCCGGGACATCCTGAACCTCTACGCCCGCGTCGGGGGCGAGGCGATCCTCGATGAGGCGACCGGCCTCCGCAGCGCGGCGTACGGCCGCCAGCAGTTGGCGGAGGAGGTGGAGCGGTCGGCGCGCTACGGCAGCGTGCTTTCGACCGTCGTCGTGCGCGTGGAGGGGCTGTCGGAGTATCCCTGGGGCCGCGCGGGCGATGAGCGCGCCGAGGTGCTGCGCTGCGTGAGTGAGGCGCTGAACGGCACCGTCCGCGCCTCGGACCAGTCGGCGGCGCTCGGCGACGACTCATTCCTCGTGGTCGCGCCGGAGACCGACGCGGCCGGCGCCCTGTGCGTGAGCGCCCGGCTGGCGCTCCGTGTGCGCGAGACGCTGCCGACCCGGTTCTGGCGCGCGGTGGCGGTTGGCACGTCCACCACTGCCTCCGGCACGGCGACGCCCGACGACCTGATCGTGGCCGCGGCGCGCAATGCACGCCGGTGCGGGAGCACGTGAGAGAGGTTCTCTCGGGAACGGAGGCGTACGGAGTGAGCGGGCCCGAACCAGAGGTCGTGCCGCGTGACGCGGTCGGGGTACAGCGGGGCCTGCTCGGCGGGCCGCGCCGGATCGGATACGGCGCGGTGCTGCTGGCCTTTCGGCTGCTCGTGGCGGCGTTCGCCCTGCTCTGGGTGCCGTTCGCCGAGCCCTCCTCGGCCGTCGTCTCGATCGTGCTGCCGACGTGGTACGCGCAGGCGGTCTTCGTGTGCGCCTACTGCCTGTACTCGGTCCTGACCTTCGCGGCGAGCGCCCGCCACCCTCGGGTGCACGGGTTGGGCTCCTTCCTCGACCTCGTCCTCGCCGCCGTGGTGCTGGCGGTGTCCGGTGGCGCCGGCTCGCCAGCCTATGCCGTCCTGGTGATGATCGTGGGGCTGAGCGGGTACCACTTCGGGCTGACGATCGCCCTCCTGCAGGGCCTCGTGGCCGCCGTCCTCTGGGTTGCCGTCTGCTACCAGGATCTCGCGGGCCTGCCGTGGCTCGCGACCGTCTTCTTCCTCTCGGCGCCCACGATGATGGGCATGCTCGCCGGGGTCCTCCGGCAGGGCGTGACCGGGCGTCAGAGCCATGAGAGCCTCAAAGCGCGGCTTGCGGAGACCTACGGCCACCTGCTGGCCGCCGATCTCGCGCTGCTGCCCCTGAGCCCCACCGGAGACCGGGCGGCAGGCGTCGGCAGCGAACTCGAGCACTCCCTGGGGCTGGCGTGGGAGGCCGCCGAGGTAGTGGCGGCCGTCGTGGCCGCGCGGGGCGCGGACGGGGCCCTGCGTCTGGCCGGGGTGTACCGGTGCCCCGAGCTGGGCGGCGATCTGGGCCGGGTGCTGCGGGAGGACGCGGCGATCCCCGAGGCGGCGCCCGGCGCGCACGTCTCGAGCGGTCCGCCGGAGTGCCTGCGGGAGATCCGAGAGGCCTCGGCCGCGCTCTCGGCCCACGAGGTGACCAGCGTGGTCGCGGCCGACACGCGCGGGGCGTGGCTCGTGGTGCTGGCCGCCCGGCGGAGGGGTGCGGAGCCGGCCGCCGTCAACGCCACGCTGTCGGCCCTCGTGTTGGCGCTGGAATCCATGGGGGCGCGCGCGCGGGAGCAGTCCCCCGGCGCGAAATCGGCGAAACCGTTGACAGCCGAGGGGTCCTCCTGGTAGACTCCGTCCTCGTTGACAGTTCGGTTCCGCGTGCCCAGATGGCGGAATTGGCAGACGCGCTAGGTTGAGGGCCTAGTGAGGGATTCCTCATGGGGGTTCAAGTCCCCCTCTGGGCACCATCCGACAGCCGGCCCGAGCGGGCGAATAGCTCAGTTGGTCAGAGCGCCTGCTTCACACGCAGGAGGTCACAGGTTCAAGTCCTGTTTCGCCCACCATGGCAACGCTGGACTTTGGCGGATCTGTGAAGGAGCCTCGGGTCGTCCCGTCGAATGGTGAAGCGGTCGAGCGAGCGGAAATAGCTCAGCTGGTAGAGCAACAGCTTCCCAAGCTGTGGGTCGCGGGTTCGAATCCCGTTTTCCGCTCCAACGTTCCAGGCGGAAGTGGCTCAGCTGGTAGAGCATCACCTTGCCAAGGTGAGGGTCGCGGGTTCGAATCCCGTCTTCCGCTCCAATGTCTACAATCGCCCGGCCTCGTGCCGGGCGTTCTACCATGAAGGCGGCGTAGCCAAGTGGCTAAGGCGGAGGTCTGCAAAACCTCTATTCACCGGTTCGACTCCGGTCGCCGCCTCCACGCGAACCCGCGGGCAGTGCTCACGCGCACTGCCCGCTGTTCGTGTCCCCACGGGTGGGCCCAGGTGGTGGAACGGTAGACACTGGGGACTTAAAATCCCCTGGCCATCCGGCCGTGCGGGTTCGAATCCCGCCCTGGGCACATGGGGCTCGCCCCAGACTTCGGATGCCCAGATCGGCTCCGAAGTGCCCTCAGGCGGTCTCTGCTCCCCTTTTTGTGCGCCCCACACGGTTCCACGCCCATTGCAGCGCGCCGCACATCTGCAGCCCCAGCACCACGAGCATCACCGCGAACGCCGTGCGCAGCGTGCCGGACTCCAGCCGTAGCGCCAGCAGGTAGCCGCTGCCCGCACCAACCACCGCCCCCAGCGACATCCGTGTCGCATACGGCCACAGCAGGTCGCCCGCCGCGCGCATCAGGTGCGCCCGGGCCGTCCCCGCCACGACGCTCGGGAGAATCACCGCCAGCGAGGTGATGTGCGCCGCATGTTGCGGAAGGCCGAAACCGAGAACCAGCAGAGGGACCGCGATCACTCCCCCCCCGATCCCAAGCATCCCCGAGAGCGTGCCGATCAGCACCCCACAGGGCAAGCCCGCCCAGAGCGGCCAGTCCGCGCCCGCGGTGAGGGGGCCGTGCCGGAACTGCAGCAGCAGCATGTGGCAGCCGGCCGCGACCTGGATCACCCCGAGGATCCGCTTGAGGCTCGTGCCCGGTACCCGCGCCGCCATCGGTACGCCAAGAGCGTACGCGCCAATGACGGCAGGCAGTCCGAGCGCGAGGGCGTGGACCCACGAGACCTCGGCCTGGGCGGCCGCGGCGTCTCCACGCGCGAGGAGGCTCGTCGCGATGCTGGCGAGCGTGAGCAGGGGCATGACGGCGAGGGACGAGGCCGCGGCCGCCTTCATGGGCATCCGGCAGAGGTAGACCAGAACGGGGACGAAGATCACGCCGCCGCCGAGGCCGAAGAAGGCGCCGAAGAGCCCGCCGGCGAGGCCCGTCAGCAGGAGCAGACCGAGCGGGG
This sequence comes from uncultured Armatimonadia bacterium, assembly GCA_964598695.1. GTDB lineage: Bacteria > Armatimonadota > Zipacnadia > UBA1398 > UBA1398 > CAZRDB01. The sequence continues at coordinate 10,947 of CAZRDB010000028.1, forward strand.
CCGGCGCTCCGCGGTCGGAGTCGGCGCGGGATGGCGTGTCGGCCATGGGGAACTACCTCGGCTCTCGTCAGGGCAGTGGCGGCGGGGGAGGGGCGTCGCTCCGGGCGGCGCCGAACCCAAGCGGCGACTCTTTGCGTGTCGGGAGGGATCGAACCCACGGATCGGGAACTCTGTTGAGGAGCGACTGGGGTACGGGTGACATCGGTCTGCGCCCAATGATAGGTGGCGCGGCTGAGGCGGTCAATTCCGCCCGGCGCGCAGACCGTACCGAGAGCGGACTGTGTCGCGTCGAGGAGGGAGTGCCGGATGCAGGAAGGGGCGCTCGTGGTCGCCGAAAGCGCTGCGTCCAGCGAGTCCGAGCAGGTGGTGTCCTTCCGGATCGGCAGCGAGGTGATGGCGATCAATGTCGGGATCGTCTCCGAGATCGTCCGCATGCGCGAGATCACGGAAGTCCCCCAGGTGCCGGTCTTCGTGCAGGGCGTGATGAACCTCCGTGGTCACATCATCCCGGTGGTCAACCTGCGCAGTCGACTGGGCATGCCCGTGGCCGAGAACACGCGGAGCACGCGCATCGTCGTCGTCGACGTGGGCACCGAATCGGTCGGGATGGTCGTCGACGGCGTCGAGGAGGTCGTCACGTTCTCAGCGGACGAGATCTCGCCGCCGTCCCCCGTGCTCGTCTCGGTCGACACCGACTTCGTGCGCGGCATCGCCCGCCGCGACACCAAGTTGATCGTCCTCCTCGACGTGGAGCGCGTCATCTCCACCGGAGAGCCGTCGCAGAGCGCCACCGCGCTGCCCGCCACCGTGATCGCGTCGGTGACTTCTCCGGTTTCCTGATTGACTTGCCCCTTTAGTTTGTC
>CAZRDB010000028.1:11819-22302 GCA_964598695.1 uncultured Armatimonadia bacterium
CGCGCCACCCCCCCCCCCCCCACCATTTGTAACTCCCCCCCCCCGTGGTGGCGTGAAATCCCCCCGGTGTGCCGCGGACTTCGCCCCCAGGCTGCCCGCGGGGCCGGCACTGCGCAGCCTGCCCGCGGCCGAGGGGGGCGAGAGCTGATGAGCTACGGCTTCGACATGTCGGAGTACCTGGGCATCTTCCTCCAGGAGGCCGACGAGCAGCTCACGACGCTGGAGGAGAACCTGGTCAAGCTGGAGCGGGAGGGATCGGCCCCCGACGTCCTGCAGGAGATCTTCCGCGCCGCCCACACCCTCAAGGGCGCCTCGGCCTCGATGGGCTTCACCCAGCTTGCCGAGATCACCCACTCGCTCGAGAACGTGCTCGACGCGATGCGCAACGAGCTGCTGGCCCCCTCCAGCGCCATCATCGACGTGCTCTTTCGCGCGCTCGACCTCATGCGCGAGCTGAAGCAGGAGGTTGCCGACGGCCGGCAGGGCACGGTGTCCGAGGACTCCGTGCAGGCGCTGCTGACGGAGCTGAAGGGAGTGCTCGCCGGCTCCGACGCGACGCGTCGTCCGACCGCTCCGGCGCGGCCCGCCGAGGGAGGTCCGCAGGCCGTCGCGCTCAACGATACCGACTACGACACGCTTCGGGCCGCCGTGAACGAGGGGTTCACGCCCTACGCGGTCCATGTCAGCCTCAAGCCCGGCTGCCCGTTGAAGGGGATCCGCGCCGCCCTGGTCGTGAACGCGCTCAACCAGGTCGGCGAGGTCGTCAAGACCGTTCCCCCGGCCGAGGATCTGGAGGAGGACCGGTTCGACAACGACTTCGTCGCGGTCACGGTCACGACCCACGCGGAACAGACCCTCTGCGACGAGGTCAACCGACTCTCGGAGATCGCCTCGGTCGAGGCGCGGCCGATCGACCTGTCCGGGGCCCCGCCGCAAGCGGGCGCCGGCGCGCCGCCTGCCGCGAGCGCGATCGGCGACGAGGAGCTGGTCGGCGACACGGCCGCGCCCGGGGCGACCGGGCGGGAGCTGGAGCCGGCGGGCGGAGGCGCGGCCGCGAAGGCCGGACAAGCCCGCCAGCAGGCGGCCACGGTGCGCGTGAACGTCGAGCAGCTCGACAACCTGATGAACATGGTCGCCGAACTCGTCATCGACCGGACCATGCTCGAGCAGATCCGCGCGAACCTCGCGATGCGCCTCGGCGGGCAGGACGAGCACGTCGCCTCTCTCGAAGAGGCCGTGAGCGGGATCCGCCGGCGGACGACCGAGCTGCAGGACGAGATCATGAAGGCACGGCTCCTGCCGATCGGCAACGTCTTCAGCCGCTTCCCCCGGATGCTGCGCGATCTGGCGCAGAAGGCGGGGAAGAAGGTCGACTTCCAGGTCTCGGGCGGCGAGACGGAGCTGGACCGCTCCGTGCTCGACTTCATCGCCGACCCGCTGATCCACATTCTGCGGAACTCGGTCGACCACGGGATCGAGACGCCCGAGGACCGCATCGACGCCGGCAAGCCGGAGACCGGCACCGTCGATCTCTCGGCCCGCCACGAGGAGAACCACATCGTCATCGACGTCGTCGACGACGGACGTGGGATCGATCCGGAGCGGGTCAAGGCGGCCGCGATCAAGCGTGGACTGCTGACGGAGGAGGCGGCCTCGCGGCTGAACCGTCGCGAGGCGCTGGAGCTGATCTTCGCGCCAGGCACGAGCACGGCCGAGAAGATCACCGACGTCTCCGGTCGCGGTGTCGGCATGGACATCGTGCGGACGAACATCGAGAAGCTCAACGGCAGCGTCGACATCCACTCCGAGATCGGGGTGGGAACCACGATGCGGATCCGGCTGCCGCTCACCCTGGCGATCATCCAGGCGCTGATGGTGCAGTCGCGCGGGCAGTTCTTCGCGATCCCACTCTCGGCGGTGGTCGAGACTGAGCGGCGCAACCTCTCGACGGTATCGACGGTCCAGGGACGCCAGACCATCGTCGTCCGCGAGCGCGTGATCCCGCTCCTCAGCTTGGCCGGCTCGCTGCGGTACGTCAGCGACGTCGGGGCCAAGGACCAGGACGAGAACGGCATGATCTACGTCGTCGTCGTCTCGGTGGGCGAGCGGATCGCAGGACTGGTCGTCGATCGCCTGATCGGCGAGCAGGAGGTCGTGATCAAGTCGCTGGGCAAGTTCATCGGCGAGATCCGCGGCATCTCGGGCGCGACGATCCTGGGCGAAGGCACCGTCGCGCAGATCTCGGACGTCGGCGCCCTGCTCGAGATGGTCGTCGAGGACGTGCAGGCGGCGGCGGTCTAGCGCCGGCTCAACAGGGTCTTCCACGCGGCGTCGGGCTCCGGCCCGGCGCCGCGCCGCGTACGGGGCAGGGGAGGAACCCGCATCGGACGCCGTATATCCTGTTCAGGGGAACGAGGAGGTCCCACCGCCCGTCTCCTGAGACAGGGCGGCGGGACGGGGACCGCATAAGGGGTTCGTGCCCGGTGAGAGCCTTCGAGGTGCTGGCGCAGGGCGGGTTCACGATGGTCCCGCTGCTGCTGTGTTCGGTGATCCTACTGGCGCTGGTCGTCTGGCGGTGTATCGCCAACCGTCAGGCCCAGTGCGACACGCGCGCCTTCCTGCGTCAGCTCGAGGACGAGGTCCGGCGACACGGGCGGGAGATCGGGCTCGCGAGCTGCCTGCGGCAGAAGAAGCCGATCGCGCGCATCTGTGCCGTCGCGCTCGACCGGGACGATCGGCGGGGCGAGGACCTCCGGGCGCTGCTGACGGACGCCGTGCGCGTTCAGGTCCGGCAGGTCGAGGTAGGCCTGACGAGCCTGGCGACGATCGCCAGCGTCGCCCCGTTCATCGGGCTGCTGGGCACGGTCCTCGGGGTCCTCCGCGCGTTCTGGCACATCGGGCAGGAGGGCAAGACGGGGGCGGCCGTGGTCGCCTCGGGCGTCGCCGAGGCCCTGATCACGACGGCGGCCGGTCTGGTTATCGCGATCCCGGCGGTGATCGCCTACAACGCGCTGAGCGCCTGGGGGGATCGTTTCACCGAGGATCTCGAGTTCGGGGCCGAGGAGGCCCAGCGGATCGCGGAGGCGCTGCCGCCGGCCCGGCCGGAGTTCCTGCGGCGGGAGGCGCCGTAATGGGCGCGGTCTCGGAGCGGCGACGCCGACGGCAGCGCCGCCTGGTCGCCGGCATCAACATCACCCCTCTCACCGACGTGGCGTTGGTGCTGCTCGTCGTGTTCATGATGACCGCAACCTTCCTGGGCACCGAGGGCGATGTGGACGTGCGCCTTCCCGGAGCGGCCTCGGCCACGGCCCGCGAGGACGTCGGGGCCATCCTCGTGCTCGTACGGCCCGACGGAGTCGTGAGCATCGACGGCCAGGCCGTCTCGCGGGAGCTGCTGGTAGCGGCCTTCCGTGAGCGGGCTCGGGTGGGCGGCGCCAAGCAGGTCGTGGTCCGCGGCGATCGTGCCTGCCGGTACGAGGACGTGTTCGCGGTGATGGACGCGGCGCGGGTGGCCGGACTGCACGAGATCGCGCTCGCCACCCAGCCGGCCGCCCCGCCGGCCGGCGGCGAGGTTACGAGCCCATGAACCTGCTCCGCTCGCTCGTGCGACGCCGGACGCGGGCGGTGCTGACGCTGCTGGGCGTCGCGATCGCCGTGTTCAGTCTGGTGACGATGGGTGCGGTCAGCGAGCGGATCCGGCTCCATGTGGCCAACTCGGAACGGTACTACCGACACTACGCCTGGGTGCTCGATTCGCAGGGGTTCTGGTTCGGGAGCCGTCTCCCGGCCGATCTGCGCGACGAGGTCGAGCGGGTCCCGGGAGTGCGCTACGCCGCGAGCCGGGTCCTAACGACGCCCCGGCCCGAGGAGTTCTTCTCGGGCAACGTGCTGGAGGTCTCCGCGGTCGTGGGGGTGGATCTCGAGCCGCGCCGGTGCGTGCTGCGGGAGATGAGCCTGCTCGCGGGACGCCACATGGAGCCCGGGAGCGAGGGCGAGTGCATCCTCGGCTACGCGGCGCGCGAGCAGCATGGCGTGGAGGTCGGCGACACCGTGGACGTGCGCGGCCGCCCGCTCCGGGTTGTGGGCGTGCTCGACCTCATCGGCTCGGACCCCGATCAGGCCATCTTCACCTCCCTGACCGAGGCGCGCAAGGCGACCAACCTCCGCGACGACGAGATCACCCTCCTGGCGGTGCGGCTCGAGGATGGCGCCGACGAGCAGGAGGTGGCCGAGGCGGTGCGGTCGCTCCGGCCCGGCGCCCTGTTGGTGCTGACTCCGAGCCAGATCAGCCGGCAGATCAGCGCGGCGGTCGGGCTGTTCAACGCGATGGTCTACGGCTGCGGCGTCGTCGCGGTGATCATCGGGACGCTCGGGGTGGCCAACACGATGGCGATGGCTGTCGGCGAGCGATCGCGGGAGATCGCCACGAAGAAGGCCATCGGGGCCCGAACGTCGGACATCTTCCGTGAGTTCCTGAGCGAGGCGGTCGTCATCTCGATCGTGGGCTCGGCAGCCGGCATCGCGCTCGGGTGCCTCGGGGCCGCCGTGCTGAACCGTGTCATCGGGGTGCACGGACTGCCCGTCTTCATCGTGACGCCGCGCCTGGTGTTCCTGGCCGTGGCCATCGCGGTCGTGGTGGGCGCCGTGGCGGGGGTGGTACCGGCGCTGCAGGCGGCACGGACCGACCCGATTCGGATCCTGCGCAACAACTGACGGGCCCGGCCCCCTGCCGGGTCGAGAGGGCGGTCCTACGGCCGCCGGAGCGGAGTGCTGCGATGATGTTCGTCCAACCAAGGCGACTGCGTCAGTCGATGGTGTGTGCCGTCCTTACCGGCGTACTGCTCGCACTGAGCACCCTCAGTTCCGGGGCCGACGTCTACGCGCCGGCGCTCGAGGGCGATCTGGCGGCCCTGTCTTCCGACGCGTTCGAGGGCCGGGAACTCGGCATGCCCGGCGGCCGGAGAGCCGCCGACTACATCGCGGCTCGGTTCGCCGAGATCGGGCTGCAGCCGCTGGGCGAGGACGGCTACTTCCAGCCGTTCCAGGCCGCGTTGGGGGGATCGCTCGGCGAGGACAACGTCTGCGCGTGGGGCGGGGGAGCGATGGCGCTCGGAACCGAGTGGCGGCCGTTCGGATTCTCCGGCGCCGGCTCGGTGACGGCCCCGGTCGTCTTCGCGGGCTACGGCCTGCGCACCGAGGACTTCACCTGTCGGGACTACGAGTCGCTCGCCGTCGCCGGCAAGATCGTGGTCGTGGTCTCGGGCTACCCCGGGCCCGCGCGCTCGGACGGCCGTCTCGGGCGGATCGCCTGGCCACGGACGAAGGCCCAGAACGCCCACGCGCAGGGAGCCGCCGGGTTCATCTACATCCGCTGCGCGAGCGACGATGCCGACGACCAGCTCGACCCGTTCGAGCAGGAGGCGGGACGATCGCCGCTGCCGATCCCGGCCGTGTGCATGACGCGAGCCGCGGCGCTCCGCGCACTACCTGCCGAGTTCGCCGACGTGCTCGCGGAGGTGGGCGACGCCGTGCTGAGCCACCGCGGCGCTGAACTCGGCGAGGCGACGGTCACCGCCGATGTGCGGCCCGTCGTGCGGGAGGGGCGGAACGTCGTCGGGCTGCTGCCGGGCAGTGACGCCGCGCTCGCGAGCGAGTACGTGGTCGTGGGAGGCCACTACGACCACGTCGGCGTGACGGCCGCGCGCGGGTCGGACGGGACCCCCCAGATCCACAACGGGGCCGATGACAACGCCTCGGGCGCCAGCGGGGTCATCGCGCTCGCGCGTTCGCTCTCGGCCCTCGACCCGAGGCCGAGGCGCCCGTTCGTGTTCGTCTGCTTCGATGGCGAGGAGGAGGGCCTCCATGGCTCGGCGGCCTACACGGCCAAGCCGCCGGTGCCGCTGGGAGAGACCGTCGCCATGGCCAACCTCGACATGATCGGGCGGATGCGCAACGACCAGCTCTACGTCTTCGCGACGAGCACGAGCCCGCAGTTCGCCCCGATCCTCGACGGCTTGGGCGCGCGCCACGGCATCGAGCTGATCGTGCAGGATGCGCCCCCCGCTGGGAGCGACCACGCGAACTTCGTCCGCGGCGGCGTGCCCTCGGCGTTCTTCTTCACCGGCCTGCACCAGGAGTACCACACGCCGCAGGACGACCTGGAGCTGCTCAACGTGGAGGGCGAGGTCCGGGCGCTCGGCCTGATCGAGGAGTTCGTGCGGGGCGTGGCCGATGCCGACGAGCGGCCGCAGTTCGTGGCCCCCGCGCGGTAGGCGGGCGCGGAGCAGGGAGAACGACGACGCCGGGGGAACCCCCACACGGCCGGAACGGGGCGCCCGATCCGGGACCAACCGACAGAGAGGCGTGATGTGCAGTGGCTGTGGGATCGCGAGGAGCGACGATGCGCTCGGTTGGCGTGCTGCTCTGCGTGGGGCTGGCCCTGCTCTCGATCGGCTGTGGCGGTGGCCATGTCTCCACCTTCTCGATCTCCGGCCAAGTGAGGGTCGATGGCGCTCCGGCTGCCGGGGCGACCGTCACGATCACGCGCTGGACCGCCGATGCGGCGCACGCCGAGGCCACCTCGGGAAGCGCCGTAACGGGCGCCGACGGCAGCTACGTCGTCTCCGACCTCCAGCCGGCCACCTACCGCGTGACGCCCACCCTCGCCGGCGCGATCTTCGACCCGGCCGAGCGGATCGCCGTGGTTGGCGCGGCCGACGTCTCGGGCGTGGACTTCGAGGGCGTCGTCCAGGAGGAGAACCTCGCGAGCATCAGCGGGACCGTCTACGCGCCGGACGGCAAGACGCCGATCGCGGGCGCGCAGGTCTCGGCCGCGGCTGCAGCGGTTGCGGGCGGCGGGGCCTCGCTCCGTGCCGTCGAGACCGGCACCGACGGCGCGTTCCTGCTCACCAACGTGCCCGTCGGCTTCGTGGACCTGATCGTGGAGAAGGGCACGTGGCGCAAGGTGACGACGGTCACCACCACCGAGGGAGCGACTCTGGCGGCCCCGGCTGCGGCGACCTCGCTGCCGGCCGCCGACGATGGCGCGGTGGCGATCGCGGTCGTCACGGGCCGGTTCGACCGGGTGCAGGACCTGCTGGCGAAGCTGGGCTTCGGTACCCCCGACGCCCTGGGACGGCTGACGCTCGGCAGCGAGCAGTTCGACCTGTACGACGGGGACGGCTCTCTCGCCGTCGGCTCGCCGACCATAGCCGATCTGCTGACCGATCCCGCGCGGCTCGACGACTATCGGATCGTGATCCTCAACTGCGGCTGCGCGCAGGACCTCCTCACGGGCGATGCGGCGGTGGCTCAGCAGGTGCGCGCCAACCTGCGCGCGTACGTGCAGGGCGGCGGACGGCTCATCGCGACGGACTGGGCCTACGACTTCGTGGAGCAGTCGATCCCCGAGGGCATCGACTTCGAGGGAGGCGCCGGCGTGGCCGTGACCGTCCCGGAACCGATCGCCGCCGCGCAGAAGGGCAAGCCGGCACTGGCCGTGTTCGCGACGCCTCTCGACGCGACGATGGCCGCGTGGCTCGGCGAGCGCGGCGCGCTCACGGGGGGGAGAGTGCGTGTCACCGGGTTCCTCGACTCCTGGGCCGTGATGAGCGCGGTGGGTACGGGCGCGAGCGAGTGGCTCGAGGGCGAGGTCTCCTGGGTCGGCGACGAGGGAACCGCCTCCGGCGTGCGTCCACTCACCGTCAGTCTTCCGCTGGGTGTGGGCCATGCCGTCTTCTCCTCGTTCCGCACCGAGGAGAGCGCGAGCCCGCTGATGCGCCCGCAGGAGTGGGCCTTGGCCTACCTGCTCTTCGAGCTGATGTAGAGGCGGTCAGTCGCGTCGGGGCTGGGGGGTGAGCGAGGCCATGAGGCGCTCCGCCAGCGCGCGGAAGCGTCGTGCCTCCTCCGCCTGGCCCTGCTCCTCCTTGAGTTGCGCGATCGCGCGGAGAAGGACCACGCGCGGCAGTGTGTGAAGCGCGACGCCCCGGCCCTGCAGCGCGCCGCTGCCCGATCCGAAGAGGGCGGGCGGCGCGGTGGGCCCGATCCGCTCGCCCAACGAGTCGACCGTCCGGCCGAGCACCGAGAGTGCCTCGTCGTGCAGGTCGATCGCTTGGGACAGCTCTCCCTCCCGCGCCCGCGCGAGGCCGCTCTCCTGCAGGACCGTCGCCTGCGCCTGGGGGTCGCCCAGTTCGGCGAACACCGCCGCGGCCTGCTCGAGGTGCTCGGCCGCTTCGCTGTGCCTGCCGGCCAGCGAGAGCGCGCGGCCGAGGCTTGTGGAGGCTTGGGCCTCCTCGGGCAGGTCGTTCTGCTCCCGCGCGCGGGAGAGGCGGGCCCGCTCGGCCTCGATGGCGCTCTCCAGCCGGAGCGCGGCGCCCTCGCCGGGGGGCGGGGCGCTGGGGTCGCGCGCCATCTCGTAGTAGCGGAGGGCGTCCTCGTAGTTGCCGAGCAGGGCGCTGACCTCGCCCAGCCGCAGAAGCGCGCTGTCGCGCCGCGGACCGTCGTCGGCGCGCTTGGCGTAGTGGAAGGCCTTCTGGTAGGCGTTGGCCGCCTCGCGCGCGTCGCCCCGGGCGAGAGCGAGGTCGCCAACGGCCTCGTAGGCGGCGGCCCGGGCGCAGGGGTCGACGGCCTGCTGGGCGGCGGCGCCGAGGTGCTGCGCCGCCTGCGGGAGATCTCCGAGGAGGATCTCCAGGCGGCCGAGGTACCCCGTGACCTTCCAGTACTCGGGCGCGTTGGCCTTGGAGCACCGCTGGGCATCCTGGAGGAGACGCCGCTGTGCCTGGACCCGGTCGCGGAGCGCGGTCTCGATGGGCCCTCCCGCGGCGTGCGGGGAGGCCAGGGGGCGCAGACGCGCCCCATCCGGCAGCGGGACGACCACATCGAGCGCGAGTCGGGCGTCGGCGCGGGCGACGAGGTCCGCGAGGATCGGACGGAGTGCGGCCTGGCGCGGGGCCGGCACGAGCAGCAGCAGACGTGTGTGTTCCTGGCCCTCGAACAGCCGCTGCAGCGCGGCGCCCTTCATCAGCGGCGAGCTCTCGGCGAACGAGGCGGTGCGGGTCTCGAGGAGGGTCTCGAGGCCCGTGAGCGCCACCGGGGTGCGTGAGTGGAGGGTCTCGGGCCAGTTCTGGGGCGCCCGCGGGAGCGCGCGCAGTGCGGGCCGATCCTCGCTGGTCACCAGGCGAGCGACGGCCGCGACCCAGCCGCGCAGCTCCTGTTCGGAGGCCGATTCGAGCACGCACAGCCAGCGTCGTCCCCGGCTGAGCATGAGCCCGAGGGCAAGCTCGTGCAGGCAGGCTTCACGGTACACGGGCGTCGGCATCGCGGCCTCGTTCCGCCCCCCCAGTGGTTCGGTTCCATCGGCGCGGGCGGTTCCCTTCGTCGGCGGGGCGCCGAAGCGTGCAGGGCCGATGAAGGAGCCGCACGAATGGGCGTCCAAAGGTACAAGGCAATCGACACGATCTGATGGAGGGTGAGCCTCAGATGCAACCCCCGTGTTTCGCGCGTACCGCGCGCCTGACGCTGAGCCTGCTGCTTGGCGCGGGGTTGTTGGGTGCGTCCGGCTGTCACCGAGGCGGCCCGACGGACAACGTGACCGACGAGACAGCGGCCTCGAAGGCCGAGATCACGTTCCACACCGACCGGGGCGCCGGCGCGACCACCTTCGCGATGGGCGAGCCGGTCTTCGTCTCGGTGCGAGGGCTGCCGCCCCGTGGCCGCTGCGAGCTGGAACTGCGCGGCCCCGTTGCCGCCGGGCCCGCCGAGGCGGCCACAACCGAGCGGCCGGCCGCGGCGACGAGCGCCTCCGTGGCGCCGAGTGTCCCCTCCGGTGGCGAGGGACCGGTTGCGCCCGCGCCGGGCGACGATCTGTCGGGACCTCCGCCGTCGCCCCAGCCGCCGCCCCCCGGGCCGGAGCCCGGCGCTGCCGCCCCGGCCCCTGCAGCCGTGACGAGCGAGGCCGCGGCCTCGGCGCCGACGCCCTCGGCCTCCGAGGCAGGTCCGGCCGTGGTGAGCGGCCGGTACGTGGCCGACGGAGACGGCCAGCTCCCGATGACCGGGATCGCCCGGGCCATCGGCGTGAGCGCCGGCTCGGGGCCCGGTCGCTATACGGTGCTCGTCCGAGGCCCGGGCGGGTCCGAGATCGGACGGGCGAGCATCGACGTCGCCGAGACCCAGTCGGCCACGGTGACGGCTTCCGATGCCAGTGGGCAACCGGTGCTGCGGTTCGCCAAGGGCGCCGGCTCGGTCTGGGTGCTCGCGCGCAAGGTGACGCCCAACACCGACGTCTCGATCTACGTGACCCGGGAGTCGAGCGACTGGACCACCGGCGCCGCGCTCGAGTCGGTCGTCGGGCGGGTCGTCGAGGCCCACAGCGACGCCGCTGGGAAGGTCCTGGCCGAGGTCTGGCCGGCGCCGGAGGAGGTGGGCGGCTTCGACGTGGTAGATCGGAAGAGCACACGTCTGAACTCCAGTCACCCGCCTTGGTCCA
>CAZRDB010000028.1:22312-36110 GCA_964598695.1 uncultured Armatimonadia bacterium
GAGGAGGTGGGCGGATTCGACGTGGTGGTCGACGCGGACAACAGCGGGACCGTCACCTCGGGCGACGTGGTGAGCGGCTACCGCACGACGGGCTTCGTGGTCTACGACACGCCGCTCGCCGCCGGCGAGACCGACCTCGCGACCCGGCTGGCCTGCGGGGACGACTTCTACACTGCCGGGGCGCGTGGCGCGCTGACGAGCAAGGAGGGGCTGTTCGTCCGGGGCCTCGCGCTGTACGACGGCTTCGAGGAGGCCCGCAACGCGGCGATCTACGTCTGCACACACCGGGAGACCTGGGAGGATGGCACGGCGCTGCAGAGCCGTGCGGGTGAGCCGGTAGCCCCACCGGCGGTCGACCCGACGGGGATCGGCCGGACCCTCGTGTGGCCGGCGCCGCTGCTGCCGGGATCGTACGACATCGTGCTCGACGCCAACGGAGACGGGAAGTACACGCGCGGCGTCGACCTCGTCGACGCCACCAGTGGCGAGACGGCCGGCGTGGTGGTCTCGGACGCGGGCAACCTCGTGACCGCGAAGGGGCGGGTCCTCGACCCCGACGGCAAGCCCGTGGCGGGAGCCGTGGTGACCTGCGCCGATTCGGGGCAGGGGAGCGCGACGACCGAGGCCGACGGGAGTTTCGCCCTCGCGCAGCTTCTCCCGGTGCCGACGCGGCTGACGGTGGTTGCGCCGGGGTACGCGCCGGCGGAGCAGACGCTCAGCCCGGCGGCAACCGACAGCCAGGTCAACGTGCCGACCGTGACCCTGCAGAAGGCCACCGCGAGCGCCGGGGGGTACTTCCCGCTCGTGGACGGCGCCGAGTGGCGGTACGACGTCGACCGGCGGATCGAGGTGACCGACACGACGAGTGGCTCTGCCGCCGTCGCGAAGACGGTGGAGACCGGCACGATCGTCCGTGGACTGGTCCAGGGAGCCGAGGACGGCTTCTCGCTGACCGAGCAGGAGAACGTCAGCGCGGAACCCGAGGGCGGGACCCTGGCCGAGTACGTGCGCGAGGCCCACTGGTCGCTCTCGCAGGGCCCCGACGGCCTGGCAGCCCGGCTCGACGAGCGCTCCGGTGTCTGGATGCCCCTGGGGATGGAGGTCGGCAAGGAGTACGCGGCCGGCCCGTTCCGCGTGGGCGACTACACGGTCTGGGGCACGGCGAAGCTGGAGTCGGGAGGGGAGGTCAAAGCGGCGGCAGGGACGTATCCCTCCACGCTCGTGGTCGTGCTGACGCCTCAGTCCGCGATCGGCAAGTCGGGCGGCGAGCAGGCCGCGAAGGGCGCCGTGCGGATCTGGATCGCCCCGGAGGTGGGCGAGGTGCGGCGCGAGGCCGACATCACGCTCGATGTGGTCTCGATGGGGAACGGGTCCTCGGGCTCGATCACCACGCGCCTGCTCGAGAACCTCGAGCTGACCTCGGCCCGCGTGCAGTAGCCACTCCCCGGCGGCGGGGCCGTCGGCGGGAGCAGGAGGAGAGCGCTTGGACTGGCTCGACAATGTGCTGATCTCGCGCAAGCGCCAGAAGCTGTCGCGCGCCGATTCCCTGGGCGCCAAGCCGGTCCGCAACCCCGCCGTCCAGTGGGAGCTGGTCGACGGCAAGACGGGCGAGGAGGTCCTCCTGACCGTGCCGCCGCCCAAGAGCGCGTGGCTTCCGCTCCTGCGGATCGTGGCCGTCGTGCCGAACAAGGAGCGGCGGATCCTGCTCGACGAGATCGGGTCGTTCGTGTGGAAGCGGTGCGATGGCGAGACCTCGGTCCAGGAGATGTGCGACGCGCTGTGCGGCCACTACCGCCTGAGCTACCGGGAGGGTCTCGTCTCGCTCACCACCTACCTGCGCCAGCTCGGGCGCCGGAGCCTTGTGGCCTTCGCGATGGAACGGCACGAGGACGCGGAGTCGGGCGAAGCCCCGGCCGAAAAGACGCAGGAAGCAGACAACGCGCGGAAGAAACACACCAGCACTTCGTAGGGGAGCCTTGGGGGCTCGGGGACCGGCGGAGCCTCGGCATGGCCGCGGCGCAACGACGCAAGGCGGTGGCATCGCTCTTGGCGGCACCTAGCGGCAAGCGGCAGGTCGGGAAGGTCGAGCTTCCCTTCCGGATCGCGTTCGAGATCAGTTGGAAGAGTATCCAAGTGCGGTTCGGGCGCGCCCTGATCACGGCCGCCGGCACCTGCCTGGGGATCGCGTTCCTGATGAGCGTCTGGACCTCGGAGGCCATCGTGCGCGGCCGCCACGAGCCCGTGGACGTCGCACAGGCTGCCCGGAGCGGGTGGCTGGTCGTCATGTCGCTCCTGGTGTGCGCGGTGGGGATCTCCAACTCCATGTTCATGGCCGTCACAGAGCGCTTCAAGGAGATCGGCACCATGAAGTGCCTCGGCGCCGTCGATTCCTTCGTTGTCCGCCTGTTCCTCATCGAGTCCGGCCTGCTGGGCGTCGTCGGAGGGCTGATCGGCGGGGTCGGCGGGTGGCTGGTCGTCGTTCTGGCGGCCCTCGTCAAGAAGGACTGGAGCGGGGTCGCCCACATGGACTGGGCGTACTTCGGCGTGAAGTTCCTGACCGCGGTGGCAATCGGGGTGGCGATCTCCGTCATCGCCGCGATGCTCCCCGCGGCCCGCGCGGCGAAGCTCCCGCCCGCCGCCGCGATGCGTTCCGATATCTAGCGCCCGTTGGGCGGCTTGTGTGATCTGAGGAGGACCTTCCCGAGATGGCGAGTACGGTAGCAGCGCCCACGCAATTCGAGGACTATGTCGTCCGGACCCGCAAGCTCACGCGGATCTACTACATGGGCGACCAGTCGCTGAAGGCACTGGACAGCGTCGACCTCGACATCAAGCGGGGCGAGTACATCTCGATCATGGGACCCTCCGGCTCCGGGAAGTCGACGCTGTTCAACATGGTGGGCGGCCTCGACAAGCCCACCGAAGGCACCGTCTTCATCAACGAGACGGACATGGCGCAGCTCGACGCCGCCGAGCTGGCGTGGATCCGGTGCCGGACCGTCGGCTACATCTTCCAGACCTTCAACCTGATCCCCGTGATGACGGCGCTCGAGAACGTCACCCTGCCGATGGTCTTCGCCGGACGCAGCACCGACGAGCAGCTCGAGCGCGGCCGGGCCCTTCTCGAGCGCGTCGGCCTCGGCGACCGCCTCCACCACCGCCCCTCCGAGCTTTCGGGCGGCCAGCAGCAGCGCGTCGCCGTGGCACGCGCCATGGCCAACGACCCCGATATCATCCTGGCCGACGAGCCGACGGCCAATCTCGATCTCCGTACCGGCAAGGAGATCATCGAACTGCTGCGCGAGATGAACAAGGAGCGCGGCGTCACGGTGATCTCGGCCACCCACGACCTGCACATGATCGACATCAGCGACCGGGTCATCTGGGTGCGCGACGGTAAGATCGAGAAGGTCGAGCGCCGTGCCGACGTCGATGTCCAGGTCGGCCGCGTCGACTGGGAGGAACAGAGCGGCGGGCCCGAGGAGTGAGCATTCCGATGCGCGCCCGCCTCGTGGGAACCCTCCTCCTGCTGGGGGTGCTGCGGGTCTCGAGCGCCGAGGCCAGCACGCTGGTACTCACGAGCGAGCCGGCCGGCGCCGCGGTCTCGATCGGCGGAACGGCTGCCGGCGTCACCCCCTGCAGCGTCTCGGTGCCCGACACGCAGATCGGCGCGGTCGCGCTGCTGTTCCGCCTCGAGGGGTACGTGCCGGTCGCGATCGAGGTCAGCGTGGCGCCGCAGCGCGAGTACACCCTCAAAGCGACGCTGATCCCCCTGACGGCCGTAGGGCCGGGCGGCGCCTCGGTCAGCCCTCAGGGAGGCTCGGGCGGCGTGGAGCCGCGCGAGAGCCGCAGCGAGTCGGTGGCCCGCCTGATCGGGGAGGCCCTTCGGCGCTTCCAGACCGACTGCCAGGCTTGGCCGGCCGCGCTGGTCGACCTGACGGTGCTGACCCCGGACGCCCTCTCGGCGCGCGTGAACGCCGCGGGCGAGCGGATCGCGGGCGGAGGGTTCCAGGGCCCGTATCTCGACGCGTTGCCGATCGACCCGGCGACCGGGCAGGCCGATTGGCTGTACGACAGCGCGACGGGCAGGGTCGTCTCCCGACTCGCGGTGGCGCCGGCGGCCCGGCTGGAGGGCCGGGCGATCGGGCACTCGTCTCCGGTCGCCGTCGAGGACTGGTTGGCCTGCTTCCAGCAGGTCACCGGCGTGCGGTACACGCCGTCGCCGACGGGGGCCGCGCCGGCCGGCCCGCAACCTCCCGCGCTCTCGGGGCCGGCGGTGGAGTGGCGTCCGCTGTAGCCGTCGCGGCGCCTGCCGGCAGGTGTTTGACCCCCTACACCAAAGGCATTACAATCGCCCCCACGCAGATCTTTGGCCACGGCACACGGGCGCGCACGCAGCGCCCTCCCGAGCGGAGTATCCTCGGAATGAGCTTCGCGGAGCCCGAGCAGGCACAGGCCGCCGGGCCCTCCAATGCGTCCGCCGACGCGCCGGCCTTCGCGCCCACCAACGCGCAGGAGGCCGGGGAGACACGGGCAACTCCCTTCGCCGGTGTCCGACGCGCCGACCTCCCGGCAATCGTGGTGGGCGAGTTGTCGCTGCCGCGGGCCAAGAGCGCCAAACTGCGGTACGTCGAGCGCGACGGCCACCGGGCGGTGCTGAAGGACTACGCCGGCTGCGGCTTCCTGTGGGGCAACGTGATCGGCCCCCTGCTCGTGCGGCGCGAGGTGCGTGCGCTGCGCGACCTGAGCGGCCGCGCGCCCGTCCCGCGGCTGTACGGCGTGGTCGATCGCCGCGCCTTCATCATGGAGGCCGTGCAGGGCGAGCTGTGCAGCCGGCTCCGGGCCGACTCGGTCGGCGAGCCCTTCTTCGCCGCGGTCTCCCACGCCATCGACCAGCTCCACGATGCCGGGTGGGTGCACTGCGACCTCAAGTCCTTCGGCAACCTCGTGCGGTTGCCGGGGGAGCGCGTCGTCATCCTCGATCTCGCGACCGGGTTCCCACGCAATGGGTGGGCGGGGCCGCTGCGGCGGAGGCTGTTCGCCCATGCGGCGCTCCTCGATCGGATGGCGCTCGCCAAGCTCAAGCTCTCACTCGGGTTCGAGCGGCTCCTGACCGAGGAGGAACGCCGCTTCATGACGCACCCGCCGTGCGTCGTGCGGATCGCCCGCCTGTACCGAGTCGCGTACGAGTACCTGCGCGGGCGCAAGCCACCGCCGAAGCCCGCGGTCGGGGGGTAGCGGACCCACATGGAGATCGTCTGGACCGTTCTGTTCTGCGTCGGCCTGGCGGCGGGGGTGCTCGCGACCCTCTTCCAGTTGCCGGGCACGTTCGTCATCGCCCTCGCTGCACTCGTCGCGGGGGCCTGCACGGGGTTCTCGGCCGCTCCCCTGTGGCTGATCGCCGTGCTGGTTGTGCTCTCGGTCGCCGCCGAGATCGGCGATAACGCGCTCTCGGCCTGGGCGTTGCGCCGGTACGAGGGCAGCACGCGTGGGATGTGGTGCGCGCTGCTCGGAGGGTTCGTCGGGGCCATCGCCGGGGGCAGCTTCTCCTCGTGTCTCGGAGCGATCGGGCTGACCCTCGGGCCGGTCGTCGCGATCGCCCTGTTCGTCGTGGGGCCGATCGTCGGCGGCTGCGCCGGCGGCTACCTCGGGGCGCTGCTCGCGGAACTCTCGATGGAGCGCTCGGGTCCCGAGGCGCGCCGGGCGGCGCTGGGCGCCCTGCTTGGCCGGGCGGCCGGCGTGCTGATGAAGATGATCGTGAGCATCGTGATGGCCGGTGGGACGGGCTGGCTGGTGGTTCCACGGCTCCTGGGGCGGGTGGTCCCATAGACGGCCTCCGCGACCCGGAGCAGGCTCCCTTTGTAAGCGTGGTGATCCCCGCAAAGAGTGAGGAGCGGCGGATCGGCCCCACGGTCACCGCCGTCGCCGCCTACCTGGCGGGGCTCGGGGAGTCGTACGAGGTGATCGTGGTCAACGACGGCAGTACGGACGGCACCGTTGCGTGTGCCGAGAATGCCGCGGCGGACGCCGGGATCGCGCTGCGGGTGATCGACCGCTCCGAGAACCGGGGTAAGGGCTACTCCGTGCGCGAGGGGTTGCTCGCCGCCCGAGGCCGCTACCGACTGTTCTCGGACGCCGACCTCTCGACCCCGATCGAGGAGCTGGCCAAGCTGCTCGAGCCCCTGCGCGCGGGCGAGGCCGATGTCGCGATCGGCAGCCGCGCGCTGCCGGAGTCCGTCCTCGAGGTGCACCAGCCGTGGTTCCGGGAACTGAGCGGACGGTTCTTCAACCTCGTCGTGCGCGTCTCGGGCCTCCCCCAGTACGTCGACACCCAATGCGGCTTCAAGCTCTTCACGGCCGAGGCCGCCGAGGCGATCTTCGCGCGACAGACGCTCGATCGGTTCGGCTTCGACGTGGAGGTGCTGTGGATCGCGAAGGTCCTCGGGCTCCGCGTTGCCGAGATCCCGGTGCGCTGGCTCAACTCCCCCGACTCGCGGGTCTCGACCCTGGACGGCCTCGCGGCGTTCGGCGACATCGCCCGCGTCCGCTGGAACCACGCGCGCGGCCGGTACCGTCGGGGGCCGGGATGAAGCCGGACGAGCTGCGACGGATGTACGAGCTGGAGGACACCTACTGGTGGTTCGTCGGCCGCCGCCGCATCCTGCGCCGCTGGCTGGCCGCGATCGCGGCCGTGCTTCCGGCGCAGCCGGAGATCCTCGACGTGGGCTGCGGGACGGGCGCCAACCTCGAACTGCTCCGGGAGTACGGCGGGGTCTCGGGCGTCGATTCCGAGGAGGCGGCCCTGAGCTTCTGCGCCGAGCGGGGGCTGACCGGCCTGTGCCGGGCGAGCGCCGAGCGGCTTCCGTACGCCGACGGCAGCTTCGACCTCGTCACGGCTTTCGAGGTGCTCGAGCACCTCGAGGACGATCTCGCCGCAGCCCGGGAGGCGGCGCGGGTGCTGCGCCCGGGCGGAGTGCTGCTCGCGACGGTGCCGGCCTACCGATGGCTGTGGAGCGAGCACGACGAGGCCCTGGACCACCGCCGGCGCTACGCGCGGCACGAGTTCCTCGAGATGCTCCGTTGCTCCGGCCTGACGGTCGAGCGGGTCTCGTCTTGCGTCACCCTCCTTCTCCCGCTCACGGTACTGTTCCGTTGGGGCCAGCGGCTTCTCCACACGCGCCGGCCCGTGCCCTGCTCGGGCCTGGTTCTGCTGCCCCGTCCCCTCTCGGCGCTCTTCGCCTGGACCCTCCGGCTCGAGGCGAGCTGGCTCGGCGCGGGCCTGAACCTGCCGTTCGGGCTCACCCTGATCGCCCGGGCCCGGAAGCCCTGAGCGCGGCCGGATGGAGGGCGGAGGGGGGAGGACTTGGCGGCGGTCGCGGCAATACGTGCATGAGATCACACCGCACAATGGAGGGGTCCCGCATGACCATCCCTGAGGCCCTGCGCGCCGTCGCCGCTCGAAGTCCGGACCTGGAGGCGTTCGTCGCGGGCGCCCGACGCATTACCTACGCGGAGCTGGACACGCTCGCCTGCCGCGTTGCCGCCGGTCTGGGCGGGCTCGGCGTGGGGGCGGGCCACTACGTGGCGCTGATGGGCCCGAACACCTGGCACTTCGTCGCCGCCTACCTGGGAGTCTCCCGCGTTGGCGCCGCCGTGGTGCCGATCAACCCGCTGTTCAAGCCCGATGAGGTGCGGTTCATCCTGCGCGACTGCGGGGCGAAGGTCGTCTGCGTGGTCGATCCCCTACTGCCGGTGGTGCAGGCGGCCTGCGAGGGCCTGGAGACGCCTCCCGTGGTGGCCCCCTTCGACGGCGGCGGCGCGCTGCCCTCGCTCCGGGGCTGGTGCCAGCAGGAGGTCGCGCCGCCCCCCTTGCCGCGCGTCGGCGAGGGGCAGGTCGCCGCGGTTCTCTACACCTCCGGCACGACCGGGCGGCCCAAGGGCGCGATGCTCTCGCACCGCAACCTGCTCTGGGATGCGGGCGCCGCGGCCGACGCGATGGGCTTCACCTCCGAGGAGCGTCTGCTGATCGTGTTGCCCCTGTTCCACTCGTACGCCGCGACTGTGGGGCTCATCATCCCGCTGGTGATCGGCTGCACCGTGGTGCTGCTCGACCGGTTCCAGCCGCTCGAGGTCCTGGAGATCTGCCGCCGCGAGAACGTGACCGTGATTCCGCTGGTGCCGGCCATGTGCGCCGCCCTGCTCCGGGCCGCGCCCGATGGCCCGCCCAACGCGCTGAGCCACGCGCGCATGTGCGTCTCCGGGGGGGCGCCGATGCCGGTCGAGCTGATCCGGCCGTTCGAGGAGACGTTCGGCGTGATCCTCGTCGAGGGCGATGGCCCGACGGAGTGCAGCCCGGTGACCTCGGTGAACCCGCCGACCGGCGAGCGCAAGCCGGGTAGCGTCGGGCCGCCGATCCCCGGCGTGCGGATGCGGATCGTCGACGACCGCGATCAGGAGCTGCCCGTGGGCGAGGTGGGGGAGATCTGCGTCAGCGGCCCCAACGTGATGCTCGGCTACCTGAACCAGCCGGAGGCGACCGCCGAGGTCATCAAGGATGGCTGGTTCCATACGGGCGATGTCGGCAAGTGCGACGAGGACGGGTACTTCTACATCCTGGACCGCAAGAAAGACATGATCATCGTCGGTGGGCTCAACGTCTACCCCAGTGAGGTCGAGAGGGTACTGCGCGAGCACCCGGAGATCGCCGATGCGGCCGTGATCGGCGTGCCGGACGACATCCGGGGCGAGAAGGTCAAGGCGTTCGTGGTCCGCCGCCCGGGGACGGAGCCTGCGGAGGCGGACGTGCTGCGGCACTGCCGCAAGGTGCTCGCGAACTTCAAGATTCCGAAGGAAGTCGTGTTCGTGGAGGACCTGCCGCGAACCCTGACGGGGAAGGTCCTCAAGCGTGAGCTGCGCGACCCCCACTGGAACGGCCAGTAGGGCGTTGCGGGGAGGTGCTTGCTGCATGAACGGGACCCGCATCCTACGGATCCGGCTGGTTGTGGCGCTGCTGTCCATCCTGTGCTGCCTCGGGTGTCGCCCGAACGAGGAGGCGGAGCAGGATCGTGCCGGTCTGCCCGACTCCCGTGCGGGGAGGGCTCCGCGTCCGACGGACACCGACCGGATGTCGCCGGCGGGAGGGGAGTCGCAGCCGAAGGGCCCGGGGATCTCACCGACCGAGACCGTCGCGCGCACCGAGAGCGGCGAGGCGCCCAAGCTCTCCGTGGAGACGCTCATGGAGGAGCAGATCGCGCCGGGGTTCCGCGCGCTGACGGCGGCCGCGCGCGACGGGCGGATGGACGAGGTGGCCAAGGCGGCGCGCACGTTGCGGAGCCGGCTGGAGCCGACGCCGTACTCGCCGGGGGCGCCGACCGAGCGCGTGCGGCAGGATGCCTTCATCGGCTTCTCCGACGACGCGGTGGCGGCGATCTCGAAGGCCGAGCGGGCCGCGACCGCGAAGGACACCCAGGCACTGGCCGAAGCGGTCGGTGAGGTGGAGAAGTCCTGCGCCGCGTGCCATGCGGAGTTCCGCAAGAAGGGTTAGCCGCATCGCCCGGCGATCGAGTCCGGAGGAGGAGACGTTCGATGCCAGAGCTGTTCGGGTCGACCTACACCCAGAGTGACCTCGCGAAGCGAACCGGCTGCATGGATCAGTTCGGCGGGATCCGTCTGGTCGAGTTGCTGGAGGGGCCGGGACGCGGCGTACGTGTGGCCGAACTGCGGACCGGGAGCGGGCTCGAGCTGTCGATCCTGCTCGACCGCTGCATGGATCCCTCGAACGGGTCGTTCCGGGGTGTACCGCTGTGCTGGCGTTCGCAGACCGGCGACGTCTATCCGGCCTTCTACGAGCCGGAGGGTCTCGCGTGGCTGCGGACCTTCTTCGGTGGCGTGCTCGCGACCTGCGGGCTGACCACGGCCGGCGCTCCTTCGACCGACGAGGACGAGCCGCTCGGCCTCCACGGACGGATCGGCGCGGCGCGTGCCGAGAACGTCTCGATCCAGCAGGGCTGGCGGGGCGATGACTACGTGATGTCGGTCGAGGGCGAGATGCGCGAGGCGATCGTCTTCGGGCCGAACCTCGTCCTGCGCCGCAAGCTGAGCGCCAAGCTCGGCTCGAGTTCGGTCCTGATCGAGGACACCGTCGAGAACCGGGGTCACTACACCGAGCCACTGATGCTCCTGTACCACTTCAACCTGGGATGGCCGATCGTCTCCGAGAACAGCGCGCTGGTTGCGCCGATCCGTGGGACCAAGCCCCGGGACGCCGTCGCGGCCAAGGGGATCGACCGGTGGCAGAGCTTCGAGCCGCCGACGCACGGCTACGACGAGCAGTGCTTCTACCACGACCTCGTCGCGGGGGCCGACGGGCGCACCTTCGCGTCGATCCTCAACCGCAAGCTGGAGGTCGGCGTGGTCCTCCGCTTCCGTCCTTCCGAGCTGCCGTGCTTCACCCAGTGGAAGATGGTCAACGAGGGCACCTACGTCTGCGGTCTCGAGCCGGCCAACTGCTTCGTGACCGGACGCGCCAACGCGCGAGCCGCGGGCGAGCTGCAGTTCATCGAGGGCGGCGAGACCCGCACCTCCTCGGTGGAGCTGTCGGTCGTCTCCGGCGCCGAGCTGGCTGCGGTGGAGGCCGAGGCCGCCGGGCTCGTGGGCGCGTAGTCGTACCCGAGCGGCATGGATCGACGGAGCCCTCTCGCAACGCCTCGAGGCGGGGGGGCTCCGCCGTACCGCGCGCTGCCACACGGGGGTGCCGGTTAGGAGCCCGACGATGGCGTCTCGACTCCTCATCCTGGCGGGCTGCCTGCCGCTCGTTGCCTGCCACGCCGAGGGGCCGTCCGACATCGTGAAGGCCGGCCTCGGCCGCCTCCACTCCCCTCAGTACGTCTGCGAGCTGATCGGGCTTGGCGGGACCACGCTCCGTCCGGGGCCGTACGGGTTCACCGTCCCCGGAGCGCCCGGTGTCGCCCTCGGTGGGTGGATCGACGATCGCCCCTATCTCGGACACGAGCAGTGGTGGGACGGGAGCGGACGGCGCGTGACGCCCTTCGACCTGATCGGCGGCTACGGAGACTCGTGCCGGCCGGGCGAGATTGAGGCCTTCTCGCACCATCTCTCGATCGGCAGCGGGCTGCTTCGGATCGACCTGGGCCTGCGGGTGGACGGGCAGTCGTTCCGGAGCACGCGGGAGGAGTTCGTGACGCCCCACGGGGTGCTCGTGGTGCGCGTGCGCGACGCGGCTGGGGCGCCGGAGCGTTTCCGCCTCCGCCTCTCGGCCCGCGACGGCCACCGGCTGCGGTCGGCCGGTGGGGGGAGCGAACTCGCCGTCTCCGTGC
Organism: uncultured Armatimonadia bacterium; assembly: GCA_964598695.1. Classification (GTDB taxonomy): domain Bacteria; phylum Armatimonadota; class Zipacnadia; order UBA1398; family UBA1398; genus CAZRDB01. Next base: position 33,649 of record CAZRDB010000028.1, read on the forward strand.
TCCTCACGGGGGGAACGCGCGCGGTGCTCGCCGTCGCGGCCGAGGGTGCTGCGGTGGGCGGGGAGGGGGCGGAGCTGATCGCCCAGCGCCCGGCGCGGGAGGTCGTCCTCTACATCGCCCCCGCCTCGTCGCGGGACGCCCCCAACCCGGCCGGGACCGCGCTGGCGGCCGCACGGGAGGCTCGGAGACGCGGCTTCGCGAGGCTCAGGGCCGAGACCACCGCGTGGTGGGCAGGGTTCCACGGGGTCTCGCACGTCGAGCTTCCCGATCCGGATCTCCAGGCTTGGTTCGACCGCTCTCGGTACTACCACGGCGTGCTCTTCGGCAACACGCGGATCCCGCCGGGGATGTGGGGCACCTTCCCCGCCGCCTACGGGGCCGCCCCGGTCCCCGAGTACGACCTCGTCTTCAGCCAGCTCGGCCTGCTCTACTGCGGCCACCTGGCGGAGGCTCGCGGGGTCGCCGAGTGGCTTCTGGATGTGCTGCCGCAGTGCCGACGGAACGCGCGGGAGACCGTGTTGTACGAGGCGCGCGTCGCCCACGCGCGGGGCGCGAAGTACGGCTGGATCATGGAGCCGGGCGGGGGCGTCTACCGGGCTGTGCAGCCGCCGGAGGCGGCGAACCTCTACGCCAACTTCCCGGGCGCGAACGCCGCCCGGATGGTCCTCGGCGCCGCCGAGACCGCGGGCGACCCGGCGCTCCTCGCGCGCGCCGAGAGGTTGCTGGCCGAGGTCGGCTCCGTCGTGCGCGACGACCTCGTGTGGAGCGAGACGGAGGGCGGGTACCTCGATCGGCGGATCCCCAACAGCCTCCAGCAGTCGGCCGCGCGGTACGTCCTCGGCGAGTGCGCGCGCCGGGGCGTCGGCGAGCCCGAGTGGGGAGTCGTCGCGGAGCGGACCGTGCTGCCGACAGTCGTGGCTGAGGGGCAGCGGGTGATCGGAGCAGGCCCCGGGAGCCCGCCCGGCCCCGGCGGCGTCGACGCGCCGTGGCTCAGCTCGCTGTGGTGGTACGACGGCCTCGACCCGACGGATCCGCTCGCGGAGGCGACCTACGACCTGCTCGGCGTGGAGGGCACGGGGTGGTATGTCTTCAACCGAGGCTGGGCATCGATCTACGCTTCGCGGTTGGGCCGGGCCGAGGACGCGCTCCGGTGGCTCAGGCTCCTGATCGAGCCGGGGGCTGCGGCGCACGACGACACCTGCCTCGGCGAGATGGTCCACGACGGGGAGGACTTCCAGCGGACGCCGGAGATCGCCGCGCACGGAGCGCTGCTCTGCGCGGTTGCGAAGATGCTGCTCGAGGGCGAGCGGGAGGGCGAGATCACGCTCTTCCCGGCCGTTCCGGGCGAGTGGGCCCGAGGCGGGGTCTCGTTCCGGGGCTTGCGCGCCTCGGGCGGCCTGTCGATCGATGGCGCGATCGCGGGGAGTCGGATCTCGGCCGCGCTCCACAACCATACGGCCGCGCCGCTGGTGCGTCGGCTTCGCGTGCGGCTCCCGGTGGGGTGTCGGGCCGTCGAGGGCGCACCGGCCGGCTCGCGTGTGGAAGACGGCTTCCTCGTGGCGCCGAGCGTGGTCGTTCCGGCCGGGGGCTCGGTGGAGTTCCGCCTGAGGAGAAAGGGCCCCTGATGCCGAGGGACTGGACCGTCGCCACGATCCTGGGCAACCCCGTCTACTGGGAGGGCGGCCACCGCGCCACGACGCCCGAGCAGCTCGCGACCCTCCGGGAGATCGGCTTCGACACGGTCTTCGCGAACCTCGCATGGTCGAGGCCGTGGATGGACGCCGTGAACCTCGAGGACCTCCACTGCAGCCCGAGCTTCCCCTGGCTCTCCGCGCCCGACCATGCGGCCGCGCGTGCGCGGATGCGTAGCCGCGTCGAGCGCATCGTGGCGGCTGGACTGCGTCCCTTCTTCCTCTTCGGGGCGCCGAAGCAGATCGTGCTCCGAGACGTTGCGGACGGGCACCGAGAGGCGACGCGGGCGCTGATCGGGCAGGAGCGCAGCCGGATCGCCGACGCCTCGGTGGCCTGCACCGAGAGCCCGGCCGTGCGGACGCTCTACCGGGAGCTGCTCGAGGCCCACTTCGCGGCCTTTCCGGAGACGGCCGGCCTCCTGCTGTACACCGTCGACGAGCTGGCGGAGGTCTGCGACGAGCGGGATGACTGCCCGCGCTGCCACGGTGTCCCGCTCGAGCGCCGGTTGCCGGGCTTCCTCGCCTACCTGGCCGACGTGGTCGAGACGCTGCGGCCTGGGACCGAGCTGTGGTGGGAGCCGTGGGAGTTCACCGCGAGCCAGGTGCTGGCATGCGCCGAGGTCCTCGACCGGCGCGTGACGCTCTGCCTCCACAAGTGCATCCATGAGGTCTACCTCGCGGACGGGGTCGATTCGTGGCTCCGCCGCGTCACCCGCGCTGCCGAGGAGCGCGGGCTGCGGGTCATCGTCGAGATGTTCCTCTCGGGCACGG
>CAZRDB010000029.1:0-31314 GCA_964598695.1 uncultured Armatimonadia bacterium
CGAATGCTGCAGTGACAACTCCTACTTACACGGTGTGTCTCTCCCACCGACTCCCTCTCCCGCGGGGAGAGGGCTGGGGTGAGGGGGCGTTGCGCCTGCTCCCTCACCCGGCCTGCGGCCACCCTCTCCCCGAGGGAGAGGGAGACGATCCCTTACGGCGAGACCCAGACCCCGGTCTCGGCCGACTTGAGCACGGCTTCGAGCACGCGCTGGACGTAGACACCGTCGCGGAAGCTCGGCCGGATCTCGGTGTCGTTGGTGATGGCGCACATCATGTCGTACAGCGAGTTGATGAACGTGTGCTCCCAGCCGATGTGGTGGCCGCCGGGCCAGTAGGCCGCCATGTAGGGCTGGGCGGCGTCGGTGACCTGGATGGTCTTCCAGCCTTGCTGGCCGGCCTTGTCGTGGCGGGAGAAGACCTCCAGCTCGCCGATCCGCTCGAGGTTGAAGCGGATCGAGCCCTCGCTGCCGTTGATCTCGAAGGCGTTCTTGTTGAGGCCGCCGGGCGCGAAGCGCGTGGCCTCGAACGTGCCGAGCGCGCCGCACTCGAACCGGGTGAGGAAGACGGCGGCGTCGTCGACATCGACCTTGCCCCGGCCCGCGGCCGCGGCGGCGCCGAGCCCACCCGTGGCGCCGGCGAGCAGCGGCCGCTCGGTGATGAAGGTCTCGGTCGCGGCCGTGAGGCTCGTGATCGGGCCGACGAGGTGGTAGGCGAGGTCGACGATGTGGGCGCCGATGTCGCCCAGGGCGCCGGAGCCGGCCTCCGACTTCACGAGGCGCCAGACCAGCGGGAACTCGGGATCGACGATCCAGTCCTGGAGGTAGGTCGCTCTCCAGTGGAAGACGCGCCCCAGGAATCCCTCGTCGATGAGCTTCTTCGCGAGCGCGACGGCGGGGACGCGGCGGTAGTTGAAGGAGCACAGGTTCTTCACGCCCGCGGCCTCGACGGCGTCGGCCATCGCGATCGCCTCGCCGAGGTCGTTGGCGAGCGGCTTCTCGCACGAGACGTGCTTCCCGGCCTTGGCGGCGGCGATGGCGATCGGCGCGTGGAGCTTGCCCGGGGTGACGATATCGACGTAGTCGATGTCGTCCCGCGCGATGACGGCCTCCCAGTCCTGCGAGGCCTCCTCCCAGCCGAAGGCGTCAGCGTAGCCCCGGACGTCTTCGCCGGGCGCGCCGCAGAGGACCTTCTGGCGCGGATAGGCGGGGCCCTTCGGGAAGAAGAGCCGGACGCTCCGGTACGCATTGCTGTGCGACTTCCCCATGAAGCCGCAGCCGATCAGCGCGACGTTGATCTCTCTCACGCGGTACTCCTCCCATCGGGGTGGTGACAGGGCGAGGACGTCACAGTTCGCGCGCCGCCCCGTACCGCGGCCCGCGTCGCGCCTCGCGCCTGCCTGTCGTTCGCGCCCCAGTTCGTCGGGGGCGGGGGAGGGACCTTTCGCCGCCGCCCTCCGCAAATGCCCGACAGGCCCCCGCGCGCCGAGGGCGAACCTCCTCTCGCCGGCTACCGGCTCGTACCACGGTGATAGGAGTGCCGCCATGCGGAAGCTAACCCTCGTTGTTGCCCTCGGCGCCCTGTGCGCCGCGAGCCTCGCGCTCGCCCAGGAGCCGCCGCCCCGCGATCTCTACGCCGACACCTGGGTCGCGACCGACGCTCTCGGACGGACGCTGCCCGACGCCGAGACCGTCGGCCCCCTGAAGACCGACCAGCGCCGCGTGGTCGGGATCTTCTACATCACTTGGCACAGCGACGGGTACAAGGACCTCAAGAGCCCCTACGCGGCCGATGTCACCAAGGTCCTCGCGGCCGACCCCGCGGCCCGGATGGACGCCAAGCATCCGCTGTGGACCGAGGGCTCGTACCACTGGGGGGAGCCGGAGTGCGGCTACTTCCTCAGCAAGGATGAGTGGGTGATCCGACGCGACATGTCGATGCTCGCCGACGCGGGCGTCGACGTGCTCGTGATGGACGTCACGAACGCGGTCCGGTACTGGGACGAGTGGGCCGTGCTCTTCCCCGTGATGGAGAGGATGCGGGCCGAGGGCATCAAGGTCCCGCAGTTCTGCTTCTGGGCCTTCAACGGGCCGGTGATCACGGTCGTCCAGGACCTCTACGACCGCGTCTACAAGGAGGGCAAGCACAAGGACCTTTGGTTCCAGTGGGACGGCAAGCCCCTGCTCCTCTACAACGGCAACCCGGCGGCGGACGCCAACGGGCCCGGGGTCCAGAACCCCAACCCGCACTACGACCCGGCCGCGAAGACCGACCCGCAACACCCGCACTTCGGGGACCCCGACTACACCGAGGAGTTCTACAAGGACTACACCAAGGAGGTGAAGGAGTTCTTCACCCTCCGCACGATGTGGTGGGGCTACTACGAGTGGGCCGGCCAGCGGTTCATCGGCACCGAGGACAACTGGAGCTTCGGCTACGACATGGGTGACCCGCGCGTGGCCGCGCTCTCTCCGGACGAGCTGCTCTCGCGCCACGAAGGCAAGAAGGAGGAGGCGGCCGTCACCCCCGCCCAGCACTCGTCGAGCCTCACGGGGAAGTGCTGGACGCGCGAGCACGGCGAGCCGGAGCTGAACGATCAGGACATGCCGGTGCCGACCTACGTCCCGTGGCTCGGCGAGACCGTCGAGCACCCGGAGGACTACGGCATCTACTTCCAGGAGCGTTGGGACGAGGCGATCGAGGCCGATCCGGAGTTCCTCTACATCAACGACTGGAACGAGTGGACGGCCGGGAAGTACCAGCCGGGTGAGGGCCAGACCGTGCCCTTCATGCGCCGGGCGAACTCCTTCTGGTTCGTCGACCAGTACAACGCCGAGTTCAACCGGTGCATCAGCCCGATGCGGGGCGGCTACACCGACAACTACTACATGCAGATGGTCCAGAACCTGCGCCGCTACAAGGGCGCACGGCCGATCCCGCGGCTCGAGGGCCTGACCGAGATCGCGGTCGACGGCGCGTTCGCCGACTGGGCGGGCGTCGAGACCGAGTACCGCGACACCACGGGCGACACCTCCCACCGCGACTACCCGGGCTACGGCGGCACCCACTACGTGAACACCTCGGGCCGCAACGACATCGTCACCGCCAAGGTCGCCGTCGACGAGGACCACGTCTGCTTCTACGCCGAGGCCGCCCGGCGGCTCACGATGTACACCGGCAGCAACTGGATGCTGCTGCTGATCGACGCCGACCGCGACAGCGCGACCGGCTGGTGCGGCTACGACTACCTCATCAACAAGCGCGTGGTCGACCGCAAGACGACGACGCTGATGCGGTACGCACCGGAGACCCAGGGCGGGCCGTGGGTCGAGGTCGCCGAGATCCCCTTCCGGGCGACCGGCAAGGCGCTCGAGCTGGCCGTCCCGCGTGAGTTGCTCGGCCTCGAGGACGACGCGTTCTCGTTCGACTTCCACTGGGCCGACAACCCGCAGTCGCTCACCGACGCGATCAGCCTGTGCACCGACGGCGACAGCGCGCCCAACCGCCGCTTCAACTACCGGTGCATCTGGAGCGAGGAGGGCGAGGAGGAGTAGCGGAGCCGGCAAGGCGTGGTTGGAGACGCAGAGGGCAGGGGATGGGTGACCGCACGTGAAGCTGCCGACTGCCGGCTTCGTCAGGATCGCGCGCGCCAAGATCGTCGACTACCTGCTGTCGACGACGCACCCGGACGGTCGGACCAAAGCGGCGTTCTTCATGTCGCACGGGTTCCGGCCGTCCGAGTGGAGGGCGCTGTCGGCCGCGCTGCGGCTGCATGCGGCGCAGCATGAGGTGTCGGCGGTCGTTCCGAGCGAGTTCGGGACGAAGTATACTGTGGACGGAGCGCTGCAGTGCCCAGACGGGCGGGCAGCGGCGCTGAGGTCGGTGTGGATCGTTCGCAACGGGGAGCAGGTCGCCTCGCTGGTGACGGCCTATCCCCTCCCAGATCGCGGAGGCGACCGGCGATGAGAGAGCACTGCATGGTCGAGTTGGTCGTGGCTCTCCCTGAGCACCGCCTTGCCGAGGGGGCCGTGGGCACCGTCGTCCACGTCCACCGGGGCGGCGAGGCGTACGAGGTCGAGTTCCCGGGCAGTGCGGGGAGTCTCCCCGAGGTGCTGACTCTCGCCCCCGACCTGCTGCGCGCGATCTCACGGAGGGAAGCCCTCCGCCGCCTCACCCCCCTCTCGTGACGCCGTCGCACGATTCCCTGAAACCTCCCGCCCCCGGGAGCGAGACTGTGTAGGCGAGGGCCGGTGATGGGCTCGGCCGGCCGCTGACCGACTCCCTGGAGGTTGTCATGCTGCTGCTCACCGCAAGCGTGTTCGCCTGCACCATCCTTGGCCCCGGAGCGGTCGATCGCCTCTCGCTCGCAGAGGGCGCCGACGTGCGGCTCAAGCCCGAGGGGGTGGTCCACGACTGGATCATCCTCGGCCCCTTCCCAAACCCGCGCGACGCCGCCGGCAACCCGCGTGAGGCGTTCGACACCGACTACCTGACCGCACTGGGCGGCGAGGCCAAGGCCCGGCTCGAGGAGGGCACGGCGGTCGAGGCGCCCGGCGGCGACACGGCCACCGCCCGGGCGCTCCACGCCGCGGGCGGAGTCGTCGACTTCCTCCCCCTCTTCCCCGAGAGCGCCAACCGGCTCGTCTACGCCTACACCGAGGTCCGCGCCTCATGTGAGGGCGAGGCGCTCGCCTTCCTCGGCTCGGACGATGGCGCGAAGGTCTGGGTGAACGGCGAGGCCGCGTTCGAGGCGTTCCTCCCCGCCGGCCGCTCGCACGTGGCCCGCGAGAACCGCTTTCCCATCCGGCTCCGCGCGGGGACCAACCGGGTCCTCGTGAAGGTGGAGAACGGCCGGGGCGACTGGAAGCTCTCGCTCGAGCTGTACGGGACGGAGGCCGCGCGACGGCTCGAGGCTGAACTGGAGGCCGCCCAGCGGATGCGCGCATTCCAGAACGCCGCCATCGGCCCCGGGGGCTGGCCGAGCCATGTGCTGGCCCCGGGCGAGGAGTTCCCGCGACTGATCTGGCGCGATGTCGACCTCGTGCGCGAGCTGGTCGGCGACGTGCCCCTCGCGGTCCGGTGGTTCGATGCCGACCTCCGGGAGGTGGCCAAGCCGAAGGCGCCGGGCCGCTATGCGGCCGTGGCCGAGGGTCGCCTGCGCGACGGTTCGCCCGTGCGCAGGGCCGCGACGTTCTACTGCGACCCGGCCGGAGCCGACCTCGGCTGGCGCGACTACGACGTGACCCTGGCCTACCCGGGCCCGCCCTTCGACGCCAAGGCCTGGGAGGCGAACCAAGGCGCGATCCGCCGGTGGATGAGCGGCCTGAGCGGCGAGGCTCTCGCGGCCACGGAGGGCGGCGCGATCTTCCTCGCGTGGCTTGGTGAGGCCGCCCGGAGCGACGCGGCGGCAGGCCCGATGGAGGCGCCGGACGTCCGCAACGCCGACTACTTCCTCCGCCTCAAGCTCAAGCTTGCGGGCCTCGAGGGCAAGACCACGCCGTTGGCCGCACCGGCGAAGCGCGCTGGAGGGCCTGCGCCCGTGCTCCACGAGGGCACGGCCGCCGAGGCCGGCGTGAAGGCCGACGCCAAGCAGCGGATCGACGAGGCCTGCGCCGCGTGGGCCCGCGACTCCGGCGAGCCGTTCACGATCCTCGTCGCGCGCCACGGCGTGATCGTCACCCACGCCGCGTTCGGCAACGACACCGATGGCCGGCCCCTCGGTCTCGACTTCCGCAATGAGATCGCCTCGATCACGAAGGCCCTCACGGGCCAGCTCTTTGGCCGCTTCGTCGACCAGGGCCTGATGGCGATCGACGACCCCGTCGGTCTCCGCTTGCCTGAGTACCCGACGACGGGTCCGCATGCGCTCACGTACCGGCACCTGTTCACGCATACGAGCGGGCTCGAGGGCCATGCCGAGTTCGGGGGCCTCGGCAATCCGTTCCTCGACAACGCGATCCTGAACGGCCTGCCGCTGCTCCACACGAGCGAGGTCCACATCTACAACGGGATGGGTTACGACCTCGCGGGCAAGGCGATGGAGTACGCGACCGGCACGAGCATCGCCCGGCTGATGCACGACGGCCTCTTCGTCCCGCTGGGGCTGACCGAGATCCCGCCGGTCTTCGATCTCGCCTTCAGCGGCCGTCTCACGGCGCGCGAGCTGGGTGTCATCGCCCAGATGATGCTCAACCGGGGCTGCTATGGCGATGTGCAGCTCATGTCGGAGGAGACCGCGGCGAAGCTGCTGCCCGTGCGGCTCCGTGAGTTCTGGCCCGCGGTCGACGTGGAGTGGGGGATCGGTCTCACGCCCTACCGGGAGTGCCGCGCGGGCGCCGACCCGACGGACCCCGCCAGCCTGCTGCTCGGCCAGGGCGTCGTCGGCCACGGCTCGGCCACCTCGTGCATTCTGCGGGTCGCTCCCGAGAAGGACCTGATCGTGGTCGCGATCCGCCGCACCGCCGGTGAGCGCTATGACCAGCACCTCACCGAGGTGCTGACGGCGATCTCGGACTCGCTTCAGTAGCTCGGCGGGCACCCGTCGCGGGGGCCCGGCCGGCGCCGGGCCCTCGCGACGCGCCTACACGACCTCCAACTCGACGGCGCTGACCGAGGCCGGCGGGAAACGCCACAGGCCATCCGCGGGCAGGGCTGCCTCGCGAGGCCGGATCTCCTCGGACTGCCCCTCCATCACCTCGAACTCCGGGGGGGCGGCCAGCTCGAAGACCGTCCCGGAGGCGATGCGCATCCCCTCGACCGCCAGCGCCGCCTCGCGCGAGGCGGTGCGGCTCGTGTTCACGACGTGGAGGCAGATGCGGCCCCCTGTTCGGCTGGCGACAACGTCGAGGTCGGTCGGTGCGTCGGCGACCGTGACCGCTCGTTCGCCGCTGTGGGCCCGGTAGAGGGCCATGATCAGGCCGACCGGCATGAGGTACGACTGGCCGCCGGGGGTGGGGATCATCACGGCGTTCACCTGCCATCGGTTGCCGCAGAAGTCGGCGAGGGTCGCGATCCTGAGCCGGTCGCCGTACCGCTGGTGGACATTCGCCATCCTCGCGTACGCCACACCCGTGGCCCAGGTCGACATCACGTCGCCGCGGTTGCGGCCCGGGATCGCGAAGTGGCACTCCGTGAGGGCGAGCGGCGTGGCCGTGGCGGCCGTCTCCTCGCACACGGCGCGGATCCGCGCCTCGTGGATCGCCGCGGCCGACATCAGCCGCTCCCAGGTCGCCGCGGGATCGCGTCGGTACGCCGTCCCACCGAGGAGTGCCTCGTCGTGGCCTTGGTCGGGGTTGAACATGTGGTGGAAGGCGAGATAGTCGAGGTGCTCGCCGGCGACCTCGAGCATCCGTGCCGCCCAGCCGCTGTCGCCCCATCCGATCAGCCGAATGCTGGGATCGGCCGCGCGCATCGCACGCGCGAACTGCACGGTCTTCCGCGCGGCGGTCTCGAGGTCGGCCGCGCCGTCGTAGGAGGTCTCATTGCCGATCTGCCACAGGGGGACCCGGAGCGGCCCCGCATGGCCGTGCGCCGCCCGCTCCGGGCTCTCCTCCGCGTTGCAGTAACGAACCCAGTCGGCCGCCTCGGCGGCGTCGCCCACACGGCTGCGGCCCCGAGGGTCGGTCGCCCAGTAGGGGCGCAGGTCGCCCTCGAAGTTGACGCACAGCAGGGCGTCGGCGCCGACCTGACGGCAGAAGTCGACGAACTCCGCTGTCCCGACCTGGTTGGTCTCCATCCCGCCCCACAGCAGGTTGTACATGGGAATCCGGCTCTCGCGCGGGCCGACCGCCTCGCGCCAGCGGTAGTACGAGGCGAAGCAGCCGCCCCAGCGCAGGAGGCCCGGCGCCAGTCGCCGCGTACACTCGATGAGATCGCCGCGCCAGGAGTTTGCGCCGTGGTCCCAGCCGGCTTCGACCGAGGAGTCGGTCGCCCCGAGAGGCTCCATGAACTGCATGTACAGGTGGGGCGACAGGTCGTGCCGTGGGGTGGGGTCGATCCGCATCGGGGCCTCCGGCTTCTGTGCGCGCGCGCGGGCCGCCAGGGCGAAGGACGCCGCGCCGACGCCCTGCAGGAACTGCCGCCTCGTGTGGTCCATGGCGATCACCGCCTCCACTCGCGAGGACCTGTTCCGGGCGGCCCGGCAACCCCCTCCCTCGCCGAACGACGGTGGAGGCCCGCTCGGGGGAACAGCGAAAGAGCAGTCCGACCGCGCCGGTGACCCGGCGTGGCAAGGGAGCAGACATGGACCGCACTGACACTCTCCGCGTGAGCCTGGCCACCCCGGTGGAGCCGGTCTGGGCCGAGCCGTTCCACGAGGCGTGGCTCGAGGCCGAGGGCGCGCCCCTCTGCCTACGCTTCGCGCGCGGGCTGGCCGCCGAGTTGGCCGCCGCGCGTGCCGTCGTGAAGCCGGGCGAGCTGATCGTCGGCAACAACGCTCTGGCGCCCGTTGTGAGCGGCATCGCCAGCGCCTTCCACAAGGGCATCCGCTTCGACCGCGAGCGGCTCGAGCAGCTCCGTGCCGAGCGGCCGGAGGCCCGCGCCACCCTCGACGCGCTCGAGGACTACTGGACCTCGTGGTACCGGGACAACGACTACGCGAGCCCGATGGCGATGCACGCGGCGCTTGCCTACGAGCGCTTCGTCGAGCGGGGGATCGGCGGGGTCCGCGCCTACGTCGAGGACTGCCAGGCCTCGGGTGGCACGCCGGAGAACGCGGCGTGGTACGAGAGCCTGCTCGTCACGCTCGACGGTGTCTCGGCCTTCGTTGCCCGCCATGCCGAGGCAGCGGGCCAGGCCGCCGAGGTCGAGGTGGATCCCGCCCGTCGCGGCGAGCTGCAGGAGATCGCCGATACGTGTGAGCACTTGCGGCAGGGGACGCCGAGGACTTTCCGCGAGGCGGTCCAGCTCGCGTACTTCCTGTTCTGGCTGGAGGGGCATGACTCCCCGGGCCAGATCGACCGCTACCTCGGGCCGGCGCTGGAGCGCGATCTCGCGGCCGGCGCCATTACCATGGACGAGGCCCAGGAGATCGTCGACTGCCTGTGGCTCAAGTATGAGGAGAAGACGGCGTACGGCGCGACGATCGCGGGCATCCTGCCCGACGGCTCCGATGCCTCGAACCGGCTGACGGGGCTCTGCCTCGAGTCGACCCGGCGGCTGAGGATCCTCTCGCCGCGCACGGCCTTCCGCTGGTACCGGGGCATCCCGCGCGCGGTCTTCCGCCACGCCTGCCAGGTGATCGCCTCGGGTGCGAGCCTGCCCGCGCTCGTCAACGATGAGGTGATGGTCGCCAGCATGGTGGAGCGGGGCGTGGCGCTCGAGCACGCGCGCGACTACTCGTTCGTCGGCTGCGGCCAGACCTACCCGCACGGCCGGGGGCATGGCAGCTACGAGGATTCGGTCATGAACGCCGCCAAGCCGATCGAATGGGCGCTCCACAACGGAGTGGATCCCGTCACGGGGAAGCGGGAGGGGCCGGAGACGGGGGAGGCGGAGTCGCTCGCCACCTGGGAGGACTTCGAGCGAGCCTACCGGACCCAGATGGACACCATGGTCACCCGCGGCATCGAGGGGGTGAACGCCCACCGCGCGCGCCACCGCCACCACTGGTTCGACCCGATCCGCTCGCTGCTGACCTACTCCTGCGTCGAACGGGGCCTCGACTGGCACGCCGGGGGGGCCGACTACGCCGAGGGCATGGTCGACATGGTGGGGATGTCGACGACGACCGACTCTCTCGCCGCGATTCGCGAGGCCGTCTACGAGAAAGGCCTCCTGACGCTCGCCGAGCTGCGGGACGTGCTCGACCGTGACTTCGACGACGCGGAGGGGCTCCGGCAGCACCTGCTGAAGCGGATCCCGAAGTTCGGCAACGGCGACCCCGTGGTGGACGCCTTCACCGCGGCGGAGGTCGCCCGCGTCAACGACCACATCCGCTCCCACCGCACCGTCTTCGGCGGCCCGTGGGGGATGGACATCATCGGCTGGACGGGCGCGGTGGACTTCGGTCGCGAGACCGGCGCGACGCCGGATGGCCGCAGGGCGCGCCAGCCCCTGGCCGACTGCGCGGGCCCGGCGCAGGGGCGCAACGTCGAGGGTCCTACGGCGACGCTCGCCTCCGTGCTCACGCTGCCGCACGCGACCTCGCACGGCCCGCTGGCGCTGAGTCTTCGCTTCCCGAAGGACGCTGTCGAGGGTGCGGAGGGCGTGGAGCGCCTGATGGCGCTCGCCGAGGCCTACTTCGTGGGGGGCGGCCAGCAACTGCAGATCTCGATCGCGAGCACCGAGGAGATGCGGGACGCGCTCGTCCACCCGGAGGCCCACCGCTCGCTCCTCGTGCGTTTCGGCGGCTTCAGCGCCTACTTCACGCAGCTCGAGCGGGTGTACCAGGAGGACATGATCGCGCGGTCGGAGATGGGTACGTAGGCTGGTGGCGGGGGGAGCGGGCCGCAGCCCGCTCCCCACACCGGAGAGGCCGGTTACTCCTCGTCACCGCCCGGAGGTCCGCCCATCATGCCCATGGCGCCCTTCATCATGTCGCCGAGCTGCATGGTGAGCGTGGTCTTGGTCTGGATCCGGGGGAGCGGGTTGACGTCGGCAACGGCGACGCCCGGGCCGTAGCCGACCATGCTGAGCATGGGCATCGCGCAGTCCTCGAAGATCCCTGCCGGGATGGTGGCCTCGGTCGCGTCGCCCTCGAGCATGAGGCCCTCGGCCACGTACTGCCGCACCTGGGCCATCTCGAGGTAGTTCATGTCCATCCCCGTGTAGCCCTCGGGGAGCGTCTCGGAGCAGACCCACATGACGAGGGTGTTGCGGCCCTCGAAGCCCACGGCCGAGGCGTGGATGCCGAGGCAGTGCTCGATCTGCTCCCACGCGAGTTCGAGCGGCTCGGCGAGATCGGGCGTGCCCTCAGTGCTCGGGCTGGAGAGCGTGAACGGTGCGAGGAAGTCGACATCCTCCGGCGCCGTGATGCTCACGTTGCCCGTGTAGTTCGTCGTGAGCGCGAACTCGCCCACGAGCGACGACTCGGGCTTCAGCTCGCCGGGCTGCTTCTCGGTGGGCCAGAACGCCTCGGTCCAATCGGGCCGGTAGAACTGGCCGGCGCGCGCCATCGCGGCCTCCATCTGCTCGCGGAACTGGGCCATGTCGACCTCGGGGAGATCGCCGATCCGGATGACCCGCGGCTGCCCGGGCAGGACGGTGGGCGAGGAGCCCCAGTAGATCTTGATGGTCATGTCCTCGATGTTCGGCATGCCCATCGGCACGTCCGGCACGTCCTCCTCTTCCTCGTCGGGCGGCTCGGGCCGCGCGATCTGGAGGTCGAGCCGCTTGCCCGCCTTGAGGCCCGCCGGCGGCGCGATCCAGGCGAATGCGTCCTCGGGCGCCTCGCCGGGCGAGGTCAGGCGGATCTCGAGCTTCTTGATCGCCTCGCCGCCGCCCATCATGGCCTTGACGTTGTCGGGAAGCTCGATGCCCTTCGGCAGGTTCTTGAGCATGTCGGCCATGCCCGCCATCATCGGCATGACCACCATGCTGGTCTCGGCGAAGATCCCCAGGCTGGCGTGATCCTCCGCGTGGCTCGCCGAGGCTCCGGCCACGAGCGCCACGACGGCGGCGAGCAGGACTGCGGTTCTTCTGATCATCGATCGACCTCCTAAGCGAAGTGCCGCTGCGGCGGTGTGCAGCGGTGGTGCCTCCGTCGCGCGCCCCGCGATCGGGCCGCGGCGGGCGAGAGGCGTCTGAAACCGGCCCAGAGCCACGGATTCGCCGGGCGCCCGTGCTTCCCTCCCGCCGGGGAGGGCGGCGAGCCGCGTGACGGTCGCAGGGGGCGGGCCGCCGACGCCGAATACGGCTCCCACTTCGGCCCCTCGCTCCGTGGGCCGGCCTGGAGAGGTGACCCACCCATGCGACTGACCCCTGGCTTGCTCGATCCTCGCGCTCGGCGCTACCTCCTGCCCACGCGGATCCTCTGGCAGAGCGCGGACGCCGTGGAGCGCGCCGAGGCCCTCCTGCGCGACGACGACGCGGTCTGCGTCCTCCGCCCCGGTGGCGCCGTCGTGCTCGACTTCGGCCGCGAGCTGCACGGCGGCCTGCGGCTCGAGGTCCCGATGACGAGCACCGGCCGGCGCGCCCGCGTGCGGATCCGTTTCGGGGAGTCGGCCACCGAGGTCATGCGCGAGCCGAACAACGACCACACCGTCCACGACTTCGACGTCACGGTGCCCTGGATGGGCCATCAGGAGTACGGCCACACCGGCTTCCGCTTCGCGCGGGTCGACCTGCTCGACGAGGAGACCTCGATCGACCTCCGCCTCGCCCGGGCCGTGCTCATCGTCCACGACCTCGAGTACCAGGGCTCCTTCGAGTGCAGCGATCCGCGCCTGAACGAGATCTGGTCCGTCGGCGCCCACACCGTACACCTGTGCATGCAGGATCTCGTCTGGGACGGCATCAAGCGCGATCGCCTGCCGTGGATCGGCGACCTTCACCCCGAGGCGATGGTCATCTCGCACGTCTTCGGCGACCAGCGGCTGGTCTGCGACACCCTCGACTACGTGCGCGACCACACGCCGCTGCCCGGCTGGATGAACGGGATCTCCTCCTACTCGCTGTGGTGGATCCTCTGTCACCGCGATTGGCACCGCTACCACGCCGAGGAGGCATACCTCGCCGAGCAGCGCGGCTACCTCCTCGGGCTGCTCGCCCAGGTCGAGAGCGAGGTCGACGCGGAGGGGCAGGAGCGCCTCAGCGGCCACCGGTTCCTCGAGTGGCCCACGGCGCGCGACGGAACGGCGATCGCCTGTGGCCTGCAGTCGCTGGTGGTGCTGGCGCTCGAGGCCGGCGCCCAGCTCTGCGAGGTGCTCGGCGAGACCGCCGCGGCCGCGACGGCGCGCGAGACCTCGCAGCGAGCCGCGCGGTGCCCGCGGGTCCGGAGCGAGAGCAAGCAGGCCAACGCGCTCGCCGTGCTGGCCGGGACCGCCGATGCGGTCGAGATGAACGCCGGGATCCTCTCGCGCGACCCCTTCCGCGGGATCTCCACGTTCTACGGCTACTACGTGCTCGAGGCCCGGGCGCTGGCGGGTGACCACCAGGGCTGCCTCGACCTGATCCGCACCTACTGGGGCGGGATGCTCGATCGCGGCGCCACGAGCTTCTGGGAGTCGTTCGACATCGACTGGCTCGAGGGCTCCGGGCGGATCGACGAGTTGACGCCCGAGGGGCTCAAGGACCTCCATGCCGACTACGGTGACCACTGCTACGTCGGCCTTCGCCACAGCCTCTGCCACGGCTGGGCCTCGGGACCGACGGCTTGGCTGATCCAGCACGTCCTGGGCCTCGCCCCCGCCGAGCCAGGCTTCCGGCGCGTGACGGTCGATCCGCACCTGTGCGACCTGACCTGGGCGCGCGGCACGCTCCCGACGCCTCGGGGTCTGGTCCGCGTGAGTCACGAGCGGGCGGCCTCGGGCGCCGTGACAACCGAGCTGGAGCTGCCCGAGGGCGTCGAGCGGGCCTAGCGGGCTCGCTCGGCGACGTCACGTGAGCCGCCTCCGGACGCGGGTCATCCGGCCGGTTGCGTAGAGGTGCTCGACGGCCTCCCGGAGCGCCGGCGGGTAGTCCCCCTCCGGGACGCGGCCGTAGACGGCCCTCGGCTGCCCGAGGCGCGCGGCCCAGCCGCTATCGCCCCAGGAGTAGTGCCACCACTCGTCGTAGCAGTTCGAGAACCCCGCGGAGAGCATCGCGTCGTAGAGGAGGCGTCGGAGAGCCCGGGAGGCCGGGGGCGCGGCGGCGCTGAAGGTGCGCCAGAGGGCGTGGCCGCCCCCCAACGGTTCACGGAAGCCCTCCAGCTCTCCGCCGGTCTCGTCGACCAGGCGGACGTCCACCGCCCCGCCCGTGGTGTGCCCGGGGGGCGCGGCGGCGTGCGGGGGGTGAAGGAACCGGTTGGTCTCGCGGTGGAGCACCGAGGTCGGCCAGTCCGGGTGCAGGCCGCGGAGGTGGTCGCGGTAGGTCTCCCAGCCGGCGGTCTGCATCTCGAGAGTCCGGAGCGAGGTCCCCACGAACAGGCGCATACCCTCGGGGAGCCGCTCCATGACCTCGCACAGCATCCGGCAGACGGTGGCGCGGGCCCAGGGGAGTGGTGCGTCTCCCAGGATCCCCGGGCAGGCCGTGCCCAACTCGAGCAGGGGCTCGCCGTTCTCCTCGATCGGGACGCGGTTGAGCCGCGTGATCGAGGGCTCGCGCGGGTTCAGGGCGGAATCGCGATCAAACGGGCTCGGTCGGACCATGGCGAGCCCCGTTCGCGAGTCCGGCGACGCGCACCTGCCGGAGGGCTTTGCGGCCCACGCGCGAATGGTATGGTCCCAGTGGCTGGCGAGAGAGGAGGCGCAGGCGTTGGCACGCGGCAGGAAGCACCAGACAGCGGACGGCGGACTGCCCTCCGAAGCGCAGGTTGGCGGCTCGGAGCCCCCGACGCTGAGCGCCGCCGAGCGCAAGGAGATCGAGGTCGAGCTGGAGCTCGAGGAGGCCGAGCGGGAGTACCTGGAAGCCCGCCAGGCCTTCCGCACGGCCGAGAAGCGCTGGCGCGCGGCTCGCAGCCGGGCCGGGCGGCCGGTACGGCGCCGGGTCGGCGCGAGAGGGCCCTCCACCAGGGCCGAACGGCGACGCGCCCGGATCGCCGTGCGCATGCTCCTGGCAACGGTGGCCTTCTGGCCGCTCGCGGCCGGGATCTGGGAGGGGGGCGCGAGTGAGGTCGTGGTCCGCGTCGGCCTTGCCGTGGTGGCCTTCGCCTTCCTCAGCCTGTGCCCCAGCTTCGCCGAGGAGCTGACGATCGACCCGAAGGGCCGGGCCTGGCAGGCGCTTGCCGGGGTGGTCCTCGGCGGCAGCTTCGGCCTCTCCCGCGTGCTGATCAGCGACGTCTCGCCCTGGGGCGCGACCGAGCACTACAAGAAGCTCGTCGAGCTGCTCGCGAACGTCCGGGTGGGCCCGGTGGTCGGCCTTCTGGAACTGCTGCCGATGCTCGTTGCGGCCGGGCTGGTGGAGGGGATCGTCTTCGGCGGCATGCTGCGCTGGGTCGTCGGCAAACCGCGCGGCCCGTTCCCGACGTGGGCCGCCGTGGCGCTCGCCGCCGTCGCCTTCGCCTGGATGAACCTCTGGGTGCCGAAGGAGTACAACTACCCGTTCGCACTGGTGAGCCTCGTCAACGGCGCGGTCATCGCGATCGGGACGTTCCTCACGGCCAGCCCGCTGCTGGCCGGCGCCTTCCTCGGCGTCCAGTGGTGGGTGTGCCTCGCGACCTACTACGTCGTCCGGCTGTAGCGCCCGACACGGCTACCCGGCCGCTACCGAGAGCCCCAGATCAGTTCCGCGAGTCGTCGCTCGGCGATCGGCAGCGCACCGCCGGGCGCGAGGAGGATCGGGGTGCAGAGGTCCTCGGCGGCGACCCGAATCCGCTCCCCGTCCGGCCTCCGGTCGAGGGCCCGGTCGCCGATCGTCACCAGTGCTCCGGAGACGGCGGCGTAGGAGCGCATCCGCAGCCCCGTGCGCGTCGCCGACCCGTCGCGGTGGAGCAGCAGCTCGACCGGCCCCGGCGCATCGACGAACAGCAGCATCGACTCGCTCACCCCGAGCGGCGCCCCCTCGAGCGAGATCAGGGTGAGGCGGCACGCGTCGGGGGCAACGAGAAGGGGCCGTCCCTCCACGGAGACGCCGCCACACCCCGTCACGAGGAGCAGGCCGCGCTCGTCGGCCGAGGCCGCTCCCGGACACGCGCCGGAGAGGCCCACCGAGACCGGCAGGCCGTCGGGGTGGAGCGTGAGACGCCGAACCGGCGCATCGGGGTGCGCGAGGGCCCCGACGAGGGCGGAGCCATCGCCGGCCGTGGTCGCGTGGAGTCGGAGTCCCGGGCCGGCCGTCTCGGCCAGCGGCGTGCCACCAAGGTGGCCGAGGATCTCGGCGAGGCGCGGCTGCCCGCTCCCCGGGGGCTCCGGCTCCCACGCGATGAGCCTCCCCCGCCCCTGGCGCCACGCGGGGGACCCGGCGAGGCTCGAGCCCGGGGCGCCGGGCTCCGCCATCAACGGCGGCAGGCGCTCGGCCGGACCGAGCAGGTTGCCGCCCTCGGTCACCCACGCGGCCAGGTGCGCGTCCATTGCCGCGGCGAGAGGCCCCGGCTCCGGCGCGAGGAGGGCCAAGGGTGCGAGAGGGAAGCCGTGCGAGTCGGTCGAGTCGACCGGGGCCCATGCGTAGCCGGCCTCGCCGACGGCCGCCCCCGCCGCGAGCGGCGCCGCCGCATCCGCTGGGTCGCGGATCAGGATCGGAACCTCGCCCCAGGAGGTGCCGGGCTGGATCAGCCGGGCCACGACATTCGCCTCCAGGATCCGCGCATCGTCGGAGCGGTCCCTCGGGCCCTCGACGGTCGCCCCGGCGCTCCCCAGCAGGATGGCCTCCCAGACGATGCGGGGCGTCGGGGCCCCAGTGCTCGCGGCGCGCACGGGGCGCACCCCTGAGCGCAGCGCGATCTCCGCCGCGAGGCCATGCGCGCCGCTGTGCGGGTCGGCGGACTCCGGGCGGGGCGTGAGCCGCTCGGGCGGCCACATCGCGCGGAGCGAGCCCTCGTCGTCGGGGTCGGCGGCGGTGAGCAGCGTGACGGGGGCGAGCGCCTCAGCGGCGCCTCCTTCGCCGTAGACGCCTTGCTCGACGGTTCCGGCCCCGAGGACCAGCTCGGGAGCGAGGCGGCGGGCGGAGGCGAAGAGGCCGAGCGCTTGGTTCGCGCGGCGGCGCCACTCGGGACGCTCTCCCGCTGGGTCGGAGGCCGAGGCGAGCCGGACGGATCGCGCCCCGGCGTCGGCCTGGTCGTCGAGCAGGCCGGCCAGGGCCCACAGGTCGCCCCTCAGTGGGCTCCACGGCTCGAACGCGGCGAGGGCGACGAGTGGGCCGGCGACGAAGGTCGGGGCAAGGCTGCCGTCGACCGCGATCCGCCGGTTGGTCACGGAGGCCGCCTTCGGTCGGGCCGGGAGCCGGTCGGGCCACACCGCCACCCGGGAGCGGAGGGAGTCGAGCAGATCGCCGTTGCGCGCGAAGATCCGTGCCTCGACGTCGAGGGCCCCTGTCGGCCAGGCCTCTCCCGGGACAGTCGCGTCGCCGGCGAGCCGGTCGGGCCGGCCCTCACGCTGCGTCTCCCGTTCCCACGAGTCGGTCGGACCGGTCCACAGCGAGCGCCGCAACCGCCGGTGCCCGGGGATCCGCACCTCGATCCGGGTCGGACGTCGGTCGGCTGGCACGATGCGGGCCTCCACGTGGATCCGGATATCCTCGCCCGCTCGCACGAGCGGGTAGTCGGGCTCGGCGCAGAGGAGATAGGGCTCGTCCAGGCGAGCCAGCAGGGGCTCCCACCGCACGGACTCCGGGCAGCCTCCCGCGGCGACGACCAGCCGCGCGCCCGCGCGCTCACCTTCGTAGTAGCGGAGTGCGAGACAGGTGAGCGACTCCGGCCGCTCCCGCAGCCGTCCGACCGCCGCAAGGGGGTCAACCCGCGCCCCGGCGACGAGTTCGGGTAGACAGAGGAGCGTCTGCCTCCACTCCGCGGGCCCTCCGAGGTCGAGGGGGAGTGCGGGCGAGAGCCAGGTCTGCGTGCACCAGGGCGGCAGCGGCCTCACGCGGAGGCCCGCCAGCCCATCGAGCCCCTCGGGCAGGCCCTCCGGGAGTAGCACGGTCGCGCGGCTCCGGAGGGCGGCCTCGAGGGCGCTCTCCGCGGCGGGATCGCGGAGGGCCTCGGCCGGCAGGACCACGGTGGCGTCCGGGGGACACGCACGGGCGATCGCAGCGGTCGGCACGGGTCGCAGGGCCGCTGGGGGGATCTCGGCGAGGAGCGCGGCCGGTGCGCCGGGCGCGAGGAGGACCGGGCCGCGCCAGCCGGCGGCGCGCGCCGCCGGCGGCAGAATCGCCAGCAGCAGGGCGATGAGCGCGTATCTGCCTGCACACCGGAGCACGGGTGTCGGTTCCTCCGAAGGGACTGTTCGGCTCGGCGGGCGTCGGGCCCTGCGCCGGAGGGGAGGAGAGGGCGATGCGTGGTGGGCGGGGAGGGGCTCGAACCCACGACCTTCTGGGTGTAAACCAGACGCTCTAGCCGACTGAGCTACCCGCCCACACGGTGGTACCCCCTAGGGGAATCGAACCCCTGTTTGCAGGATGAAAACCTGCCGTCCTGACCACTAGACGAAGGGGGCACCAAGGTGGGCCTCGTCGCCGGCGAGCGTGCTCCGGCGTACTCCCACGAGGCCCCATTGTCCCGTAGGCGGGGCGGGCCCGTCAAGCCTCGGGAGCCTGAGCGACGGGGCCTCCGTCAGCCGCCAAGAGCGCCTCCGCGAGCGGCCGCGCGCGCTCGAGGGCCGCGTCGGCGGGGAGGCCCTGGACGAGGACGATCCGCCGTCCGACCCGGGCCGCGAGGTAGGGTCCGCGGTATTTCAGCTCACCCGAGGCCGTCGGGCACTCGGCGCTCCGCCAGGTTGCGGCGCCGTCCGCCTCCGTTCCCGCCACCGTGCGCGAGCGGAGGACGCCCAGCATCTCCTCGAACGCGGCGGCCGCGGCCGCCAGATCGGCATAGGCGGGGGTGAAGGCCATCCGGCAGGCGCCCGGCGCGTCGCCCTCGGCCGCGTAGTCGCGCACGAAGACCGGCGGCGTACCGGCGAGCGCCAGGTACTCGCTCGGGAAGTAGTCCTCGGTGTTGGCGACCGCGCCCTCCGCCGGGAAGAGCGCCAGTTCGGCCGGCATCGAGTGCGGCCCGGGCACCGCGCCCGCGATCGCGACGGCGAGGCCCTTGGCCTTCTCGACCGTGTCATCCTGCCGCGAGATCGCGCGGACGACGCCGTAGTACCGGCCGACGAAGAAGACGACCTGCTTGCCGTTCACGTAGCCCTGGACACCGAGTGGCAACGGCTCGATCGCCTCGGGGCGGCGGTGGCCGTAGACCCCGAATGCGCCAAGGTCGGTGGTCATGTCGTACAGGTCGACCGTGACGCGCGCGCCGGGCCCGGCCGCGTAGGTGAGCGTCGCCGTGTCGGCCACGCCGTGGGGGTAGAAGCTCTCCGCGTCGCCGTTGATGTAGTCCGCGAGCGTCTCGCGGCCGTACACCCGCACCTCGCCCTGGGGCTCGAGCCCCTCGGGCAGCGCCGGACTCCCCGCCGTGGGCAGCAGCGCAACCAGCGCGTCGCGAGCCTCCTGGCCCTCCTCGGTGAGCGGCACCGGCTCGGTCACGGCCGCGGCCTCGGGCGGCAGCTCCTCCTGCGCGGAGGCAGTTCCCGCGACGAGCGCTGCCAAGAGCGCGAACGCGAACCAGCTCCGGTACCCACACCGCAACGCGAACACCTCTCTCACGAGACGTACAGGATCGACAGCAGCACACGGCCGCCGTCGTTGGCGAACTTGCCGGCCATCAGGACGAGGAAGACGCCGCAGGCCGCGAGGATACCCCGCTGGAAGCGCTCCCCGAAGCTGCGTTGGCCACGGAACGCGGCCCACGAGACGAAGTAGCACCAGCCGAGGTCGATCGTCCAGTGCAGCACGATGAACAGCCCGACGCCGAGGATCCCGAACTTCCATGACTCGAGCGCCAACCCGGCGCCGACCGTCGCCCACCAAACCAGGAAGTAGGGGCTCGTGGCGGAGAGCGCGGCGCCGGCGACGAAGCACGCCCACAGGCCGGCGCCGGGCCGGGGCGCGGCGTCGGACGCCTCCTCCTCGCTCCCGTCCTCGGTCGCGGGGCGGTGGCGGAGGGCCAGCAGCATTCCGAGCCCCATGAGCAGCAGGACGAGGGCTCCCGCGAGGCCGATCCCCGCCTGGAACCCAGCGTGCTCCGCGACCTTGCCCACGCCGAGGAAGACGAGGAGGACCACGACGGCTTCCACCAGGACGTGGCCCGACATGACCAGCGCCCCGGCGTGCGGGTTGCGGCCGCCGCGCGCGGCGGCGAACGCGGTGATCGGTCCCGGTGCGAGCGCTCCGCTGAGAGAGATCAGCCCGGCCTTGGCGAGAAACGGCAGCACCGAATGGTCCTCCTGAACGTGGCGGCTACAGCTCGAACTCGGGTCCGCCGTCCAGTTGGACGCGCGTGTCGAGGTTTTGTGTCCGGACCGGGGGGCCGTTCCCGTCGCGCGGCGCGGTCTCCCCGTTCTCGATGATCCGCGCGGCCAGCAGAACGCCCGTGTCGGCGTCGAACGCGACGTGGATGCTGAGAAGGGCTCTGCCCCGGAACTGCGGGTGATCGTCGCGGAGCGTCTCCTCCACCTCGGCGGCGAGAACGGCGACGCGCCGCCCGCCCTCCCGGCCGATTCGCTCGACCTGCGCCACGACGCGCCGGTCGGTGAGCGCCTCGCCGGTCAGCCCCAGTTCGCCCTCGATGTCCCGCATGAACGAGTCGCCCTCGTGGAGCGTGCCCTCGGGCAGTGGCACCCACCACGCCGCGGCGAGGTAGGCGGCGAGGGGGTCCATCGAGGGCGCGGGCCCGGCCGGGGGCAGCGGGATGGGCGCCTCGTGGATGACCGAGTCGCGCGACAGCAGCAGCAGCGCCGGGCGGTCCCGGTAGGTCCAGACGAGAGGAGCCTCCCGCTCGCCGATCTGGTAGGAGCCCTCGCCCTCGCCGAGGACGACCAGCACGGGCACCAGGCCCTCGCGGTCGGCCGCGAACGCGCGGTAGTCGGCGGCGAACCGGGCCCGTAGCCGAACCGTCTCCCCGCCCTGCAGGAGGGGCCCCTCGATGGAGACCGTGTAACGGAGAGGACCTGTCTGCTCTCCGAGTCGGAGGGTGGCGCCGTCCTCGGGCTGGCCGAGTAGAGCGAAACCGCACGCAAGCAGTAACAGCGCCATGCGAGTCCCTCCATCGCCCGGTCCGGCGCGAGGGAGGCGCCTCCGGGGCGGGTCCGAATACAACGATTATACCCGAGGGAGGGAGGCTCACCGTGTCTGTCTCGGAGCTGTGCACGCGCCTCACGGAGAACATCGAGCGGGTCGTGGTGGGGAAGCGGGGCGTGATCCGCCTTGCGCTGATCTGCGCCCTCTGCGAGGGCCACATCCTGATCGAGGACGTGCCCGGAGTCGCCAAGACGATGCTGGCACGCGCCCTCGCGATCTCCCTCGGCCTGCGCTTCCAACGGGTCCAGTGCACCCCCGACCTGCTGCCGAGCGACGTCACCGGGGCGTCGATCTACAACCAGAAGCTGCAGGACTTCGAGTTCCGCGCGGGCCCGGTCTTCACCAACGTGCTGCTCGCCGATGAGCTGAACCGCGCGACGCCGCGTACCCAGTCGGCGCTGCTGCAGGCGATGGCCGAGCGCTGCGTCTCGGTCGACGGAGTGACCCACGTCCTCGAGCGCCCGCACGTGGTCATCGCGACCCAGAACCCGGTGGAGCAGGAGGGGACCTTCCCGCTGCCGGAGGCGCAGCTCGACCGGTTCTTCATGCGGCTGCAGGTCGGGTACCCGAGCTTCGCGGCCGAGAACGAGATGCTGGTCAACATGCGGCGGCGCCACCCGATCGACGCGCTCGAGCGGGTCGCGGGCATCGAGGAGCTGCGCGAGGCCCAGGCGGCCTGCCGCGAGATCCATGTCGACGACAAGGTGCGCGAGTACATCGTGCGGATCGTGCAGGCGACGCGCGATCGCAAGGCGACGAACCTGATCCTCGGCGCGAGCCCGCGCGCGAGCCAGGCGCTGTTCTTCGCGGCTCAGGCGACCGCCGCGCTCGTGGGCCGCGACTTCGTGCTCCCCGACGATGTGAAGGCTCTGTGCCCGCCCGTTCTCGGCCACCGCGTCATCGTGCATCCCGAGAGCCGGCTGCGCGGCCTGGCCGCAGCCGACGTCATCCGGGGGATCGTCGATGGAGTGCCGGCGCCGGTGCGCGGGGGGAGCTAGGCCGTGCGGCGGAGCCTGGTCATCGGGATCGTGCTGGCGCTCCTCGCGCTGGGGCTGGCGTTCCGGTTCCCGGTGATGACTTTCGCCCTGTACGCGCTCACGCTCGCCTACCTGCTGGCGAGCTTCCTCGCGCGGAGCGCGCTCGATGGTGTCTCCTGCACGCGCGCTGCTCTCCGCGATCGGGCCGAGATCGGGGAGACGATGTCGATCCGTGCCGCGTTGCGCAACGAGAAGCCGTTGCCGGTCTTCTGGGTTCTGGTCGAGGAGGTGCTCCCCGCGAGGCTCTCCCCCCGCGGCGACTTCCTCCGCCTGTTCGTACTCGCGCCCCGCTCCACCCGCCACCTCGAGTACCGCGTGACCTTCTCCTGCCGGGGCTACCACCAGATCGGGCCCGTGATCCTCGAATCCGGCGACCTCTTCGGCTTCGTCCGCACCATTCGCACCGCGCGCAGCGCCCACTACATCACCGTCCGTCCCGTGCCCGTTCCGATCCTGCAGTACGACGTGACCACCCACCGGCCCATCGGCGAGATCCGCTCCCGGACCCGGATCTACGAGGACCCGACGCGCATGGCGGGCGTGCGGGAGTACCGCGTTGGCGACCCGCTCAACCGGATCCACTGGAAGGCCACCGCGCGCACCGGGGAACTCCACAGCCGCATCTACGAGCCGACGGTCCTGGCCGGCGCGCTGATCGTCCTGGACTTCCACGGCCCGGCCTATGCCGACGAGGGGGCGGGCGCGGGCTCCGCGCGTGGCCGGGTGCCCGCTCCCGCCGAGGACCTCTCGGCCACGTTCGCGCCGCCGCGCGGGCAGGCGACCGGAAGGGGCGAGGCCGCGGCGTTGTTCGGCGAGGAGACGGTCGACGAGGACGCCTACGAGGAGGCCATGCCCGCTCCGGAGCTGGAGCCGGAGGAGCCGACGGCGCGGGGGACCCAGCGCCGCACGGCCGAGGAGCGCATGGAGCTGGCGGTCACTGTCGCGGCCTCGCTCGCGTGCTACGTCCTCGACCTGCGCGAGACGGCCGGGATGCTGTCGAACGGTCTGGACGCGCTCGAGCGGGTGAAGCGGGAGGCCGGGCTCGAGGAGGCGGCCAACCGGCGTGAGGCTCGGCGGCTCGCCGAGCACCGCGCGGGCGACGACCGGCTCCGCCCCGTCGAGGTGCGGCCCGGACGGGGCGCCGAGAAGGAGGCCGAGGTCCTCGATGCGCTCGCTCGCCTGGAAGCCTCGGAGGGCCTGACCCTGCGCCAGATGCTCCTCGACGAGCTGCAGCGTCTGCCACGGGACCTCTCGGTGATCCTCGTCACCCCGCAGCTCGGCCGCGAGCTGGCCCAGACGATCGCCGGACTCCGATTCTGCGGCATCGCCGTAACCGTCGTGCTGATCGACAACCCCGGCGCCTGGCACGCGGGGCGCGGGCCGATCGCCGCCCAGAACGTCCCCCTGCTGCACATCGAGGAGCCGGAGGATCTGGCCGAGATCGCCACGCGCGGGCTGTGACGGCCCGGGCCCCGAGGGGCGTGGGTCAGTCGGCGAACCGCCACGTGGGATGGAAGTCCCGGCCAAGCTCGGTTCCGGTGAGCCGCGCGCGAATCAGCTCGATCGGGAGCGAGTTCTCGCGGAGGACCGCATCGTGGAACGCGCGCGGGCTCATGCGGCCGGAGTCGACCAGCTCCCGGTACAGCGCCCGGATCTGGAGCCCGCCGATCATGTACGCGCACTGGTAGAGCGGCGGATAGCCGCTCCCGATGTAGCGCCGGACCTCGCTCGTGGCGGCGTCGCGCTCGTGGCCGACGTGGTCGATGAGGTAGTCGACCATCTCGGCCGGCGTCATCTCGCCACGGTGGAACTTGAGCGAGACGACGATCCGCGCGCAGCGGTGCGTGCGCCAGAAGAGCATGCCGATCCGGTCCTCCGGGCCGCGCGGGAATCCACGGTCCCAGAGCAGCATCTCCCAGTACAGGCACCACCCCTCGAGCAGGAACGGGGTGCCCATCAACTGCCGGTACGGCCGGTACCGGTGCGCCATGTAGATCTGGAGGTGGTGGCCGGGGATCATCTCGTGCTGGGTGACCGCGCGCGAGAAGTGGAGGTTGTTCGCCCGCATGCTCGCGCGACGGGCCGCCAGGCCCATCCCGTGGGTGGGGTACGAGACGAGGACCTTCAGTCCTCCGTAGCCCTGGTAGGGGAGCATCCGCTGGGACTCCTCGGAGAGCATGTCGAGGCGCCACAGCTCCTTGCACAGCGGCTCGAGGGTGACCAGGTCGTTGTCCTCGACGTAGCCAATCGCCTCGCGGACCTGCTGGGCGATGAGAGCGTCCTGCTCACCGACCGGCACGTGGCTCGCCTTGACCTTCTCGAGCGCCGCGCGCCAGTCGTCGCCACAGCCCATCTCCTGGCTGGCGTTGCGCAACTCCCGCTCGCACCACGCGACCTCGCGCTCGCCGATCTCGAGCAGCTCCTCCGCGGAGTACGCGAGCATCTCGTGCCGGAGGTCGGAGGCGATCTCCTCGGCCCCGACGGGAGTCCCCGCCAGTGCCCCGTCGGCCTCGCCCCGCCGTCGGAGGATCCGGCCGCACCGCGCGATGGTCTTCTCGAGCGACTCGAACGGCTGCCGGCACCACCAGGCGAAGTCCGGCTTGTAGTCGGCGTAGTGGCGGTACCACTCGCGCAGGACCCCGAGCAGCGCCTCGCAGCCCTCGGCGGCGCGGAGCGCCAGGTCGGGCCGGATCGGCTCCGGCGTCTCGACCTCCGGCTCGGGCCTCGCGAGCAGCCGCGCCTTCAGCGCATCGGCCGCCTCCGCGGCCTCGGCGAGGCCACGGCAGGCCTGCTCGACGGCGAGGGGCTCCACCCGACGGCGGATCCCCTCGAGCGTGAGCAGCGGCTCGGCGAAGCCCAGTAGCTCCCGCTCCTCCTCGGCCCACCGTGCCCGGCGAGCCACCCGGCTTCGCTCGCGGGAGAGGTAGTTGCGGAAGGCGAGGAAGTCGATGCGGTCGTCGGCGTCGAGGGAGTCGTAGTCGACGGCCTCGAGCCGGGTCTGCCACTCGGCGAGATGGGCCTGGCGCCGCTCGGGGCCCACCTCGCTGAGCGGGAGATCGTAGAACGCGTCGAGGTCCTCTCGGTCGATCCGGTAGCGCTCGATCAGGTCGCGCATGGCGTGGCTCCCTCCGGCGCGCGCGGGAACCCGTCGCGCTAGTCGTTCACGTCGAGATCCACCGGTGTGCCCGGGTCGCGCAGAAGGTAGTCCTCATCGGTGCGCATGGCCGTGCGCGGCTCCTCGGTCCGCGGCCGCGGCGTCGGGCTCGCGGCCGCCACCGGCTCGGCCGGAGGCGGCTCGGTCCGGACCCGCGCGGGCGCCGCTGGAGCCGGCTTCGGACGGCGCGTGCCGCGCAGGACCACCGCGGCGAGCAGGAGGGTCAGCGCCGCAACCAGCAGGATGGTCGGCCCCTCCAGCTCGTCGGGGATCAGGTTCCGCTCCTTGGCCACGAGCACCGCGGCCGAGAGCACTCCGACCACGCCGATCGCGAGGAACACGGTCACGATGAAGGGCCGGATCGCCTCCATCAGGACGCCGGCGTCGAGGTGCAGCACGACGGGGCCGTCACTCGCGCGGCGCTCCGGCTCGAGGCCGCGGTGGTGCTCGGCGAGCTTGCGGAACGCGTCGGGCAGGGTCCCCTCGATCTCGCCCTGGCGCACCATCTGGATCGCGAAGGGAGAGAACACGTCCGGCTGCTTGGAGAGCGCGGCGGCGAGCGTCAGCCCGGCCTCCAGCTCGGTCTGTACGTCGAGCAGGACCTCGCTCAGGAGTTCGTTGTCGGTCTGCTGACGCGACGTGATGAGCGCGGGCATGAGCTTGACGTCGGCCGCGAGCAGTGTCGCGAACTGGGCGCAGAACGCGGCCATCTCCGGGTCCGGGACCTGCCAGGGCGCTCCGCGGGTCATTGCCCGGCACCTCCGCGGTTCCCCGGGCCGCCCGGCCCGCCGCCACGCCGGCGTCCCTGGCCGTCGCCGCCGCCGGGGCCGCCACCAGGGCCGCCACCAGGGCCGCCCATCCCGCGTCCGCCCGGACCGCCGCCCATGCCGGGGCCGCCCATGCCGCGCCCGCCCGGGCCGCCGGGGCCCATCGCGGCCGCGCCCTCGAGCATCGCCGCGATGTTCTTCGGTACCTCAACGAGGTGCATGACGGTCACCTGAAGCTTGTTCTCGGTGTCCGGGACCTTGCTCACGGCGAAGGTCACCCGTGCGTCCTTCTTGGACTGGCACATGGTGTTCTCCTCGCCCATGGGGATCACGTTGACCTCGTCCGGGTTGGCCGCGACCCACTTGTCGGTCATCTCCTGGACCGTGCCCTCGAGCATGTAGACGGCCGCGTCGATCCGCACCTTGCGATCCTCTTCGGTCACGGTGATCTTCGGCTGCGACTCGCCCTGCATCCGCGCCTGCCACTCGAGCGCGCCCCGCACGGCCTCCTCCGGCACGAGGCCGGCAACCGTGAAGGCGGAGGTCGGCGCGAGTCCCGCAGGGGCCTTGAGGCCGAGAGACTCCGCGGTGTGGCTGGCCGACTCGTACGGGAGGGTGGTCTCCTCGCCGCCGCGCGTCGTGCTCTTGATGACGCCCTTCTCGTTGGTCCCCTCGATGACCGGATCGCGCCCGGTGAACATCCGCAGGGCCGAGGAGCCGACGGGACCGAACAGCGAGATCTCCTCGCCGCTCGCGGTCTTCAGCGGCTCGGGCTTGGGCATCCGGTACTCGCGCGGCCCGGACTCGCCGCCGGGGCCGCGGCCGGGCGCGCCGTTGGGGCCCGACATGGTCTCGTCCGGCCGGGGGCCCCTGGGCTCGCGCGGGCCGGGGGCGGCGGGGCCGGGGCTGGCGGCTGCCACCGAGGTCTCCTCAGGAGCCGGAGCCTTCTTGCATCCGAGCACCGCGATCCCGATCGAGAGCGCGGCGACGAGCAGCAGAGCCAAACGGTTGCGCAACTACTCCACCTCCTGGGTGCCTACGACCCGCCCTTGGCGAGCTTGGTCTTGCTCTGGTCGAGCAGCATGAGGGTGACCCCTCCGCTCTTCTCCGGCACGAGCGCGATGTTCAGGTCCTCGTTGTCCCGGACGCCGATGATGACCATGTCCATGCCGAGCGAGCGGGCGTCCTCGTAGTCCTCGAATCGTCCGGACTTGTGTTTGGCGTAGAAGTTCAGCACGGAATCGAGCGTGGCGCCCGGCACCGTGTAGATCGCCACCCGCATCCCCGCGACGTCGAAGGCCTGCAGGAGCGGGTTGCCGAGCTGGGCCTCCTTGAGTCGCAGGGCCGTGTTGGCCTTCGCTTTGGGCGGAAGCGGGATCCCCAGCTTCTCGGCCGAGAGGTCGCTCTCGGTCGTGATGACCGCGCTCGAGGTCGAGCCCTTGGGGTCGGTCATGGTGACCTTCGTGCCGCCGTCGGCCGATTCGATCTCGACCGTCGAGGGGGGCTGTTCGAGAACCGTCTCGGGCGTGAGGCGCAGGATGGTCGACTCCGTCGACTCCGGCGCCAGGGCGACGGGACTCGGCGGCGTGCGGGAGACCCAGTCGGGGGGCGACTGCCGGCGGCAACCGGACAAGAGCAGGAGCAGCAGGGCCGACCCAGCCGTCAGCCAGGAGAGCACTCGCATCGGGGACCACGATCCTTCCGTCCCAGTATACGGAATCGCCCTCCCACCCACCTTCAGCCCCCGCGCGCGCGCCCAGGCTCAGAGGCCGCACACGAGCGCGAGCAGGCCCCCCCAGACCGCCAGGAGCAGCACCTCACGCGCGCGGAGCGGTCGCCGTTCCAGAGACGGCAGCCGTCCCTCGAAGCCCCGTGCCACCAGCGCCATCGCGCGGGTCTCGGCCCGCAGGCTGAGACGGAGCACCAAGCTGCCCGCGATCGAGCCCGAGGCCGCCACCGCGCGGAGGCCCGTGGGGTTGCCGCGGGCTCGCGCGGCCCGGACCACGGTCTGCAGCTCGCGGGAGACATCGCCGATGCTGCGGACCATCAGGTAGCACAGGGAGGCGAGCCGGCCCGGTACGGGCAGGCCTCCGAGGGCGGCCAGCAGGTTGCGCTCACCCAGCCCCCGGCCCAGCACCGCGCCCCAGGCGACGATCAGGGCGCAGCGAAGCCAGAGCGCCGCGTGGAAGCGCAACGCGTGGTCGCTCACGCGAAGGCCGAGGATCTCGGACGCCGGCTCGGCGGACGGAGCGGGAGCGAGCAGCACCAGGCCGAGGCCCACGACGCCGAACAGCGCGAGGGCGGCCAGCCGCTTCCCGAAGTCGCACACCGCGCCCGGTGTGGCGAGAAGCCCCACGGCCGCGAGCACGGCGAGCGAGCCCCCCGCGCCTGGCGAGAGCACGTCGGCCGTGGCGCTCGCGCACGCCGCGAGGAGCAGCGCGGCCAGCCGGAAGCTCGGCGTCAGGCCGGTTGCCGGTCGCCCCGATGCCGTCACACGTTCTCCTCCACCGCGAACAGCTCGGCATCGGTGAGCCCGAGGATGACGGCGGCCCCCGCCTCGTCGCCGCGCTCGCGCATGGTCTCCACGGCCGGCGTGACGGCCTCGACGCGGAGCGTGAGGCGGACCCGGGCGCCGGTCTCGCGGTTGCGGAAGAGGCCGACGACGCCCTCACCGACAGCGTGGCGGATGCTGCGCTTGCCGAGCGTGCAGCCGGTGGCCAACTGGATCCCGTCGAGCGCGCATGAGGGAGGCGGGGCGTCGGGACAGCAGACGTCGGCCTCCATCCCGAAGTGCGGGTCGGCGCCGAGCAGTGTGCGCGCGAGCCGGCCCATGCGGATCCCGGCGACGACGTACGGGCCGATGTGGCCGTGGAAGTCGCGCAGAAGCTCGAGCAGGTCCTCGCGGTCGGCGAGGGTTCGTGTGTGCTTCACTGGGATCTGGCTCCTCCTCGTGTGCCGAGGACGCTGGCGGCCTCGACCGACCGCACGACGCCAGGCACGATCGACAACTGCAGGGCGATCCCCGGCCAAGCCACGGCAAGGCTGAGGACGGAGTACTCCCAGAGGCTCTGCCCGAAGCCGAGCCCTCGTCCAATGGTCATCAGGGCGAGTGCGCCCGCAACCCGCGCGGCGAGGATCCCCACGACGGCGGCGGGCCAGACCGAGAGCCGGACCCGGCGGGCGAGGCTCGCGCCCACCGCGAGCGCCGCCAGCTCGGCGGCCATGAGCAGGGCGATGGGCGGCGCGAAGGGGGGCATGCCGGTCAGGAGGCCGGAGACGATCGGGGCGAGCAGACCGACCGCCAGGGCGGTCTCCCACGAGGCCATGAGCCCGAGCGCGAGGATCGGCAGGTACATCGGCTGGAAGATCGGCCCGACGCCCGGACCGAGACCGTGGAAGGCCATGGGCAGCACGATCGCGAGCGCGCCGAGGAGCGCGCCGAGCACGAGGTCGCGCGTGCGGAACAGGTGCGCCCGGTCATGATCGGGCAGTCGCTCGGTCTCAGTGGGGTTCATACGCGGTGTCCCAGAACGTGCGCCATGTCTCCTCCGCGACGACGGTCGGCGAGGCGGGCACGGGGTTGCCGCTCGCGTCGGCGTACTCGGTCGTGCTGTGGTACGCCTCGGGGCGGAACCACTTCGCGTGTCCTTCGCAGAAGAGCAGGTTGGAGCCTCCGTTGTGTACACGGGTGACGGCCCAGTAGCAGGTCGCGCCGCCCGCGAGGAGCCCGACGGGGCCACAGGGCGGCCCCGCGTTGCAGCGGTCCCACTCCGCGACGAGGATCTTCTGGCTGGGCGCGACGATGGCGCCCTCGGACTTCGCCGGCACGCCCTGGGCCGGGGGCGAGGCGCAGCCGATGTTGTAGCCCTGGCCGTAGTACCACGGGAGGGTCGGGCGGCTGGGGCAGACGCAGATCTGGGTGCTCTTCATGTAGGGCTGGAGGTTGGTCTTCCAGTTGTACTGGATCGGGAACGTCTCGTCGTAGTCGGAGCCGTACATCAGAAACGCGTTGCCGAGCTGGCGGAGGTTGCTCAGGCATGTGGTCTGCCGCGCCTTGTCCCGTGCCTTCGCGAAAACCGGGAAGAGGATCGCGGCCAGGATCGCGATGATGGCGATGACGACCAGAAGCTCGATCAACGTGAAGGCGCGTGCGCGCATGGGTACCACTCCCTCGGTGAGCCAAGCTCGCCTACGGTAGCACGAATGCCAGAAACGTGCTACTCTTGCGACTCGGGCCGACGAGTGACGAGGAAGGCGGGGCTCCCTCCGGGAATGGGAAGCCGTTCCCGAAGGAGGACGCCACATGGGCGAGGTTACCCGACGGATCCTCGAGGCGGTCCGCGCCGGCGAGCTGGGCATTGAGGCGGCGGCCGAGCAGTTGCGCCTGCGGCAGTTCGAGGACCTGGGCTACGCCAAGGTCGACCACGACCGCGCCGAGCGCACCGGACGGCCCGAGGTGGTCTATGCCCCGGGCAAGACGACGGAGCAGATCGCGGAGATCACACGAGCGCTGTACGAGCGCGCCGAGGGGCCGGTGCTCGTGACCCGCGCCGACGAGGCGGCCTATGCCGCGGTCGCGGAGCTGGTCGACGATGCGCTCTACCACCGCTCGGCCCGCATCGTGGTCGCCGGTCCGGAGCGGAGGCGTCCGAAGCCGAACCATGACGACTCGTACGTCGCCGTCGTCGCGGCGGGGACGGCCGACCTGCCCGTGGCCGATGAGGCCGCCGTTACGCTCGAGTACCTCGGCGACCGCGTCGAGCGCGTCTACGACGTGGGGGTCGCGGGGCTGCACCGCTTGCTCGGCCACCTGACGGTGCTCACGGGCGCGCGCGTGCTGGTGGTCGCGGCCGGCATGGAGGGCGCGCTGCCGAGCGTCGTGGCAGGCCTCGTGAGCCAGCCCGTCGTCGCGGTGCCGACCAGCGTCGGTTACGGGGCATCGCTCGGCGGCCTGGCTGCGCTACTCGCGATGCTCAATAGCTGCGCCTCCGGCCTGTCCGTCGTGAACATCGACAATGGCTTCGGGGCCGGTGTCTTCGCAAGTCTCGTGAACCAGTGAGGAGAGACACGGTGCACCTGCACATTGACTGCTTTGTGGGCGCCTCGGGCGACATGATGCTCGGCGCGCTGCTCGACCTGGGCGTGGACCCGGCGCGGCTCGAGGAGGGTCTGCGCGGGCTGGGCTCCGGCTTCCGCCTGGAGGTCTCCGAGGCGACCAAGGCCGGGATCCGCGCGACCGCGCTGCGCGTCGCTCTCACCGAGGACCACCCCGCCCACGGTCACGATGAGCCGGAGCACTCGCCAACGGAGAGCCACCCGCACGACCACGACCACCCGCACGACCACGATCACGCGCACGACCACGATCACCCGCACGATCACGACCACGCGCACGACCACGGCCACGCGCACGACCACGGCCATCACCATCACCACCACGGCCTCTCCTACAGGGAC
>CAZRDB010000029.1:31414-35615 GCA_964598695.1 uncultured Armatimonadia bacterium
CCACGCGCACGACCACGGCCATCACCATCACCACCACGGCCTCTCCTACAGGGACTGCGAGCGCGCGATCGAGGCGGCTGGGCTGGCGCCTCGGGTCCGGGAGCGCTCGCTCGCGGTCCTCGCGTGCGTGGCGCGGGCCGAGGCCTCGGTCCACGGCGTCTCACTGGAGGAGGTCCACTTCCACGAACTGGGCGGCGTCGACACCCTCGTCGACATCTGCGGCGCCTGCCTGGCGCTCGAGCTACTGGGCGTCGAGACGATCTCGGCCGGGCCGCTCCCGATGGCCCACGGCTTCGTGCGGTGCGAGCACGGCCTCATGCCGGTGCCTCCCCCCGCCGTCGCGAAGCTTGCCGAGGGGATGCCCGTGCGCGCGGTCGACATCGAGGGCGAGACGCTCACGCCGACCGGCGCGGCTCTGATCCGGGGGCTGGCCGGCGAGGTGGGCCTCGTGCCGCCGATGCACGTCGACCGGATCGGCCACGGGGCGGGGGGAAAGGACTTCTCGCCCTACCCGAACGTGCTGCGCCTGCTGCTCGGTCGCCGCGACCCGGCGGCCCCGCCGTGCGAGGTGACCGAGATCGTCACCCAGGTCGACGACATCTCGGCCGAGGTGCTGTCCTACGCGAGCGAGCGGCTGCGGGAGGAGGGCGCCCTCGACGTCTTCAGCACGCCCGTCATGATGAAGAAGGGGCGACTGGCGACGGCGCTCACCGTGCTGGCGCGCCCGCGCGATGCGGAGCGCCTCGCCGCCGTGCTGCTCACGGAGACCTCGTCGATCGGCGTCCGGATGCACGATTGCCGGCGGCTGTGCCTCCCGCGCGAGATCCGCACGGTTGAGACGCCGTTCGGCGCGGCGCGCGTGAAGGTGGTCCGGCTCCCGAGCGGGGAGGAGCGCGCGGTGCCCGAGTACGAGGACTGCGCGCAGCTCGCGCGGGAGGCCGGCGTAGCGATCCAGGAGGTCTTCCGGGCCGCCCGCGGGTGAGGTTGCAGCGCCGACCGGCGTGGCGTAATCTATGCGTGCCGCCCGCGCGAGAGACCTGGCGGCCGACCCTCGAGCGGGAAGTGTCGACCATTGTACGAGAACACCGGCGGCTTGCTCGGAGAACGCTATCGGCTCGGTGAGCGGCTTCGCGAGGGACGCGCGTTCCGCGTTCACGCGGGCCTCGACACCACCACCGGACAGCCGGTGCGGATCCGTACCCTCCGCTCCTACGTCGCGCGGGACGCCGGCACCCGCCTCGGCTTCCGACGCGTCCTCGAGAACGCCCCCGAGCCCGCCCTGGGCCTGCTGATCCCCCTGGCCGTGCTCCCGCACCAGGAGACCGTCGCGATCGTCGAGCCGGAACCCGGTGGGCGCAGCCTCTCCGAGACGCTCGAGGGCGGCCTGATTGAGCCCAAGCTGGCGCTCGAGCTGTTCGCCGGCTGTGCCGCGGTCCTCGCGCGCCTGCATGCCCAGGGGCGCGCCCACGGCCTCGTCTCCCCGCTCGAGCTGCACGTTGCGGGCGACCGCAAGCAGTTCGAGCTGAGCGGGATCGGCCTCGCCGCTGCCTTCGGGGGCCTGGGGATCCCCGGCGCCGAGGCGAACCCCTACCTCGCCCCGGAGCAGCGTGCCGGCGAGGCCCCGGGGCCGCAGGCCGATGTCTGGGCACTCGGTGTGCTCCTGGTCGAGCTGATCTCCGGCCGTTGCCCCTCGATTGACGACCTCGCGGGCGGCGCCTGGCGGCGCGGCGTCCCGCTGCCGCTGCAGCGCCCACTCCAGCAGGCGCTCGCGCTCCGGCCGCAGGACCGTTTCACCAACGCCGGGGCCCTGGCCGAGGCAGTCCGCCTGGCGGCTGCCGAGCGGCTCCCGGAGCCGACGGAGGACAGCGCGGCCGTGCCGCCCCCGCCCGCCGGCGCGCGGCTGCCGCAGCCGGCCGCCGTGCGAAGCCGCAGTGCCGCGAAGGCGGCGCCGACCGGCGCTCGCGTGGGCGCCGTCTCCTTCGTGATCTGGCTCGTCGCCTCGCTCATCATCCCGGCCGGCCTCGGGCTGCCCGTCCTGTGGATGTGGCAGCGCTGGGAGAAGAGCGCGCCGAGCGAGGTGTTCGTCCCCGACCTGGCGCAGAGCCACACGGGCGAGCAGGAGGCCCGAAAGCAGCTCGCCGATGTCGGCCTCAAGCTCGAGATCGTCGATCAGGAGTTCAATCCCGACGTGCCCGAGGGCAGCATCCTCTGGCAGAACCCACCCGCGGGGCGCGTGGTGCGCGCGGGGCGGTCGATCGAGGTCCGGGTGAGCCGCGGGGCGCGCGCGATCCGGGTGCCCGACGTGACCAACATGAGCAGCGACGAGGCGCGGAGCGCCCTCGAGGATGCGCACCTCGTCGTGGGCGATGTGCTCCAGGGCTACAGCAAGACCTTCCCCAAGGACGTGATCCTCAGCCAGGCGCCCCGCGCGGGACGCATGGTCTCCGAGGGCGGAAAGGTGAACCTGCTCGTCAGCCAGGGGCCGAACCCCGGCGAGAAGACCGAGGGCGCCGAGGATGGCGCGCAGGGCTCCCGGCCGGGCACGGTGCAGTTCACCGTGGCGCGGGGCGAATCGAGCCAGCGGATCCGGATCCGCGTGACCGACGACCAGGGCACGCGCATCGCCTACGACCAGCTCCACGAGCCGGGCGACAACGTCCGCCAGACGCTCACCGTCTTCGGCAAGGCGACGGTCGAGATCCTGAATGGCGAGACGGCCGTCGAGACCAAGGTGCTCGAGTAGGCGCGGAGGGCGGGCCATGCGCATCTACACGCGCCGCGGGGACTCCGGCTGGTCTGGTCTCGCGGGCGGAGAGCGCTTCGGCAAGGACTCCATCTGCTTCGATGTGCTCGGCGACCTCGACGAGCTGAACGCCTGGCTCGGCTGGTGCCGGACACTGGTGGGGGAGACGACCTCCGACGATCTCGCCCGCATCCAACGCTCCCTGATCGGCCTCTCCGCGCAGTTGGCGGGCTTCGCCTCCTCGTTCGATGCCGCCGCCGAGACCGCGTGGCTCGAGTCCCGCGTCGACCGGGGCGAGGAGACGCTCGCACCCCTGACCGCGCTGATCCTCCCCGGTGGCTGCCCTGCCGCGGCCGCGCTCCACGTCGCGCGCGCAGTCTGTCGGCGTGCCGAGCGGTGGGCCGTCTCGCTGGAGGGCACGCCTGACAGCGAGGAGCCGGCCGAGGGCGGCGCATCGGGAATCGCCTACCTCAACCGGCTCTCCGACTTCCTCTACATCCTCGCCCGGCTGGAGAACCGCCGCGCCGGCGTGGCCGAGGAGCCCTACGCGTAGATCAGCTTGCGGGCGAACTCCAAGCTCCGGCGCAGGCCATCCACGCCGTTGACGCCGTTGTACTCGACCGCGACCCAGCCGTCGTAGCGGATCTCGCGCAGGATCTCGAAGATCCCCGTGAAGTCCACCACTCCGTCGCCCACGTCGGCATGCTGGTAGCGGCCGGCCTCGATCCGGTCCGAGAGGTGGACGTTCACCACGAGGTCCTTCACCTGCTGGAGGATCGGGACCGGGTCGCGCTCGACCATGACGGGGTTCGAGCTGTCGAAGTTGACGCGCATCGCGGTGCCGCGCATCCGCTCCACGAGCCGGAGAAACACGTCGGGGTCGAGCGAGACGTCCGGGTGCTCCCAGTAGTAGTCGCGGTAGTGGTCCTCGTAGGCGCAGGTGACGCCCTTGCCCGCGGCGTAGTCGACGACCTCGCGGAAGCACTCCACGACCCACTCGATCGCGTCGTCGACGGCAACACCGGGATGGCCCTGGCCCGCCGTCATGCGAATGTTCGCGCAGCCGATGTACGCGGCGGCATCGATGTGCGCCTTGAACGTCGCGACCTCGGCGCGCCGCGCCTGGGGATCGGGGTGGGAGAAGTCGGGTCCGGAGCAGAACTGCGAGAACTCGATTCCCGCGTCGTTGACGGCCTTCTTCTGCGCATCGAGGTGGGCCGGCGTGAGGTCGTCGAAGTACTTGTAGTAGGCCTCGATGCCCTCGGCGCCCAGGTCGTGGACGATCTGCGCGACCTCGCCCAGCGTGCGGGTTCTCCGTACCGCGATGTCATCGAAGAAGATCAGCGGGACAACTGCCATGCGCATGGGTGCCATGCACTCCCTCTCATCGGTGGTCGAGCCCTGTCTCTGGAGCGTCTTCCCCAGTGGTGGTGGGTTGCCCTCCCCGCCGGTGAGGCT
>CAZRDB010000030.1:0-12072 GCA_964598695.1 uncultured Armatimonadia bacterium
GGCCGGCGGCCTGGCCGGCCTCCATCGACTCCCACCGGCCCGCGAAGCCGGTGATCAGCACCTCGATGCCGTGGTCGTGCAGCCAGTACAGCTCCGGGCTCTCGACGGTGTCGCCCGTGTGGTAGATCCGCCGGCGACTCGCGGTCAGCACGTAGCCGACGCTGTCCTCGGTGTGCTCGGCGTGGACGGCCTCGACCCGGATATCGTGGATCTGCGCGCAGCTCCCGCGCTCGATCACCGTCAGCTTGTCCGGCGGGGCACCCGCGGCGCGCAGGACGCGGAGGGCCGAGGGAGGGCCCCAGAAGCGCACGGCGCGGCTGCGGAGCAGCGCCAGGCAGGTGTCGGGGTCGGTGTGGTCGCTGTGGTCGTGGGTCAGCAGGACATGGCTGACCTCGAGGTCCTCGGGCCGGCAGGGGATCGGCGTCACGCGCGTGAGCGGCACGCTGTCCGAGAGGTAGGGGTCGATCGCGATGCGGGTGCCCTGATCGGAGACGATCACGAAGCCGCTCTGCCCCAGGTAGTGCAGGGCCACATGGCCGCGCGGTGGTGTTCGGAAGAGCGGCTCACGCACTGAGACCATCCCTACTTGCGGTGTGCAGGTTCCACTGCGGG
The DNA here is from genome assembly GCA_964598695.1 of uncultured Armatimonadia bacterium. Taxonomy (GTDB): domain Bacteria; phylum Armatimonadota; class Zipacnadia; order UBA1398; family UBA1398; genus CAZRDB01. The sequence goes on from CAZRDB010000030.1 coordinate 613, forward strand.
GTTCCCCGTTCCCGGCGCAGCTCCTGTCACCGAGTACGCGACCCCTGCCACGTCCTCGCCGTTGACGGCCAGGTAGAACTTGTAGCGGCCCTCCGGCCAGCCCGCGGTCGGCTTCGAGAGCGAGAAGCGCGCCTCGACCTCGGCGCCGACCAACTCCACACGAGTATCGCCCAGGTGCGTGTCGCTGTCGAGATGGACCCAACGGCCCTCCACCCGGCCCGGCGGGCCCACATTCCGCAGCCGCCCGACCGCGTACAGCACGGGTGTATCGCCGGGGAAGCTCGTCGCGACAGCCCGGAGCGCCCGGCCGCGGAAGTCGTACGCGCCGCCCACCTCCAGCGAGACGACGCTCATCGCCGGCCCGCTCTCCACGCTCTCGACGCGCTCCGGGGCCTGCAGACCCGACTCGGCCGGGACCGCGACCGGCCCCGGCGGGGGGGCGGCTACCGGGCCCGTGCCACGGGGGCAGCCCGCGAGAAACGCGAGCGCGGCCCCGCACACCAGGCCCGGTAGCCGCCGGCCTGTCACTGCGCGGCTCCCGCGGGCTTCAGGAGGATGTAGTCGAGCCCGAACATGCGTGCCGGCGCTGCCTTCTCGTTCTGGCCGACACAGGTGATCGTAAGCTTGTACGTGCCCGGCTTGGTCACCCGGACCGTGCCCAGGCTGTCCGTCTTGAACACGACGCCGTCGTTGTAGCAGTCGAGCGGGCCCCCCACGTCCTCGCCGTTCCAGGCGATCTGGTGGATGCCGTAGTCGACGGCCGTGCAGTGGCCGAGCACCAGTTCGTAGACGCCCGCTTTCTCGACCGGGACCTGGACCGTCATGACGTCGTTGACCTCGGGCCGCTGCCACCAAGCCTGCGTGCCGCGGCTCATGTTCGCCCACTGGCCCGTCTGCGGGGTCAGGTCGCCGCCGGTGACCTCGATCTTCAGGTCCTCGCCCTCAAGCGCGCCCTCGACCTCGAACGGCTTCGGCAGGTCGCGGACGAACAGGTCGGCGCGCTTGAGCGGGCCGAACATGTCGTCGGCGCCCAGGGCCGCGTACCAGTAGGCGGTGCTGGCGTACTCGCGGTCGTCCATCGCCCACTTCTCGATGGTCATGTTGTAGCTCTTCTGGAAGGGGATGTCGTCGAAGATGTGCAGGCGCATGACCGAGGTGTAGCCGAAGTTGCCCGGGCCCGTGCAGTTGGCCTGGGCGTGGTAGGCGTGCTGGAACAGCTCGGGGCTGCACCAGGCGTAGCCGTAGTAGTCCTCGGAGCCGGTGCCGAAGTAGCTCGGGAACGTGTCGCCGTCGACCCAGATCTTCTCGTCGCCCTCGCCCCACCAGGCCGGGGTGGTGTTCACGATGGCCTGCATGACGCCGACGAAGCGACCGGGGCCCTCACACTCGAGCAGCGGCCAGTCGACGAAGGTCGGATCGGCCGGCAGCCACTCCTTGTGCCACTTGGCGTGGAACGCCAGCAGCCCCTCGGCCGGCCACTCGACCGGCTGCACCCAGCCGGTGACGTCGAACGAGAACGGCTTCTCCGAGGCGTTCGCGACCGTGATCGTGGCCGAACGCTCGAAGGGCATGTACCAGTTGCTGTACAGCCGGCCGTCACGGGTCGCGCCGGTCGCCAGGCTGTCGAACGGGTTGAGGCCGGGGGCCATCGCGAAGAAGTCGCCGAGCGGGCAGGCGACCGACGGCCTGCGCTCGCCGTCCCAGCGGATGATGAGCATCACCTTGCGCAGCATCTCGCGCAGCTCCGGGCTGCCGCCCACGCTCTTGCCGGTCGCCGACTCCGCAGTGAAGCGGCCGTCGGGGTTGCGCAGGAGGAACTCCAGGCGGGTCAGGGCCGCCGGACCCTCGAGCGTGAGGGTCCAGCCCGCGCCGGGAGCGACCGTCGCGGAGGCCGTGCGCGCCGTGGCGTCGGCCGGCGGGGCGAGCTTGTCGCCGGACGCCGCGAGCACCGCGCCGACCGCGTCGACCACGGGCCGGAGCGCCCGGACGCGGTCCATCGTGAAGGGCTCGACCGTCGTGCCGGCCGGGTAGGTGCGATAGCCGACGTGGTAGTAGAGGCTCGGCTTGTCGACGGTCACCTTGCAGCTCTTCTGGTACGGGATCGGGAAGTAGAGGTTCGCGCCCATCGCGCGCCGGCCCGAGAACGGACCGGGGAACTCCTGGACCGCGGCCGTCGTGAGCGCGAGGAAGTCCTCCTCGAGCGCCGGCTTCGCGTCGCCGTCGATGTAGACGCGGATCGTCCCGCCTCCGTCGGGGTTGGCCGACCACAGACGCACGATCGCGCCCGCGCCGGTCATCTCCGACATCACGAACTCGGTCCGGTCGCCGTTGCGCTCCGAGCGGATGAACTGGCCGGCGTCGCCGTTGGCCCACCAACCGTCGTTCTCGGGCGCGGTGCTGGCCCGGTCGTAGCTGGACTGCTGGTCGTTGTCGTAGCCGCCGGTCACCGGCTGGGCCAGACGCTGGAGGTCGACCATCTCGTGCAGCAGGCCCTCCATCGTCACGTGCTCACCGGCGGCCAGCGCCGGGGCGACGGAGACCGCCGCCACCACGAGGCCCACCGCCAGGGTCATCGCTAATCTGCTCTTCACCGTGGAACCCTCCTCACGCATGCGCGCGGGCCGTAGGGCCCGCCACTACACCAGACCTCGCGAGTTCGCCTCCGCCGCTCAGGAACCTGCCTCGCCGCCATGCGGGCTCCGACCCCGCCCCGACCGTCTCCGCGAGCGGTACCGCTCGGGCTTGCGGAGGACCGGCGCCGGCGGCGGCGGCTGCGGGACGCGGGCGAGCGCGTACTCCGGGAAGTACTCGGGCCACGTGAGCGGCGAGGTCACGACCGCACCGCGGACGTACCGCCGGACCCACGGTGTGTGGGTCTCGCACAGCAGGCCGTACAGCAGCAGGTCCTGCAGCGCCCCCAGCTCGGCCGGGCCCACCCCCTGCGCCTCATCGACCCCCAGCACCAGCACGAACCAGATCGGGAGGTCATCCTGCCCCATCAGGTGCAGGTACGAGTAGGTGTCCCGGCACTTCGGAACCAGTTCCTCGCGGACCAGGCTGCGGTAGCGCAGCTTGCGCGCGTAGTGGCGCGCGTCCTCCGGCCGACCGAGCGAGTCGCAGGGGTCCTTCACCTCGATCAGGAGCATCCGCTCGGCCTCGCGCACGGCGAAGTCCACGAGCTTCATCCCCTGCGGCGCCTCCTGGTGTACGCCCTGCTGATCGAGCTTGAGCACCGATTCGGCGCCGTCGAAACAGAAGACGAGGTCGCGCTCGGCGAGGGTCATGGGCTACTCCCCCCGGAGCGCGCGCCGCACGCTGCGGTCGTACAGCCGCGCGTGGGCCTCGAGCGGCGGGTTGGGCGCGGCCAGCTCGTAGGTCTCGGAGCTGCGCGCCGGGCCGCCGTTCTCCCCCTGCAGCAGGTGGTAGCGGATCGCGCCGGCATCCTCGGCGATCAGCGACAGCTCCTTGGTCAGCACGTAGCTGTGGGTCGCCAGCACGACCTGGGCGCCGCTCCCCACGAGGCCGATCAGCAGCTTCGCCAGCACGTGGAGCTGCGCGAGCGCCAAGCCACTCTCCGGAAGATCCCACAGGACCAGGCTGCCGGCGCCGAGGCTCCCGTTGCGCAGCAGCAGGTGTAGCAGCGCGAGCCGGCGCGCGCCCTCCCCCAACTCCCCGAGCCCGACCGCGGCGCCGCGGTCGATCCGAAAGACGGTGCTCGGACCCTCGCCCGCCGTCTCGCCGTCGAGCGCGTCGCGCAGCAGGTCGAGCAGCGGACGCACGGGGACCAGCCCCTGCCGGGTCAGCGAGGGAGGCTCCAGCGCCCGCGCGAGCGGACCGGACCAGGGGTCGAGGGCGGGCTCGCCCGTGCGGCTCGAGAGCGGCGGCCACCAGGGCGGCAGGTAGAGCGGCGGCGGCTCGAGGGGCTCCGGCGACTCCGGCGCCTCGGGGAGGGGGATCGGCCGGTCGCGCCGCCAGACCGTCGCGGCGGCCTCCGCCGCGGGCGTCGACCCGAGCGTCGCGCCGAGCAGCCCGGCGCGGGCCTCACGGTCGCAGTTGGCGAGGTGCAGCAGCCGCAGACACAGGGTCTTGCCGGCGCCGCTGTCTCCCAGCAGCACGTTCAGTCCGGGGTGCAGCTCCAGGTCGAGTTGGGGCGCCCGGCCCCAGTGGTCGATCCGGAGACGGGTGATCGTCCTCACCCTTCGTCCGTCCTCTCGTTCGGCGCCTCCCCCCGAGCCGCGGCGGGCTCCGTCCGGCGGTGCCGTGCAGTGGGCCTACCATGGCACGGACGCGACGCCGTGTCCAGGCGACGGCCCCGGGTCAGAGCAGCTCGCGGTAGACGTCGATCGTCTGGCCGGCCAGGAGATCCCAGTTGTAGTGCTCCCGCACCTCCCGCCCGGCCCGCTCGGCGCACTCGCGCGCGTGGTCCGGCGCGAGCAGCACGTGGAGCACCTGCGAGCCCAGCGAGTCGGGGTTGTCCGGGTAGCACTTGAAGCCGTTGTCTCCGTGTCGGACGATGCTGCTGAGGCCGCCAACGTCCGAGACCACCAGCGGGGTCCCGGCGGCCATCGCCTCCAGCGCCACGATCCCGAACGGCTCGTGGAGGCTTGGGAAGACCGCCACATCGGCGATCTGGTACAGCCACGGCAGCTCCTCGTCCGGGATGAAGCCGCGGAAGTAGAACGCGTGCGCGATCCCCAGCTCCGCCACCCGAGCCATGTGGCCGCCCCGGTCGCCCGAGCCGGCGATCACGAACTTGGTGCGCGGGTGGTAGTGGAGGATCTTGGGCGCCGCCTCGATCAGGAGCTGGACGCCCTTCTCGCGCACCAGCCGTCCGACGAAGAAGACGATCTTCTCATCGTCGGCCGCGTGGCGTGAACGGTAGTCGGGCGGGGCGCCGCCCTGGAAGCGCGACGCGTCGACACCGTTGCGGACCACCCGGATCTTGTCCCACGGCACCCCGAAGATCGCGTGGACGTGGTCGCGCATGTAGTCGGAGCAGCAGATCACGCGCTGGCCCTGGTACGCGAGCCACCACTCGATCGTGTTGATGTACGCCTGCTGCTGCGTGTGGATCCCGTGGTGGCGCCCCTGCTCCGTCGCGTGGATCGTCGAGACGTAGGGCTTGCCGAGGCCGCGGCGCAGCGTCTCGCCCGCGTAGGCCGCGAGCCAGTCGTGGGCGTGGATCAGATCCACCGGACGGTCGCGGTGGACCGCCATCCCGGCGCCCGCCAGCGCGAAGTTGAGATGCATGATCTCGGTCTGGAAGTCGTAGTGCCACACGTCGTCGAGCTGGGTCCGCACCACGTGCAGCCCCGGGACGGGCTGCTCGTAGCCGGGCGCCCCCCCGAACGACGCGGTGACCACCGTGACCTCAACGCCGCGGGCCACAAGCGCGGGAACGAGGTCGCCCACGTGACGGGCCAGCCCCCCGACGATCCGGGGGGGATACTCCCACGTAAGCATGAGCACATGCATCGGATCTTCCGCCAAACCGCCGTCCGACGGACCGTTCCACGTCGGACCCCGGATCTCCTCGCCGGAAGGCCTCGCGCGCGCGCCACACGAAGCAGCAGGGAGATCGCGAGGAGGATGCGATGACCCAGACCACCCCGGCCATCCGCGTGGAGGGCCTGCGCAAGGAGTTCCTGCCCGGCCGCCCGAGCCGCGTCGTCGCGCTCGATGGCGTGGACCTGGCGGTCGAGCACGGCGAGATCTTCGGCTTCCTCGGCCGCAACGGCGCGGGCAAGACCACCACCGTCAAGATCCTCATCGACATGATCCGGCGGTACGAGGGCTCCTGCGAGATCCTGGGCCGCTCGACGCGGGACCCCCAGGCGCGACGGAGCGTCGGCTTCCTGCCCGAATCGGCCGACCTCCACGGCTGGCTCACCGCCGAGGAGATCGTCGCCTACCACGGCGAGCTGCAGGGGCTGCCGCGCCGCGTGCTGCGCGAGCGCGCCCGCGCGGCACTGGCGCGCATGGGCCTCGAGGAGAAGTCGTGGAGCCGGCCGGTCGGAGGCTACTCAAAGGGAATGCAGCAGCGCGTGGGCCTCGCGATCGCGCTCGTGGGCGACCCGGAGGTGCTCTTCCTCGACGAGCCGACCGCCAACCTCGATCCCATCGGCCGCAAGGACGTGAAGGACCTCCTGCTCGACCTCGAACGGGAGGGCAAGACCGTCTTCCTCAACTCGCACCTGCTCTCCGACGTCGAGCTGACCTGCCACCGCGTGGCCATCCTCGAGCAGGGCCGCGTCATCAAGCAGGGCGACGTGCTCGACCTCACCCGCCTGCAGCCCTACGCGCGCATGCGCACCACCGCGATCCCCGAGAGTCTGCTCGCGGCGTTGCGCGAGCTGTCGGGCGATGTCGCCGTCCTCGACGGTCTGATCGTCATGCGGATCCGCACCGAGGACGACCTCGACCCCGTCCCGGCCCTGATCGAGCGGCACGGCGCCCACCTCCGCGAGCTGACCGTGGCGCGCGAGAGCCTGGAGGAGGTCTTCCTCCGGACCCTGGAGACGGCCGAGGAGGGGACGAGCGAGCGATGAGGGCGACCCTGGCGATCGCGCGCAACTGCGCGAAGTGCGGACTCCGAAGCAAGGGGATCTGGCTGGTCGTGCTCCTGACGGTGCTCCCGATGGTGCTGCTGTACCTCCTGCTCGCGCTCGTGCCGCAGGAGATGATCGCCGTCGCGGCCCAGTTCGCCGCCGCGGTCCACGGCGACAGCCTCGAGGAGACCAAGGAGATCTTCACGCAGATGGACCGCGAGCAGTACGGCAAGCTGCTGCTCGACATGGCGGTCTCCGGCAGCCTCAAGACGATCGGCGCCGTCGCGACCCTGCTCGCGGTGTTCTTCACGACCTTCACCAACGAGGCCGCCCGCAAGTCGGTCTCGAGCGTGCTCGCCCACCCGGTCCGGCGCACGTCGATCGTCGTGGGCTCGTTCCTCGGCACGCTCGTCGTGGTCATCCCGGCGACCTTCGCGATGAGCGCCATCGCCTTCCTGCTGTTCCTGGCCCGCTCCGGGCAGGCCAACTGGGGCTTCCTGATGGGGGCGGCCTACATCTGCTCCTCGTTGGTCCCCGTGACGGCCTACGCCGTGCTCTTCTCGACGGTTCTCCACCCGGCCGTAGGCTCCCTCACCGCTCTCACCTACGTCTGGGCCGCGAGCAAGACCTATACCGTCAGTCTGGTGCTCGACCAGATCGAGGGCTTCTTCAAGACCGTGGGCGGGCTCTGGTTCTACGCCGTGCCGCGGCTCGGAGACTTCGGGACCATGGCGATCGACTACGCCTCGCGGATCAACGTCGGCGGCGACCAGGCCGCCCCCATTGCGGGGCCGATGACCGTCGCGTTCGCCCTCGCGGCCGCCCACACGGTCCTCGCCCTCGTGGTGGCCGGCGTGCGCCTCGGCAAGAGGGAGTTCTAGCCCCGGCGCCTCTCGCCGCGGGACGCCAGGACGGAGGTCCCTGACGATGACCACGCTGCTCCTTGCTTTCGTGCTCGCCGCCCAGAACGGCAACGTCGTCCTCGATCGCGAGCAGTCGGCCGTCACCTGGCTCCGCAGCCCCACCAGCGGGTGGATCCTGATCGCCGGCGCCGGCGAGATCCGCGGCGGGCTCCTGCGCGCGCCGGGCCGACCCGAGACGGAAGCCTCGGATCTCTTCTCCCTCACGCCGCGCGACGACGGCGCCCTGGCCTTCGCCGGCGCCTGCCGGGAGGCGGCGCCGGGCGTGATGGGCCTCGCGCTCGCACTGCGCGGCATCCCCGACACCCTCGAGGCGATCGTCCCCGCAACCTCCGGCCTCCACTTCACCAAGGAGACGGCACAGCCCGAGTTCCGCGCCGAGTGGCCCATCTCGTGGGAGGCCGGATTCATCCTCTTCCAGGGCAAGGGAGAGGGCCTGCTCGTCATGTCCGACGACCGCGCCCTGACCCCCAAGGCGGTGACGCTCCGCCACCGCGAGGGCTACTGGGATCTCCTGCTCGAGAGCCACAACCAGGCGCCCTTCGCCGAGCGGACCGGCCACGACGCCCCACCGTGGCTGCTGATCCCCTACGAGGGCGACTGGCGCGCCGGCGTCCGCCGCTACCGCGAGACGCTCGTCGCCCAGCACGACCTCGCCGGCGCACGCGCGGCGCAGCCTGCCTGGGTCCGCGAGATCGGGCTCTGCGTGCTCCTGCCCGTAGACGAGACGCTCCTCGACCCGCTGGCCGAGCGGTGCGACCCGAGCCGGACGCTGCTCTACGTCCCCGATTGGCGGACCTTCGGCTACGATCGCAACTACCCCGAGTACGATGCGCGGCCCGAGGTGAAGCCCTTCATCGAGCACGCGCACCGGCTCGGGTTCCGCGTGATGCCCCACGCCAACTACTTCGGGCTCGACCCGCTCCACCCGCTCTACGCCCAGTACGAGTCCTACCAGCTCCGCGACCGCGACTCTGGCGACAGGCTGTGGTGGGACTGGGAGCGCGCCGAGCCGCCGATCAAGTTCGCCTACATCCACCCCGGCTGCCGCGCCTGGCGCGCCGAGCTGATCGCGCGGCTTGTGGCGGCCCACCGCGCACTCGGCTTCGACGCGCTCCACATCGACCAGACCCTCTGCATCTTCAACCACGCCGGCGGCCTGGTCGATGGCGCGAGCTGCGCCGAGGGCAATCTGCTGTTCCACAAGGAGCTGCGCGAGGCGCTGCCCGAGGTCGCCCTCAGCGGCGAGGGGCTCGACGAGGTGACCTTCGTCTACGAGGCATTCGCCCAGCGCCATGTCTGGGGGATCGACCACGCCAACGGCCGCTGGAACCGCCCGCAGGTCGAGTGCGCCCACCCGGTCTCGAGCTACCTCTTCACCCCGCACACCACCCTCTACGGCTACCTCGGGATGGCCTCGCCGAGCAGCGATCAGCTCTACGGCGCCTGGCGCCAGGCCTACCGGCGGATGAACGTCATCCCGACGATCGCCTGGCCGACCCCCGAGGCCCTCGCCCGGCCCGAGGGCTTCTGGTCGCTCGCGTTCCGGGAGGCGCGCGCGTGGCAGGAGCAGGGCCTCACGCCCGACCCGGACGGCGACTGGCCCGCGGAGGTCTGCTACCCCTACAGGACCTCCGACGGCCGCCCGGCCGGCTACCGCGAGGACGCGGGGACCGTCTTCACCGTCGGCGGCGACGAGGTCGCCCGGATCGTGACCGGCGTCTCCTCGCTCTCCGCCCCCGGCAGCATCGCGGGCTGGCGCCACTACGACGCGGAGGCGCTCCTCGGCCTCGACCCCGACCGTTGGTACGCCTACGACACGGCGCCGCGCTCGATGGAGGCGCTCCACATCGAGCAGGCGCCGCTCGACGCCCGCGTGGGCGTCAACCAACCGGAGGCGGGGCTCGAGCGGATCTTCGTGACCGACCTCGCCGCACGGCGCGACCTCGTGAAGGCCATGGCCGAGGCGGAGTGCCGGCTCACCCTCACCGACGGGACCAGCGTGCGCGACAGGGGCAGCCTGATGGGCGCCGACGCCTTCGGGGCTCTCGCCCAGCCGAGCGGCGACCGGATCGAGTTCCACCCTGCCTGGCAGGCCCGCCCCGAGGGGACGCCCGCCCGCGGCGCGGTCTCCGTGACCTACCGGATCGACCTGCCCGCCGGAGCCCGGGCCGCCTTCGAGGGCCGGGGCTTCGTCGAGTCGGCGGCCGGCGACCGGTCGGACGGCGTCACGTTCACGGTCACGGCGACCGATGGCGATCGCGAGCTGGCGGAGAGCGGCCACGCCGACGCGACGCACGACCGACCGCTCCTCCTGGACCTCACCCCACTCGCCGGCGGCGCAATCGACCTGACCCTCACGTGCGACGACGGCGGCGCGGGAGACCCCACGTGCGACTGGGCGCGGCTGGAGCGGCCCGCCGTCACGGTCGAGCGCAATGCCGACGCCCGACTGCGCGCCGTCGGGACGCGCCACCCGTTCATCCCCCCCAGTGCGGCCACCGAGGCCGCCGGCACGCTCGAGGTGCTGTGCCCGTACGGCGGGGCCGTCTACCTCGGCGAGGCCGACCCGGCGCGCGTCGAAGGCCTCCCCTTCGACCTGATGCCGCTCGCGTGGTCCGTGAGCTTCCGCCAGCCCGATGGCAGCGACCGCGCCGATCCGGGCCTCTACGCCGGCCTGATCCGCTCCTCGGCTTCGTGCGGCGCCGAGGAGCGACCCGCGCTCCACACCCACCCGCCCAACGAGGGCCAGACGGTGCTCCAGGCCGTTGTGACCCTCCCCGAACTCCCCTGCCGTCTCGTGGGGGCTGTCGGGCTGCGCGACGGTTCGAAGTCCGAGGGGGTGGAGCTGACGGTCTCGGCGGGCGGGCGCCGCGTGGCCGTCGTCACGCCCACGCCGGGCGCGTGGCTGCCTGTCACCGCCGATCTCAGCGCGCTCGCGGGGGAGACGGTGGTCCTCGCGCTGGTGACGGACTCGCGGGGGAGCTACGCGTTCGACTGGGTCGTGTGGTCCGGGCTTCGGCTCGAGGCGAAGTGATCGACAGGGAGAGAGGGCACAGATGCTGGTGATCGCCGCGGCAGTCGGCTGCACGCTCCTCACGGCCCAGGCGCCGGGAGAGCCTTCCTTGATCGAGAACCCGGACCTGAGCGCCGGGTGGCTGTTCCCGACCGGATGGGCGCCCGACGGCGGCTCCGGCGGGAGCGTTGAGTGGCTCGCCTCCGCCGACCTCACGCAGTACGCCGTGCGGCTGGCCAAGGCGGAGGGGGCCGACTGGATCGGCCTGACCTCCTCGCCGCAGATCCCCTGCGCGCCGGGGGAGATGCTCACCGTTGGCGGCTGGGTGCGGACCAACGGCCGCCTCGCCGGCCGCTCCGACCTCCTCGTCCGCTTCTTCGACGCCGCCGGCGCGTTCCGGGGGCAGCTCGGAGCGCCGCTCGCGCCGGGGTGCGCGGAGTGGACCGCGGTCTCGGCGCCGGTGACGGCCCCGGAGGGCGCGGCGAAGTGCGATGTCTCGCTCCAGTGCTGGGACGCGGGCGCCGAGATCGCCGTGACCGCGCTCCGGCTCGTGCGCGGCGACCGTCTCGCTCCGGAGCCCCGTCCGGCCGACCTCCCACTCGCCGCCGTGTCCGTCCCGCGCCTCGGGGCCGCTGACTCCGACGGCGACGGGCTCTCGGACCCCGTCGAGACGCTGCTCGGGACCGACCCGCGGGCCCCCGACATCCTCGCGCGGGCGAGCCGCCGGCCCACGACCTCGTTCCAGACGCACATGGGCTACGTGCCGGAGCACGACGTGCGAACCGACATCGCGATCGTCGCCGGCAACGGCGAGCACTCGATCCGAAGCTGGAAGACGATGGGCTACCGGCCACACGTGATGGTCGGCTTCCGCGCGGGCGACGACTACGTGAGCCAGTACCCAGACGAGGTGCAGCGCCGGGCCAACGGCGCCCCGCTCACCGCGGGCGATCCGCTGGTCCATAGGGCGCTTTGG
>CAZRDB010000030.1:12082-31221 GCA_964598695.1 uncultured Armatimonadia bacterium
GCGCGACGCCGCGGGCAACCCGCTCACCTGCGGCCCCGGCAGCTACTACATGGTCCCGACCGAACGCCGGCGGGGGATCTTCCGCCAGTACTTCCGCGACGCGATGGCGCGTGGGGCCGAGGCCGCCTGCCCCGAAGAGGCCGAGTATCTCGCCCCCGGCGCCTACGCGCCCGCTTTCCAGGAGCTGTACGAGCAGGAGTACGGCATCCCGTGGGAGGACCCCGCCACCTCGCTCGACGCGCGCTATCGGGCCTCGCAGCTCATGGCGCGGCTCGAGGAGCGGCTCCTGAACGACTGCTGGGACGGCGCGCGTGAGGCCAACCCGGAGGCGCAGCTCTTCCTGCTCACCCACAGCCCGATCAACTACGCCTGGTGGCACATCGTGAGCCCCCAGTGGGAAATGGTCCGGCAGGGGCGGGTCCAGGGCCTCGTCGGCCAGGTGTGGACGGGCACCGCGCGCGTCGCGAACCGGCTGCGCGGGGTCGAGCGCGAGCGGACCTTCGAGACCGCCTACCTCGAGTACGCCTCGCTCGTGGGCCTCACGCGCGAGACCGAGGTCGACCTGTGGTTCCTGATGGACCCGCTCGAGGACAACCCCGACCGCACGATGGAGGACTATCTCACCAACTACCAGCGGACACTGTGCGCCTCGCTGTTCTTCCCCGAGGTGGACTGCTACGAGGTCATGCCGTGGCCGGCGCGGATCTTCGGCCGCGTCCCGCCCGAGTTCGCGACCATCATCGACACCGTCGTGACCTCGCTCGCCGACATGCAGAACCACCCGAGCGCCCGGCTCGAGCCCGCCCGGCCGCGGATCGCGACCTTCGTCGCCGATTCGCTCCAGTGGCAGCGCGAGGCCCCCGCGGCCTCCGACTTCCACAACGTCTTCGGTCTGTGTCTGCCGTTCGTGGGCGACGGCGTCCCGGTCGAGGTTGCCCAACTCGAGCGTGCGACCGACGCCGCGTACCTCGCGCCCTACCGGACCCTTCTGCTCTCGTACGACGCCCTGAAGCCGATGGACCCGGCGATCCACGACGGAATCGCCGAGTGGGTCCGGGCCGGCGGCGAGCTGTTGGTCTGCGGCGGGGAGGACCCCTACAACGGGCTGGCCGACGCCTGGTGGACCCGCGCGGGCTACGCGCGGCCGCAGGACCACCTCTTCGAGCGGCTCGGCCTCGCCGTCGGCGCGGCGCAACCCGTCGCGACTCCCGGCACGCCGGCCGGCTTCGAGACCGTTCTCGAGACCGACTACGCCGGCCGCGAGGCGGCGAACGAGGGCGTGGTCGAGCTGGATCTCGGCCGCTTCACCCACGACGCGGGCGGTGTCCTGCTGCGTTTCGAGGACAGCCTGCCGGAGGACGGTTGGGGACCCTTCGTGCGGGGAGTGCGGTTCGAGACGATCCAGGACGGCACACGCGTCACGCGGGAGTTCGCGCCGGCCACACCGGCCGAGAACGACTACCTGTGCGATGGGGCGGGGCTCTCGAACGAGCCCGGCACCCGCTTCGCCGACGGCCAGGGCTTCTTCGTCTACCGGCTGCCCTGCGACCCGGGCGCCCCCATGCGCGTCTGGGTGACCGTCGCCAACCAGTACCGGATCCTCGCACGCCCCGCCGACACGAAGGCCACGGCCCTCCAGGGCGGCCTGCTCGGCGGCGGGATCGCCCTCCCCTCCTCGCTCGGTCTCACGGCCTACCCGGCCGAGGGGCTCGAGGCGCTGCGGGATGACCGGGGCAACGCGGTGATCTTCCGGGCCGGCGTGGGCGCGGGCACGGTGACCTTCTGCGGGATCCCGCCGTCGTGGTTCTGCTCCTCCGAGGGCGACGCCGTGCTTCCTCGGCTGCTGCTCGACCCGCCCGAGCCCTCGCCGTACCTCTCGATCGAGCGCGGGCGCTACCTTGTGGCCCGAGCGCTCGAGGGCGGCTCGTTCCACCGCGAGGGGCGTTTCGTCGACCTCCTGAGCCCCGAGCTGGCCGTGCGGCGCGAGGTCTCGCTCGGCTCCGACCAGTACGCCTTCGTGAAGGACTGGGCCGGCGTGGGCGACGATGGGACCCCGGCGTTGATCGCCTCCTCGGCGCACGTCGAGCACCGGGCGCAGAGCGAGGCCGACATCCGCCTGCTGCTCCAGGGCCCCTACCGCACGCCGGTCGTGGCTCGCTTCGCCACTGGCGGCCGAACGCTCACGCTGCGGGAGGCGATCGACCAGAGCGGGCGGCCGGTCGAGGCAGGTCTGGAGCAGCAGGGCGACACGTGTCTCCTGCGTGTGCCGGGGTTCCCGACCGGAGTCGCGGTGCGGATCGGAATCGGGTGAACCGTGCGCGGGAGAGCCGGCGGTGGCCTATGCCGCGACCGGCTCTCCCGCGAGCACGACCTCGGACGCCTCCAGGTTGAGCATCAGCCCGCGGCCGCGGACGGAGCAGATGAGGTCGCGCACGGCCTCCTCCCCCGCCTCACGGGCCAACCGCTCGAGCAGCAGTCGCTTGTGGTAGGCGATCTGCGCCGGCTGGGCCTCGAGCCCCTCGTTCCACATGGCCTCGTACAGCTCGTCGAAGGTGACGTACTGCCCCGGCCGCTCGACGAGCGCGCGCAGTAGCTCGAACTGCTTCTCGGTGATCGCCACGGTGTGGCCGCGGAAACGGACCTCCTGCGGCCGGCGGAGGTGCAGGCAGAGCGTCGGCTCGGCGGTCCGCGCGGGCCGCTCGGGTCGGGTCTCCCAGTCCGCGTCGCTCCACACCAACGCGAGACGCGCCCGCTCCCGGGCCCGCACCACCGCGCGCGCCCGGCGCAGCAGCGGCGCCGCGAGCCACTCGGGCACCCACTGGCCGAGTTCGGCCGGCGTACAGCGCGCAACGTCGTCCGCGTCGGTGAGACCCGCCTCCCGCAGGGCGAGCAGGGCGTCGCGGGGTGTCCCGTGCGGCGCGAGCGATGCCAACCCGGCGACGCTCTCCGGCACGGCGCGGGAGAGAGCCAGCGAGAGGTCGCACAGCCTCTCGGTGAGAGCCTCGGCCTCGGGCCGCAGTTCGCGCAGGAGAGAGGCGGCCGCCTCGGCGACCCGCCCCGCCTCGTGCGCGAAGCCGCGCATCGCCCCCGCGAGCACCCGATAGCGGCGCTCGACCACTGCGGTGGGCTCGTCGGCGAGCCAGTCGAGGAGCAGGAGCGTACGGCGCGCGGCCTCGTCGTCGCGGGCGTCGCCCTCGGGCGGCGCCTCGAGTGCCTCGTCGATCTCGAGCGTGCGCAGGGCAAGCGCCCGGAGGTAGCGGCCCGCCTCGGCATCGCGCGCCCCGAGGCGGGGGATCGGGTAGCCGAGCAGCGGCCGGAGCCGGCAGAGGCTGGCGAGCAGCGGGATCGTGCCGAGGTCCTCGTCGACCTCCTCGGCCCAGACGGCGAGCGGTCGCAGGGCCCGCGGCTCGAGTCCGAGCGTTGCGGCCGCACGCCCCGGCCCGGTCGGCGCGAGCGCCTCACCCGCGAGGCCGCCGCACGCGCGCAGCATCGCGAGCGCCTCCTCGACCGTCGCGGCATCGGGCTGCTCCCAGACCGCGCCATCGCCCGTGAGCGTCTCCAGGGCGGCCTCCCGCGCGAGCCCTCCCTGCTCGCAGGCGAGTCGCAACAGCCACAGCGAGAGGCCCTCGGCATCGCGACGGAGCGGCGCGCGGCCCTGGCGGATCGCGATGTGCTCGGCGAGCAGCGCGTCGCGCTCGATCGGCGTCGCGCAACACAGGAGCGCCCGGCCGAACGCGCGCGTCGTCCCGGCGCCGAGCCGCCCGGCCCGGCCGGCCATCGCCTCGAACTCGTAGTGCGAGATCCCGGCGGTGCTCCAGGTGCCCTCGAGCGTGTGCCAGCGCCGAGGGTCGATCAGGACCGTATCGACCGGGACGTTCACGCCCATCGCGAGCGTCGAGGTCGCGCACAGCGCCCGCAGTTCTCCCTCGCGGGCGGCCTGCTCGACGAGGATCCGCAGCTCGGGCAGGAGATCGCTGTGGTGGAAGGCGATGCCGCTGGCGAGTAGCTCGGCCAACCGCTCGGCCGCGACCGACCGGGGGAGTGCCGCGAGCCGCGCCAGCGCCCGCTCGGCAGGGGGACCCGGCGCGTCCTCGCGCAGGAGGTAGGCGATCCGGTGGCAGTCGGCCTTCGAGGAGAGGAAGCACAGCACGCGCTCGCCCTGGTCGATGAGCACCCGCGCCACCTCGAGCATCTCGGCCCTGCGTCGCTCGTCGCTCTCCAGCCAGTCCCACTCGGCCGGCTGGTCGGGCACGAGCGTCTCGCGGCCCCACGAGGAGTCGACCTCGTCGCGGTAGTGGAGCACTCCGGCATGGAGGACGCCGAGGTGGAGCGGGAGGGGGCGCCGCGTCTCCAGGAGCAGCGGGAGCCCCATCCACTCGGCGAAGCCGCGCGCCTCGCTCAGCGCCGCGCTGAGGCCGATGATCTGGATCGCCTCGCCCCAGGCCCGTCCCGCCCGTTCCCGTAGCGCGCGGAGGATCCACTGGATCTCCCAGCCCCGCCGCGGATCGCACAGGAGCTGCAGCTCGTCGAGAGCGACGACCTCGACTTCCTCCAGGTAGCTCGGCTGGGAGACGAGGAGGGAGGCGAGCTTCTCGTAGACGACCACCGCGAGGTCGAACTCGCGGCCGCGGAGCGCGTGGTCATGCTCTCGGTGGTCACGCGTGCCCGCAACGACGCGGAGGCCGGCCGCCCCGTAGGCTTCCTCGAAGTGGGCGGCCTTCTCCTCGACCAGCGCGCGGGTCGGAAGAGCCAGGATCGCCTTGCGGCCCCGGCTTGCCGCCCGGAGGGCGGCCAGCTCGGCCAGGAGCGTCTTGCCGGCCGAGGTGGGGGCGAAGGCGAGCAGACTCTCGCCCCGGAGCAGCCCGAACTCCTCGACGGCGCGCTCCTGGACGGGGCGAAGCTCCGGCCCGTAGCGGGCTTCGAGAGAGGCGAGCAGGGCGGGCGCGATGCCGAAGACCTCGAGGCTGCCGATACGCATGTGTGCATCACCCGGGTGCATAATAGCAAACATGCGTTCTCTTGTTCAAGGCCCCCGTGATCGCCCGGCCTCAGGCCTCCGCCGCCTCGCCCCGCTGGTCCAACACCCGCCTCAGCGCCCGGAGCAGATCGTTGCGCGCGAATGGCTTCTCGAGGAGCACGACGCCCTCGTCGAGCACGAAGTTGGTGTGCAGCGCACCCTCGGTGTAGCCGCTGGTGAAGATGACCGGCACCTCGCCGAAGCTCGCGCGGAGCCTCTCCCATACCTCCCGCCCCCCAAGCCCGGGCATCACGACATCGAGCACCAGCGCGTCGATCTCGCTCCGGCGCTGGCGATACCGGAGCACCGCCTGCTCGCCGTCATGGGCCTCGATGACCGTGTACCCGGCCAGCTCGAGCACGGTGCGGGTCAACTCGAGGACCATCCGGTCGTCCTCGGCCAGCAGGATCGTCTCCGTCCCCCCGACGGCGGGAGGCTCGATCCTCGTCCCGACCGCGGTCGCGAGCCGCTCGACGGCCGGCAGGTACACCTTGAACGCCGTGCCGACGTTGGGCTCGCTGTAGGCCTGGATCATCCCGTCGTGCTGCTTCACGATCCCGTAGACCATGGCGAGGCCGAGCCCGGTTCCCCGCCCCGCCTCCTTCGTGGTGAAGAAGGGCTCATAGACCCGCTCCAGGGTGGCCCGGTCCATCCCGCAGCCCGTGTCCGTCACCGTGAGCAGCACGTACCGACCGGGCCGCGCCCACGGGTACAGCGCGCAGTAGTCGTGGTCGACCATCACGTTCTCGGTCTCGATGATGAGAGCCCCGCCCCCCGGCATCGCGTCGCGCGCGTTGAGGCACAGGTTCATCAGCACCTGCTCGAGCAGGCCCCGGTCGGCCCGCACCGTGCTCAGGACGTGCCCGGGGGTGAACTCCAACCGGATGTTCGCGCCGATCAGCCGCGCCAGCATCTTCAGCAGGTCGCCCACCACGGTGTTGAGGTCGATGTCGGCGGGCCGCAGCGTCTGGCGACGGCTGAAGGCGAGCAGTTGGCTCACCAGAGCCGCGGCGCGTTCGCCCGCGTCGCGGATCGGAACGAGGTACTCCCCCGCGGCCGAGGCCGCCGTCGGCGCCTCCAGGCCGAGGGTCGCGTGGCCCAGGATCACCTGGAGCAGGTTGTTGAAGTCGTGGGCGATCCCGCCGGCGAGCGTGCCCACGGCCTCGAGCCGCTGCTGGTGGCGCAACTGCTCCTCCATGCGCCGCTGCTCCGTCACATCGCGGAACGCGAGGACCCCGCCCGAGACCCGGTCGCCCGGGCCGCGCAGCGGAGCGGCCCGGAAGGCGACCGTGCGCTCGGCGCCGTCACGTCCCGTCATGGCGGCCAGTCCGTCGGCGGGCGCGGCCTCCCCCGCGGCGATCGCCTCCGCGATCGGATCCACCAGCGCCGCGCCGGTGTCGAGGTCGCGCAGGGGGACCACCGTCGACAGCGACCGTCCGACGGCGCTCTCCTCGGCCCACCCCGTGAGTTCGGCGCAGACCGGGTTGAGGGCGGTGACCCGTCCTGTCTCGTCGGTCGCCACCACCGCGTCGGCGATCGAGTTGAGCGTGGCGACCAGGTTCTCACGGCTGGCCCGCAAGGCTTCCTCGGCACGTACCGAGTCCGTCACGTCGCGCGTCGCGACGTAGACCAGCTCATCGTGCCGCCGCGCCCGCCACTCCAGGAATCGGACCTCCCCGCTCGGGCGGGGGCAGCGGACGGTCACGGGCGCTCGGAGACCCTCCGCGAGGAGGTGCTCGAGGGCTGGGCGGTCCGCCTCGCACGCCAGGCCGGCCGCGGGATGGGAGCGCAACTCCTCCGCGCTCCGTCCGAGGGCCTCCTCCCACGCGTCGTTGGCTCGTAGGAAGCGCCCATCGCGGCCGACGATCGCCAGCAGGTCGGGGGTGACGTCGAAGAACCGTTGCAGCGCGGCCACGGCCTCCTGTGCCAGTTCCCTCTCGCGGACCGCGTGCCGGCGCTGCAGCTGCGCGGCGAGCGTCATCACGAGCAGGGCGGCGACGAGGCTGAGCACGGCCGGCGTGGCGGCGCGCCGCCGCACGAACGAACGCCACTGGGCGGCGTCGAAGTCCACCCCGAAGACTGCCTGCAGCTCGCCAGTGTCGGCCGCGACGACGGGCACGAGTGCGCTGATCCAGGTGCCCCACCGGTCGGTCGTGGGGGCGCTCACCCGGGCGGTTGCGGTCGCGAAGACCGACTCGAGGGCCGGGGCTTCCTCGTAGTACTCCTGACCCGGCGGCGAGTAGTCGGGAGAGTCGTCGGGCGCCGTCCCCATGAAGAAGAACGGGACGCCCCCGGCCCGCTTGCCCATCAGGTAGAGGTACCGGTAGTCCGGGTTCTGGCTCTTCACGCGAACCAGCACCGCCCGCAGGTGGGGGTAGTCGGGCCCCTCGAGATCGGCCGCCGAGCCCCGTAGCCGACCGACACGCTCGGGGTCGAGAGCGGCGGCGATCATCGAGGCCTCGGTGAGCATCGTGCGCCGCATCTGCAGGTCGGCCGTCCGCGCCTCGTGCCACGTGGCCAAGCCGCCCACCGTCAAGATCCCGATCACGAGCGCCGCAGCCATCCCCCGTCCCGCGAGCCGCGGGGCGCGAGCGTGTGACGCCATCCGGCCTCTCCGATCAGCGCCCCTGTCCCGAAGGGCAGATCCCCAAGCGAGCCCGCTCCACGCGCTCTGCTCGCCCCCTCGGTTTCGCGGGCCCCGAGTGCTTTCCTCTCGCCGACGGACGCCGTTGTCCACAGCCTGTCCACCGCCCCCGGGCTGGCTGGGCCGGCCGGGCTCGGGGTTGTCCACAGGGTCCACATGCCGGGCGGTCCACACCGCCCCGCGCCGCTCCGGCGTGCCCATCGGCCGGGCGACCCGCGCGCCCGACGACGCGAGGTTGTCCACAGACCGCCCACACCCGTTGTCCACACGCGGCCCGGGCCGCGCGAGGGAGGCGGCTGCCGTGATGGGCGATCCGCGCGCGGCCCGCGCCTCGTCCACACCGCGCGGGGCCCCGTCGGCCGGCTCCGGGCGGGTTGTCCACCGTCTCCACAGCGCCGCTGGGGCCCCCCGGCTCCCTACTCCAGCGTCGTCTCGTACTGGTAGCCCTCGGCGCGGATCCAGTTGCCCTGGTCGGGCTTCCAGGTGATCTGGTTGCGGGAACTCATGCCGAGGATCCCCGACTGCAGCCGGCTGTTGAGCGCCGCCACGCGCAGCTTGACGGTGAGAGACGACAGCTCGAACTCCTCGCCCACGTGGAAGGCGACGAAGCCGGGCGAATACCACTCGGCACGGATCAACCTGCTGTGGCCCTGGCCGTCGGCCAGTTCGATCTCATCGACCCGCACGACCGTCGCCCCGCCGCCCTGGAAGGTCACCGCGACCGGGATCTTGGTCGAGGTGGGGACATCGAGGAACGGCTTCTGCTTCTGCTCGGCGCCGGTCTGGCTCACGTAGTTCGCGATCAGCTCGTTGTCGCCGTGCATCTGCTGCGGATCGACCGGGCCCTGGAGGTAGGCGGCGAGCTTGTTCACACCGTCGATCGCTTTGAAGACTGTCCCGTACCCCGTGAACAGCGTCGCCATGGGACCGACCTTCAGGGTGTCGAGATCGACGCCCGTCAGGCGCTCCAGCCCCACCTCCGACGACACCCCGCCGGAGATGAAGGTCCCGCCCTCGAGCCAGATCAGCACGTTGTCGACGGTGGAGACGTCGTGGCCCGCCGTTGAGTGATACGTCAGCCCCAGGGCCCCGCTGAACTTGCCGAACTCGACGTCGACCTGCAGCGGCTCCACCGGGCCCAGCCCCGGGCTCGACTCGCACTGCGCGTAGGCCGTCACGCTGAAGTCGACGCTCTTGACGTGGCTGGTGATCCGCCGGACCGTGAGCGGCGGGAGCTGGACGACCGTGCCCGACTGCGGCGGTTCCACCGAGAGGCTCTCGGTCGAGCAGCCCTCGGCGGTCCCCCAGAGCACGTCGCCCGCGCCGGCGGCGACGCGATCGAGCGAGAACGTCCCGTCGGCAGCGGTCTCGGCGCTCCGGGGCCCGCTTCCGAGCCAGACCACAGCACCGCCGAGCGGCCGGTTGTCCGCTCCGACGACCGTGCCCCGGAGCACGGCGCGGGGGCCGTCTTCCAGCGTGAGGTCGAGCGTACACTGGTCGCTCCCCGGCGCCCGGCGCAGTTCGGCCGTCGTCTCGCGCGTCCGGTAACCGTACGCGCCCACGATGACGCGATGCGTGCCCGGCTCGACGCTCGGGATCACGTAGTGGCCGGGCGAGTCCGAGCCACCGGGGGCGAACAGGCCCGATTCGTCGCAGACGAAGGCCGTGAGCGGCTCCGTCACCGGCTGGCCGGTCGCGGCGTCGGTCACACGGCCCACGACGGTGAGGGCCTTCTCGAGCCGGATCGTCACCTCGGTCTCCCCGCCCGAGGCCACGGAGAACGCCGGGGCATGGCCCTCGAAGAAGCGGGGCTCCTCGTCGAGGCGCTCGGACGAGAGCGCCTCCGCGTCGTAGTCGCCCGCGGGGACGTCAGGCACCTCGACCGTCCCCTGGGCATCGGTCCAGTCGCCCCAGAGGTCGGTGAGCCACACAGCCGCGTGGGAGATGGGCTGGCCGGTGGTGAAGTCGACCACCCGGGCTCGGAGCGTCCCTCCCGGCGGGCGTACGCGGAAGTCGAGCACCGCCTCGTTGTTGCCGCGGTCCAGGTCGGCGAAGCGGTCATCCGGGTCGACGACGACCCGAAGACGGTGGCGCCCTTCGGCGACCGCTGTCAGGTCGATGGGGAACCGGAGCGCCGCGCCCGAGAGGTCGGGCTTGGGGGGAGTGCGGTCGTAGATGATCGTCCCCCCAAGGGTCGCGGTGACGAGGTTCGGGTCGCGGTCCAGGCCGGCGATCACCTCGCGGGCCACCTCCTGGTCATCGAGGAAGACGACGACCTCGGGCGCTCGGAAGAACCCCGCCCCTCTCGGGTTCCCGACGACCACGTCGAGCTGGGTCGGCCGCTGCAGGTAGCCGGCACGGATCAGCCGCGTGTTGCTACGCAGCCGCGGGGCCATCGCGATCGAGAGATCGTTGAACCCGCGGATCAACTGGCCTCCGGCGGGGCGCTCGCGGTCGGCCTCGTTGCGGCCGTCCGAGACGACGAACTCGACCGAGGCGGTGTTGTTGTCCTCGTCGGCCTCCTCGATCTCGTTGTCCGGGTCGACCTCGACCGCGAGCCGCTTGCGGCCAAGGCCCGTGCCCACCTCCAGGCGGTCGGGCTTCAGGGGGTAGTCGCCCGTCAGCGTAGCGGGCGCATCCTCCCGCGGGCCCGACGGGTAGACCAGCGCCGGGAGGTAGAGCTTCTTGCTCTGGTCGCGCTCGAGCAGCGGCCTCGTGTGGTTGCTCTCATCGCGCAGCCGCAGCCGCACCTCCGCCCCTTCGACCGTCGCGCGCAGCGACAGGTCGCCGTAGTACTCGGCGCCCCGGTTCGTCACCTCGACCACCGGCTCCACGCGCGCCGGCCTGCCTGCCGTCGGCGAGAAGCGCGGGGGCCCGTCGGCGACCGGCTCCAGGATTCGAACGACCAGGTCGGGCGGGTCCCCCTCGCGCTCCATGCCCGTAGTGCCGTGGCCGGTGACCTCCGGCCCGGTCGTGGCGGTGCCGCCCCCGGTGATCGTCGCGACGTAGAGCCGCTTGAGGTCGGCCGGCGTCTCGCCGCGCTTGGTCCCGACGATCGCGAGGTGGGCCGTGCCCGCGTCGTCGATACAGAAGTCGATCGAGTGGCCCACGAGGCTGCGGAAGACGGCGGCCTCGGTCTGCGTTCCGGGGCGCAGGAGCGGGATCGCGGGGCCGAGGCCCTCACCGCTCAGCCAGTGGAAGGTGAGCTGCGGTACGCCCTCGGCCTGGACCGACCACGCGATCCCGACGCCGCCTCGGCCGTTCGAGACGAGCCGGGACTGGAAGCCGGTGCACTTCTCCGGCAGCGGGAGCTCGGCGGTCCGCCACGAGCCTTCGCTCGTCGCGCCGACCGGCCCCCAGGCGACGTAGGCGTGACCCTTGGCCTGCCAGGCGCCAAAGACGAGCTGGTGCGGCCAGTCGAGCACGTACTGGCGCTCGGAGGCCGTCTCGGGGATCGGGCACTTCCACGCCGCGTCGGCGCCGGCCGGCAGCGTCTGCCAGCTCGTGGCCACACCGGGGTCGGAGCCGGCCGGGAGGGTCACGACGAGCGGCACCCCGCGCCGGGTGGCGAGCAGCCTCGGTACCCCGGTCGCGTCCGTATAGGCCGCGTGGGTGCTGAACTGGGCGATCACGAAGGGAAGCGCGGTATCGGTCCACGCCCCACCGGCCTTGCGCAGCACGTGGAAGCGCGTGGTCCCGAGCGCAAGCAGCGGCTCGCCCGCGGCGTCGAGGCACAGTCCGGCGTAGGTCGTCCCCGCGCGGTCGGCCTCCACGATCTCGCCGGCCGACCACCCCGAGCCGCTCCAGCGCCACAGGT
The DNA here is from genome assembly GCA_964598695.1 of uncultured Armatimonadia bacterium. Taxonomy (GTDB): domain Bacteria; phylum Armatimonadota; class Zipacnadia; order UBA1398; family UBA1398; genus CAZRDB01. The sequence continues at coordinate 23,561 of CAZRDB010000030.1, forward strand.
AGACCTTGCCGTAGTAGGTCGCGAGGAGCGTGAACTGGCCCGCGCCCGGCCCCGCGGTCATCGCGCGCGGTGTCACCTGTGCGGGGTACTGCTGCTCCTCCGGCATCGGGATCTGGCGCGAGCTCCACTGGCCGCCCGCTCCGAGCGCGGAGAACAGCGTGACGTGGCCGTCGGCCGCACGGGCCGGGTAGACGATCATCACGTGGCCCGCCCCGTCGACCGCCGTGCAGAGCGGCCGTTGGAGGTTCGCGGCCTCCTGCCCCGCCGGGCTCGCGAGCGAGAGGACCGAGCCCACCGCCTGCGGCCACGCCGCCGCTGCCAGGATCAGGGTCAAAGGGAGCGCAAGGATCGCCTTCCGCGCGCGCAGCACAACGACCACCCCCTGCGTGAGCACGCCGGTCGCCGCGCACCGGCGCGTCGGTCGTGTCGCCTCCCCTGCCACCACGTGGTCCTTCGGGGCGGCGGGAGCCCCACCTCCGCCGACCGACGGCAAACAAGGGGAACGGGATCCGCTCTTGGCGCGTCCTCAGTGCTGGAGGGCGTTGCGGGACGGCCCCGCAGCCCCCGTACTGGTAGAATGCCCTCGCCTCAGAGCCCTCTGAGGTCCACGGGGAAGGAGCACGAGCTTGCGTCGTCAGTGGATCGCCCTGGGAGGACTCCTCCTCAGCCTCTTCCTGTGCCTGCCCGCGCTCGCGGCGAAGGTCTCGGAGGTCAAGGTCGAGGGCCTCGCACACGTCAACCGCGTCACCGTCGACGGGATCCTCCGGACGCGCAAGGGCGCCGACTACAGCCCGGACATCGCGCACGAGGACCTGGCGCGCATCGTGAGCACCGGGTTCTTCGATCCCGCCCAGTGCAGCCTCGACCCGTCGAACGACGCGAACGGCGTCACGGTCACCTTCCGGCTCAAGGAGAACCCGGTGATCACGCAGGTGGTCGTGCGCGGCGTCTCGGTGCCCGGGGTCGATCCAGCCAAGGTCCAGGAGATCGTCACGTCGTACTACCTCGTGGGCAAGGTCTACAACCTCAACACCGCCGGACTGGTCGCTTCGGAGGTCGCGCGCCTGTACGACGACGCCGGCTACGAGGCGACGCTGCGTCCGCCGACCATCGACGAGGCGGGCAACCTGATCGTTATCGTGCTCGAGACGACGATCGAGGATGTTCGCCTCAGCGTCTGGCCGCAGACCGACGCCATCGACCTCGACCAGCTCGTGCAGTGGATCGGCCTCCGCCTCGGCAGCCCCCTCCACGACAAGCAGCTCGGCGAGCGCCGCAACGCGCTGATGGGGCTTGGGCTGTTCTCGTACCTGGCGGTCGATCTCGTCGATGGCGAGGAAGGCGTCGTGGTCCGGTTCTCGGCGGTGCTCAACGACTACCCCGTTCCCTCGGCGGAGGCGCTCCCGTTCATCGACCCCGCCAAGCTCCTCCAGGGCCTGGCCGTCTACCGCGTCGCGCCCCAGCCCGACGGGATGGTCGGCGAGCCGCGCCCCACGCCGCAGCGCGTCGCGGCGCTCGCGGCGCAGGCACAGGCGGCGCCGCAGGACGGCTCGGCCGCCGCGCGCGTGGCCTTCGCGCTGTGCCGGCTCGGCAAGGGCCCGGACGCGCTCACCGCCGCCGCGGCGGCCCAGCAGCTCCTCGCCGCCGCCACCGACAAGGATTCCCTCGTGCTCCGCGCCCGGCTCTCCCTGCTCCAGGGCGATCCGGCCGGGGCCTTCGCGATGCTCAGCCCGCTCCGTCAGGACGGCAGCCTGCCGCCGGACGGCTACCCGGCCCTCATCGAGGCCGCCGTGACCGTGCTCGCCGACTCGGCCGTCACCGATCCCGCCGCCGCGCGCGTCCCGGGCGACACGCTCTCGTGGACGATCCGGACGCTGATCGGCGTGGCCGACCCGCAGGCCCTGCTCGCGACGGAGAAGGGGACGGAGTACGCCTCCGCGCTCGCCGGCGCGTGGACCTACTTCCAGCGGATGGACGAAGGCGCGGTCGGCAAGAGCTTCGTTGCCTTCGAGCGCTACTACCGCCTGCTCTCGCTGCTCGAGTACCTCCCCCCCGCGTTGACCCCCTCGACCATCGTCCCCGACTCGGCGGCCGATATCCGCAAGCAGATCCCGCCGATCTACGAGAACGCTCGCCTGACGGCCGCGCTCCGGAAGAGGACGGACGACCCCGCGGCGCGTGCCGCCTGGGCGAACCTGGTCATCCAGCGGCAGCTCGCGGTGGCGCTGTGCCCGCCCGACGCCGTCGCGCCCGAGGAGGCCGCGGCCTACGGCGCCGAGCTACCCGCCGCCGTCCAGGCGCTGACCGAGCTGCTCGCCGCCGACCCGGCCGGGTTCGCCGGCTCGCAGGCGGCGGTCGCGCTCGGCCTGGTCCTCCAGAAGGAGGACGAGCGGGCGTTCGAGATGCTGATCGGCCTGATGGACGGCGCCGAGGTGCCCGATGCCGACCACCTGTTCCTGCTCGCCGCGAGCATCGCGACCACGCGAGACGCCCAGAGCGACGACCAGGTCAAGGCCGCCATGCTCGCCCTCGCCGACCGGCTCAACCCCGTGATCGCGGACGGCAAGCCGCACCCGCGCGCCCGCTATGCCCGCTACTCGCTGCTGGCGTGGGCGACGCAGATCGACAAGGCGCTCGAGGAGGCGCGCGCGGCGACGCAGGCGCTGGACAGCGACCAGCCGGCGTGGGCCTCGGTCGGGTTCTTCGAGGCTCAGAAGGGCAACTGGGACGCCGCCGAGCAAGCGCTCGTGAAGGCCACGACGCTCGACCCACAGGACGTGCACGCGGCCTACATGCTGGGGCTGGCGCGGTGGGGCAAGTCCGGTGACGGCGCCCCCTCGCTGCCGCTCCTCACGCGCCTCAACGACGTCTCGCGGATCGACATCCAGGCCCGCGACCTGGCGTTCTAGCCGGGGCCCCGACCGGACCGGGCCGCTCGGGGAGGAGCGCGCATGCGGAGACGACTGCTGGTCGCGGTGGGCTTGGTCGCGCTGTGCTCCGCCGGTGCGTGGGCGGAGCGGCTCGCCACCGTCGAGGTGCTCCTGAACGAGCGCTCGGCGGAGTCGTCCGGCATCGACCAGACGCTGCTCCACCGGCTGATCCGTATTCGCCCCGGCCGCAACTGCACGCGGGAGGAGATCGACCGCGACTTCGTGGCCCTTCTCTCCACGGGGCTGTTCGATCCCTCCCCCGACGCTTCGTACCGCACCGTCGGCGTCGGGCCGGGCGGGCTCAGCGTCGAGTTCCGGCTGACGCCCAACCCGACGGTCACCGGGTACCGTTTTCGAGGCGCCACGGCCGTGCCCGCGCCGGTGCTGATCGACGCAGCCTCTCGCGTGGCCCCGCTCGGCAGGATCTACGACGTTACGGCGGGGTCGCGGCTCGGCCGGGAGTTGGCCGAGCTGTACCAGCGCCAGGACGTGGAGGCCCACGTCGACACCCCCGCGATCGGGCGCGACGGCTCGGTCTCGGCCACGGTCCACGAGCATCGGATCGGACGGATCTCCGTCGAGTGGGTCGGCACACCACTCGCGGCCCAGCCCGACCGCCTGGTGGCGCGCACCGGGCTTCGAAGGCTCGATCTCGTACGGCCCTCGGCCTGCGCGGCCGGCCGCGAGGCGCTGCTCGCCACCGGTCTGTTCGAAAGCGTCACCCTCTCACTCTCGCCGCCGGACCAGGCCGATCTCGTCGAGCTGCGGTTCGAGCTGCGGCCGAGCCGCATGCCGCGCCCCGGCCGCCCGGACGACCTGGACCTGGTGGATCCGGCCGCGTTGGCCGGCGCCCTTCGCTGGCACGAGGAGCTGCGCGCCGAGGCCCCGTTCGACCTCACACCACCTCTCGCGCCCGCCGGGGAGGCACGGCTGGCACGAGAGGGTGGTTCCCGTGGGGCCGTTTCCGCGTGCGCCTCAGCACTCGACCGGGGTGACCGGCCGGCGGCGCTCGCCTACGCTCGCTCGGTCACGGAAGCCCCCCCCCCCCCCCACCCCGCCGCGGGGGCCGCCCCGGGGCGGGGCCCCCCCAACCAGGGGGGGGGGGCCCACCCGGCCCCCAACCGGCCGCGTGGGCCGCACGGGTACGGGCCCACAGCATCCTGGGGGAGGCGGACTCGCCGGCCGAGGCCGTGCCGACCCCGGCTGAGCCTCTGGACCGGTTCCTCGTCGCCTTCGCGGTCGCCGAGCGGGAGGCGTGGCTCCTCGCGCGCGGCTTAGGCTGCGCGCCGGAGGCGCCCGCCTCCCTCCGAGACGTTGCGCGCGCGATCGCAACCAAGCCGGGGAGCGCCCCGGAATCGAGCGCGGACTACGCCCGGGCCATGGACGAGGCCACCGGCGCGCTCCTGGCCCTCGAGGCGCCCGAGGACGTGCGCGGCTCGCTCGCCGAGCGGGACGAGTTGCTCGTCGCGCGCGAGCTGCTCCGCGCGTTCGAGGAGCGGCTGGCCGACGGCCCCGCGCCTCTGCCGCCGCTCGCGTCGGTCGGCTGGGGAAGCCCTGCCTGCCTGCGGGCGCTCCTCGACTGGCGCGCGAGCGACCCGGCTTCCTCGGAGGCGAGCTACGCGCTGGGGCTCTTCTGCCTCGGCCGGGCGCTCGCGGCGACCCGGGGCCCGGACGATGTCGCCGACGGGCCGCGGTGCCACGAGCTGGGAGGCCCCCAGGCGGCGGCGAAGCTGGCCGTCCGCTACCTCGCCGAGGCGCCGACCCGCGCCTCGGGCCCGGTGGACGAGCAGTACCCGCTCCACGCCTCGCTCGCGGCCCTGGCGACCTGCCTCGCGAGCCCCGGCGAGGAGGGGGCGCGCGTGCTGGCGCAGATCCTGGGCCGCCAGCGCCCCGCGAACGCCGAAGCGCTGGTCTTCGCCGCTGTGGGCGAGACGGGGCTGCTGGCCCACACGCCGGCCGGCCGCCGCGAGTCCGGCCGACGGCTGGCCGCCTCGCTGCTGGAGTTCGCCGACGAGGGCGAAGACGCCGACACGACGCCCGCGCGGCTCGCCTGCCTGGCGCTGCTATGGTCGGGGGCGGAGAAGGAGGCCGAGGCCCACGCCCGCGAGCGCCTGGCCCGACCGGCCCCCCGAACGGCGCCCGACGCGGCGACACTGGCGCTCATCGCGCTGAAGCTCGGCAGACCGCTGGAGGCTGTGAGCGCGCTGGAGCCGTTCGCGACGGCGCCGGGAGCGGATGACGGACTGCGCCGCCTTCACGGCCTGTCGCTGCTGGCGGCCGGCGACCGTGGCGGCGCCGAGAGGGCACTGGGGATCGCGCCGCTCTAGTCCTCGTCATCGGCCTTGCGCCGAACGACTCTCCTCTGCCGGGGCCCACGCCGGACCGCGTACCGCGGGCCGGTGCGGAGCCGCATCGCGACCACCAGCAGGAAGGCCACCAGCGTCAGCACGAGGACGATGGGGCAGCCGGCCTTGAGCAGCAGCGAGAGGCACGACTGGCCTCCCCCAGCGCCCACCGCGCGCAGGGCGCTGGATCCCTCGGGAGCCCGATCCAGCTCGGCACGGAGGTCGGCCACGGAGCCCACGGGGGCCCGGCGCGTCGTGGGCGTGCAGACGAGGACGGTACCCCAGAGGCGGACGGGACGCTGGTCCTCGGCGCTCTTGCCGGGGCTGAGCTGGTACTCCAGCAGACGCACCCCAAGCTCCACCCAACACTCCACGCGGCCGTCGAGCCGCTCGGCGACCGGCGCGATCGAGCGGCTGTCGCGCGCGCAGTCGGGGTCGTCGAGACAGGAGTCGACCCACGTCTGGGCCTTGGACTGCAGCGGTGCGAGCTGCTCCGACGCGTAGGTCGCCTTCTCCTCGCTCGCGAGTTCCTGCAGCTCCCGCGAGGCCGTCGGGTCCATCTGCAGCCGCACGCAGGTGAGACTGAAGCAGCCGAGCAGGAGGTCCTCCAGCCCGCGCAGCTCCGGCCCGACAGCGGTGCTCACCTTCACGCCGTCCTCGCGCAGGCCGTGGATCTGCTGGCACGAGCTGGTGCTGAAGACGCCCTCCAGCGCCCGCCGGAGCATGCTGGCCGCCCGGGCCTGGCGGAGATACAGCGTCGGGATCGGCTCGAGTGCGAGCGGCTGCACCGAGGGGGCATCCCGGGGCAGTCGGCGGGCCGGCCGCGCCTCGCGCTCGGTGGTGGGCGTCCAGCCGAACAGGGAGGGGAGCCGATCGCGGTACGAGGGCGTGGTCTCGATGGCGGCGCCCTCGGGCGCGTTGCCGTACAGCAGCATCGGCTCGAGCGCGTACAGCTCGCGGTCGGGCACTCCCCCGCCCTGCGGCGGGGCCAGCGTGTTGGTGCCACTCCGGATCAGCCCCACGTACTGCTCCACGGTCACGGGCTTGTTGGCCTCATCGCGCGTGGCGTACGCGCGGGCGAGCGGCCCCTGCAGCCGAGTGAACTCGTACGGCAGCAGCCGCCACTCGACGACCCCGCCGGGCGAGCGCCGCGCGATGATGTCGTAGTCGTTCATCAGGGCGAGAGTGGCGAGGTCGTTGGCCTCGTCGAGGTCGAGGGGGCCGAGGGAGACGCGCCGGCCCCAGAGCGCTCCGTAGAGCGCGTTGAGCTTGCGGTAGTGCTCGAGGAGGGCCTTGTCCTGCCGGATCGTCTCCGAGAGGAGCTTGGCGACCGCGAACTGCGCCTCCGCCCCCGAGCCCAACGACTTGCGGAACCGCGCCGGCGGGCTCTGCTGGGCGGTGAGCAGGAGCGGAGTCTGCATCACTCGGCTCTCACGGAACACGGCCTCGAGCTGTGGGGTCCACGCGTAGTAGCCCAAGGGAGCCGCACGGACGGGATCGGCCTCGAAGGCCCCCACCAGGTCGTCCGCGATCTCCTGGATCGGTCCACCGAGGTTCATGCCTCGCTCGCCGGCCGCGAGCAGGGCCGCGGCGACGTAGGCGATCGCGCGGTTCTTGGTCTCGATGCTGGCGATGTCGGTCCGCTTGAGCAGGGCCTCCAGGAGCTTGCCGAGGAAGGCGCGACGGCCGAAGCGCAGCTTCTCGGCCCCGGCCTCGGTCTGCAGCTCGATGCCGGCGTAGACGCCGTCGAGGACCACGCGCGACTTCGCGAGCACCAGGTCGGCGCTCACCCAGCGCGGCTCGCCCTCGGGCGCCGCGCGCAGGGCGCTGACGTGGTCGGGGTAGAGCCGGGCCTTCCGCCCGCCGTCGCCCACGACGCGGATCGCGAGCAGGGGCTCGGCCCGGGCGGGTGCGAGCGCCAGACAGACGGCCGCGAGCGCCAGCCCCACACACCATCGTGCGTGCCTCCCCATCAGCTCCACCTCCCGAGCACCCGACCGCCGCGCAGGCGCGCTCGTCGGCTCCCTCGCGTCCGGCGGCATCGACGTCCGGCGCTGTGTTAGGCCGGGTCGGGCCCGACTCCTCCGGCGATCTCGCGGATCTGCCAGCTCACCCGGTCGAGCGGGCGGCCGACGGCCCGCTCGTAGAACAGCGTCCGGGTCAGCCCACTGGGCGTCAGGAGGCCCTCCTCAACCAGGGCGCGCAGCCGAGCCGTCGCGACCGGGATCATCCGGATCGCGGGGAAGTCGGCGATGTCGACCACGATGACGAACTCGCTCTGCGCCAGCGAAGCGAGCAGGTTCTCGCGCGTGCAGGCGCGGCCGGAGCCGATGAACTTCGACTGCTGGAAGAGGATCCGCCCCTGCCCCAGACAGCGGACACAGAC
>CAZRDB010000030.1:31231-35159 GCA_964598695.1 uncultured Armatimonadia bacterium
TGTGAGTAAATTTTTTTGGCCCCGCGATGGCGCGGTGTTTGGGGGGGGCTTGGGGGGCGGGGGCGCTTTTAATTTAATTTTGGGTTTGGTTCAGGCCCTGCCCCAGACAGCGGTCACAGAAGTGGAGACGCCCCAGCAGCGGGTGCGAGACCGTGCCGTCGTGGCCGGCCTCGTTGGAGTTCTCGTTGCGCTCGAACTGGTAGAGCAGCGCCGCCCAGTACTCCGAGAACCGGGAGACGACCCGCCCGTCGCGGAACTCGCGGATCGCTTGGTCGGGCGCGATCCACAGGGCGGCCGCGATCGCCTCGGGCCGGAACCGCAGCTCGTAGGCGGGCAGTGTGGAGTCCTCTGTGCTCACCGCTCCGCGACTCCCTTGCGGGGCCGGCTCTCCGCCGGTCCTAGAGGCCGTTGCCGACGGGGTTCACCGGCGAGCCGTTGACGCGGACCTCGAAGTGGAGATGGGCGCCGGTGCTGAGGCCGGTGGAGCCCACGCGGCCGATCTGCTGCCCGGCCGCCACGATCTGGCCGTGCGAGACCCCGATGCTCGACATGTGGGCATAGAGCGTCGTCCGGCCGCCACCGTGGTCGATGATGACGCAGTTGCCGTAGCCGCCGTTCCAGCCGCGGCTGATGACCTTGCCGGAGCCGGCCGCCACGATCGGGGCGCCCATCGGCGAGGAGATGTCGACGCCCGTGTGCATCCGGCGGTAGTGCAGGATCGGGTGCATCCGCATCCCGAACGGCGAGCAGATGTGCCCCGGCGCGGGCTGGCGCCAGGAGCCCGTCCACCGGCCGGTGTAGCCGGCGCCCCCCGAGGTCCAGGCCTTGATCGAGTCGGTGAGGGCGCGCGACTGCGCGGCGAGTTCGTCTTCCTTGCGGGCCCACTCGTCGGCTTCGGCCTGCTTCTGGGCCGTGAGCGCCTTCACGCGCTCGGTCTCGCTCGCGATCCGGCCCTTGGCCTCCTCGATCCGCGAGCGCTCCTGCTCGACGCGCTTCTTCTGCTTCTCGAGATCGAGCTTGAGCGCCTCGGCCTTCCGTCGCCGCTCCTCGATCTGCTTCGCGATCTCGGCGTCCGTCTGGGCGAGCCGACTGTAGAGGTAGGCGCGGGTGGTCATCTCGGTGAAGTCGTTCGCGCCGACGAGCACCTGCAGGATGCTCACACTCCCCGACTTGTGCATCGCGAGGAGGCGCTCGCCACTGACCTTGCGCTGGCGGTCGAGGGCCTGCTCGGCGCGGAAGACGGCCTTCTCGGTGTCGGTGATCGACTGCCGCGTCCGGGTGACCCGGTTCTCGGCGTCGGCAAGCTGCCGGTGGGCCTGCGCCAGACGCGCTTCGCTCTTGCGCAGCTCAGCCCGGCAGTCGGCGGCCTCGGCGTTCGCGGCGGCCTTCTTCGCGCGCACATCGCGGATCTGCTTGTACACCGCGTCGCGCTGTGCGCGGAGCGCCGACTGCGCTCGGGGAGCGGGGGAGAGGGCCAACAGCAGGCCCGTGGCGAGGATGGCCCCGACGGGGAGCCATCGCGTCCGAGCAAACATGCGCACCTCCGGAACCGTCCCGCCCTCAGTTCCTACCCCCGTCCGGCCGGGTAGGTTCAGGGCGCCCGCCCATCGGCCGTGCGCGCGGCACGGCACGACTCCATGATAGCACGATCGGGGTGACCGCCGCGGGGAGGGGGCGCTCGCCGGGAGCGGGAACAAGCGCCGACGGGGCCCGGGCGGCCACAAGGCCGGTGCGGAAGCAGGGAGCGTCACATGCGGAGGCTCGATCGACGGCGGTTCCTCGTGACGTGCGCGGGCGGCTTCGCGGCCGCTCGGTGCGCGCGCCCGGCACGTGCGGATGGGGGGCGCGTCGTGTGGGGTTACGAGGGCCGGCACGTCCGTGGGCAGGGCGACGCCCGGTACCTGGAGCTGCTCGACATCTCCTACCGGATGCTGCTCCCCGACCCCGAACTGCAGAACCTCACGATGCTCTACGCGCCGGCCTGGAACGGCTTCGTCGAGGGGCCGACCTGGGGCGCGTGGTGGATCCAGAACAGCTATGGCACGAGCTACTGCGCCCACCCGTTCCTCCCGGAGCCGCACGGCACGTTCCTCGCCAACGCCAATGACCTGTGGTTCTCGCAGATGGGCGACGGCCAGCGGAAGAGCTTCCGGGACTGGGTCGCGCCGGACGGCTGCCTCTGCGATGCCGCGGCGCCAGGGACGATCATCTACAAGCAGGGCGACGGCCGGGTGGACATCCACGACTGGGCCGTCGAGTTCACCGCCGCGGGGGTCGTCCTGCAGTCCGACCTCCTGCTCATCGGCCGCGACCCGGCCGGGCTTGCCCACTACCTCCCGCTGCTCCGCCGCAGCATGGAGTTCCTCGACGCCCGGCGCGACCCCGCCAACAACCTCTACCTCGGCGGGCCGGCCGCGAACCTCCTCGCCCCCAGCCACGCCGGCTGGAAACGCCCCGACGGCGCCTACGACCGCTCCTACCTCACCGGCCTCTCGGTCACGACCATCGCCGCCCTCGATCGGATGATCGAGTTGGAGCGGCTCGCGGGGGAGCCCAAGCAGGCCGCGCGCTACGAGGAGCGGCGCGATCTCAGCCGCCAGGGCCTCGCGGCGCTCACCACCGACGAGGGGTACCTGATCAAGTCGCTCGACCCGGATGGGGTCCGGCACGGGGTGTACGGCGCGCCGGTCCACGGCTACTTCGAGGCCGTCTGCAACCACGACGCGGTGGCGTTCCGCGTGGTCGACGATGCCCAGGCCGAGGCCATCTGCCGCAAGATCGACGAGATCCCCGGGCTCAGGCCACACGACCTGATCATCACCAACTACCCGAGCCTCGATGACCTGTACACCGAGCCGACGGGCCTGTGGAGCTTCGGCACGTGGGTCAACGGCGGCCACTGGACCACCTGCGAGGCGCGGATGATCCTCGCCTACTACCGCCTCGGCCGGTACGGCGATGCGCGGCGGGCGATGGAGGCGATCCTCGCGCTGGCGCGGGAGTTCCGGCTCGACAACCCGCTCGTGGACTTCGGCGGGGCCCCATACCAGCCGGGTCTGCCGATCAACTGCGTCTACGATGCGTGGGGCGCGCCGATGGCGATGCTCCGGGGCCTGTTCGAGTACCTCTACAAGGCCGACCGCCTGACGCTCGTGCCGCACATCCCGCCCGGGATCACCCGGCTCGAGCAACGCTTCCCCGTCCGCTTCGGCGCGAAGAGGCTGTACCTCGCCACCGAGGGCGCCGGCACGGTCCGCGCGGTCTGGGTGAATGGCAAGCTGTGGCGGCAGCACACGGAGACCGAGATCGATCTCCCCTACGACGCCCTGCCGGCCGAGGCGCATGTGGTGGTGTGCCTGGGCGAGGTCGAGCGGCCCAGTCGACCGCTCAAGGGCCCACAGCCCCCCGTCGTGGCGGCCGCTCCGGGCGACGGCTGGAACCCCGAGGGCCTCATCGGCCCCGAGACGGGCAACGGCCGACCCCTGCGGATCGGCGCCGACAGCAATGGCGAGCACCGCTTCGTGGGCGAGATGGGGCGCGTGAGCCTCTGGGGCCGGGCGCTCACGGAGGCGGAGATCGCCGCTCTCGCGGCCGACCGTGCCGTGCCCCCACCCCCCGGGACCGGCCTCGTCGCGCTCTACGACCCCTCCGCCCTCGCCGATGGGCTGCTCCCCAACGCCGCGGGAGGCGGCCTCGCGGCCCGCGTCGTCGGCGAGGGGATCGAGGCGGGAGCCGACGGTCTCCGCTTCGCGGGTGGCGGCTACCTGGAGGTCGAGAACGACGCGCGCCTGCTGCTCGGGGCGGCCTACACGCTCGAGGCGTGGATCCGCCCCAGCGCGCTGCCGGAGGGCGGCGTGCGGATCCTGGATCGGGTCACCGCGGGCATCGACGATGGCTACCTGCTCGACACCTACCCCTCGGACGGGCT
>CAZRDB010000031.1:0-3364 GCA_964598695.1 uncultured Armatimonadia bacterium
CTCTGCCGGCGGATCGGCGACACCCTCGAGGGCGCGCCGTGCCTCGATCGGCCACGCCACCGTTTCTTCCTGATCCTCGACGAGGGACGATGGACCTTCGGCCGGTTGCTCGAGCGCAACACGACCGACTGGAACCCGCGCATCTACAAGCCTTTCACGTTCACCGCCAGCCTCGGACCCATGCTGGCCCGCGCCGCGGTGAATCTCGTCGCGCGGCAGGGGGAGTGCATCGTCGACCCGTGCTGCGGCTCGGGGACGATCGTCATCGAGGCGGAGTCGATCGGGATCCGCGCCGCCGGGTTCGACATCCTGCACGACATGCCGGCGCGCGCGGCCGGCAACGCGCGGGCGTTGGGGGTCCCGACGGTGTTCGGGGTCGCCGACGTGCGCTCGCTGGCGGGCTCCTTCGACGCGGTTGTGACCAACCTCCCGTACGACGTGATGACCCGTGTGCCCGACGACTTCTACGCGGAGTCACTGGCCAACTTCGCGCGGCTCGCGCCCCGCGCCGCGTTCTTCGCGTCGCGCGATCTCTCGGCGACGGCCGAGGGGGCCGGTCTCGCGATGCGCGCCGTCATCCCGTGCCGCAAGCACTCGGTCCGCCGCTACCTGCACGTCGCCGAGACCCGGCGCGAGGGAACCAAGGACTCCGCGCGGCAGTCCTGAATGGAGAGGGGAAGGAGGTCGCGCGTGCGGTTCAGCCACTGCCTCGGCATCTCGCTGGCCCTGCACCTGGCGGTGCTGGGCGTCGTGCGTCTCCGCGGTGCGACGGAGCTGCTCCCCACGGCAACGCCGGAGTCCCCGCCGGTCGAGGTCCGCGTGCTCGACGAGGTCCCGATCGTCGAGGAGACTCCTCCCGAGGCGCTCCCCGAGGGGCCGATCGTGGGGCCCTCCGCCGAGGTCCAGGCGATCCGCCGGGGCCTGGGCGTGCTCTCCCCCGCGCCCGCTCCGCGCGCCCCCGACGCTCGCTGGAGCGAGACCCGCGCGCCGGGCCCGGGCGGCCCGACCGGGGGCGTCGCCGACCCCTCACGTCCACCGGCCCCATCGGAGCCCGATCTCTTCGACCTTCCCGTGAGCGCTCCGACAGCGCGCGGGTCCGACGTGACGGCCTCCGAGGCGCCCGGCCGGTCCCAGCCGGACGCGCCCCCCACCCGTATCGAGCCCGACGCGCCGGCGTCGGAGACGCACGCCCCTCCGGCCGCCCCCGTGGGCGACACGGGCGTGGGCTCCGGTTCCGGCGGATCGGACGCTGTGGGCGCGGGCCCGGCGCCTCCCGCCGCTGGAGCGGGACCCGCCCCAGCCGGTCCCGGTGAAGGCCGGAGCGGCGCGGGCGCCGGGGGCGAGGGAGCGGGCGGACGGCCGGACGGGACTCCGGGCGCGGGCTCGCCTAGCGGGTCGGGCCAGGGCGCATCGGGCAGCGGTGCGGGGCCGGCGCCCTCGAAGCCCAAGCCGAAGCCCCGCAAGGGCGCGCGAACGCCTCCCTTCCCCCGCAGCCGGGAGATGCAGCGACTCGAGATTCACGGGACGGTCCGGCTGCGGCTGACGATCGATAGCGCCGGGCGTGTGGTCGAGGCGAGCGTGATCTCGCGGAGCGGCCACCCCGAGTACGATGAGCAGGTCGCCAACTGGGTCCGGGAGCAATGGAGCTACCCCGAGGGCCAGGGGGGAAGCCGCACCGTCGGGGTCTCGTTCTAGCTCGGACTAGCCGCCGAGCGGGGGGAGCCCGTGGAACTCGCGGTGGGCGTTGTACATCGCGACGAGGTTCGCGGGGGGCGTCAGCGGCTGGACGTTGTGGATCGGGTTGAAGACGAAGCCCCCGCCCGGCGACAGGATCTCCAGTCGCTCCAGGACCTCGGCGCGGACCTCCTCGGGGGTCCCGAAGGGCAGCGTGTGCTGCGTGTCGACCGCCGCCCCCCAGAAGGTGATCCGGTCCCCGTAGGCCCGCTTGAGGTGGCGTGGGTCCATGCCTTCGGCGGAGAGCTGCACCGGGTTCAGGATGTCGAAGCCCGCCTCGATCAAGTCGCCGATCAGCGGCTCGATCGCGCCGCAGGAGTGGGCGAAGGTCTTCCAGGGCGTGTGGGCGTGGATCCAGTGGTTGACCTCGAGATGGAACGGCTTGAAGAGCTGCCGGTACGACTCGACCGAGGCGAACAGCCCCCGCTGGGTGCCGAAGTCGGTCCCCGTGAGCATCGCGACGTCGATCAGGTCGCCGGCGACCTCGGCGATGCGCTCGAGGTTGGCGAGGCCGATCTCGCACTGCTGCTCGAACACTGCCCGGACGTACTCGGGCCTGAGCGCGAGCGACATGTACCACTCGGCGACGTCGCGGATCCCGCGCGGACGCTTCAGCCACGGGGCCGGCACGAGCGCGATGTCGCCGAACGCGAGCCCGCCGATCACGGCTACGACGGCGCGCTCGGAGCCCGCGCGGATCCGCTCGGCATGGGCCCGGATGTGCGCCAGCTCGGCATCGGAGATGGGAGCGAACTCCTCGAGGTTGTCGGCCGGGTCGAGCCGATCCTCGTCGATGGGATCCTGGCGGATGATCGTGTCGAAGTAGAAGCCGTCCTTCGGCAGCCGCCCGCTCGGGGGCGCGCTGCGGTCCCCTTCCGGGTAGAGGAGCAGGTCGCCGTTGGGCTCGGGCTCGGAGTTGAACCCCTCGGGCACGAGCACGGGTGTGCCGTCGAACAGCCGCCACGCGCGCCAGGCCTCGTTCGCGAAGCCGAACAGCGTGCGGTAGGCGGGAATGCCCTCGGTGTCGATTCCGAGGGCACTGCGGAGGTCGTCCTCCACGTTGCCGAGCATCTGGTAGGGCTCGGTCACGTGGACGCGTGCGCCGGGTGCGTCGAGGCCGAGCGCGGCGCGCAGCCGCGAGAGGGCGCTGGCCGAGATGCCCGTGACGGCGGTCGAACCGAGGTCGATCGGCACGCGGTCGGGCTCCCGGTGTGCGAGGGAGGTCAGCAGGCGCTCGCGCGATGTCACGGCGATCCCTCCGATCCTGTGGGCGCTGTCCACAGCTTCCGCGCCGCTGTGCCGCGCTCCTGCCCTGCGCAGGAGCGGCCTCCGCGCGGGCGAAAGCTACGCCCGGAGGTGCCCGATGTCGCAAGACGGTGAGGACCTGACCAGTTTCCGAGGTGTGCTGACGTTCGACACCAGCCTCGACACGATCCACGTGCGCGCAGCGGCCGAGGAGGTGACGCGCGCGCTGGCCGGGCTGCGTCCGGGCGCGACCGCACACGGCGATGTGGTCGGGCGCGAGATCCCCTTGACCAACCAGGGCTTCCTCGTGGTCGCGTTCGAGGGCCACGACTGGTGCTGCGCGTAAACTGCCTAACCCCACAACCCGCCGGCCCACGCCCCCACC